>CALMFH010000169.1 GCA_937864925.1 uncultured Alphaproteobacteria bacterium | reverse complement strand
TAGGCCGACTTGAACGGCGAGGCGATCAGCGCATGGGCCGAGGCGATGTTGATGATCGTGCCCGCACCCTTGGCCTTCATCGCCGGCAGGGCGGCGCGGATGGTGTGGAACGACGAGGACAGGTTGATCGCGATGATCGCGTCCCACTTCTCGATCGGAAAATCTTCCACCGGCGAGACGAACTGGATGCCGGCGTTGTTGACCAGAATGTCGACGGCGCCGAACTCGCCGACGGCCTTCTCCACCATCGCGGCGATCTCGGCCGGCTTGGACATGTCGGCGCCGTCGTAGCGCACCTCGACGCCAAACTGGGCGGCGAGAGAGGCGCGGATCTTCTCGATCTCGGCCGCGTCGCCGAAACCGTTGAGAACGACGTTCGCCCCCAGCGAAGCGAAGCGGGTGGCGACGGCGAGGCCGATGCCGCTGGTCGAACCGGTCACCAGCGCGGTCTTGCCCTGGAAGCTCATGTGTCTGTCCTCGCGTGAGATGAGAAGCGCGGCTGCGGCGACCCGTCGCGCCGTCGAAGGGTTGAATCCTGCGCCACATCATGGAGAGAGGGGGGGACCGCCGGCAAGCTCGACGAAGGTTTTTCTCGGCTCCGCTCGACATCGGTCAAGGCGGCGCCACGCCGACGAGCCTAGGCAGCGGACGGATGAGCAGATCGTGACGAGGGTGCGATGACGGCGGTCCTGACACTGGGCGTTCCCGAGATGGACGCCGACCATGAGATCCTGGAAGCGATGTTCGATCGTGTCGAGGCGACCGCCGACGGCGATCTGGCGGCACTCTTCGGCGAGATCGATGCCGAAGTGCGCGATCACTTCGCCCGCGAGGAGACGCTGATCGACGCCCACGATCTGCCGATCGCCCATTGCCACAAGACCCAGCACGCGCTGCTGCTCGGTGAATTCGACGCCGCCCGTGCGGTGATCGCGGCCGGTGACGCGGTGAAGATCCGCCGTCTCATCGGCGAGGTGTTGCGCGAACTGGTCGCCGGGCACGTCGCCAGCGTCGATCTCGTCACCTCGCGGTTCCTCTCCGGCAACCTCGGTGCCGAAGCTTTCGGTAATCTCCGCCTGCCGGCGGAGTGACCGGGTCCATGGACGAGTTCACGATTCTCCGGGCGATCCACGTCGCCGCGGTGGTCCATTGGATCGGCGGCGTGTGGTTCGTCACCTTCGTGGTGCTGCCGGCGGTGTCGCGCTTCGCCGAGCCGGCGCGCCGCGTCGCCTTCTTCGAGGAGGTGGAGGGTCGCTTCGCCTTCCAGGCTCGAATCTCCACCGCGATCGCCGGTCTCTCCGGCTTCTGGCTCACCTGGCGGATGGCGGCCTTCGACCGCTTCCTCGACCCGGGGCGCTTCTGGTTCATGAATGCCATGGTCGCACTGTGGGTGATCTTCACCCTGGTGCTGTTCGTGCTCGAGCCGCTGGTCCTGCATCGCTGGTTCTCGACGCGCGCCGCGCGCGATCCGGAGGGAACGATGGCGATCGTGCTCACGATGCACCGGGTGCTGTCGACCGCGGCCGTCGTCACCGTCGCCGGAGCCGTCCTCGGCGCCCACGGCGGGGTGTGACGCGGGGCGGCGATCCCCGATGCGCGGGGGTCGTTTCGCGCCGCGGCCCGTGGTATGGGGGCGCGACGCGGGCGGAGCAGGCTGCTTCGCGCCGACCGCGCGATCGCGCCGGAGTTGCCCTCCCATGACCATCCGTTTCCATCACGAAGATCTGCCGGACCTGGCGAACTATCGCGACAGCGTCGCCATCGACACCGAGACCATGGGGCTCTTGCCGCATCGCGACCGGCTGTGCGTGGTGCAACTGTCCCCCGGCGACGGCACCGTCGACGTGGTCAAGATCGCGATCGGCCAGAAGCGTGCGCCCAATCTCGAGAAGCTCCTCGGCGATCCGGCGGTCACCAAGATCTTCCACTACGCCCGCTTCGATCTCGGCGTGCTCTTCCATGCCTTCGGGGTGATGCCGCAACCGGTGTTCTGCACCAAGATCGCGTCCAAGCTGGTCCGCACCTACACCGACCGCCACGGCCTCAAGGACCTGTGTCGAGATCTGCTCGGGGTCGAGCTGTCCAAGCAGCAGCAGTCCTCCGACTGGGGCGCCGCCGAGTTGAGCGAGGCCCAATTGGCCTACGCCGCGTCCGACGTGCTGCATCTCCATGCGCTGGTGGCGAAGCTGAAGCCGGTGCTGGAACGCGAGGGACGCGGCGACATCGCCCGGGCCTGTTTCGATTTCCTGCCCACTCGGGCACGGCTCGACCTCATGGGTTGGACCGAAAGCGACATCTTCGACCATTCCTGAGCCACGATCTCCGTCCATCAGGGAGGCGAGAGATCACGCGGTGGAACGCGACATGAGCGACATGGTGGACGGTGCGATCGGCGGGGGAGGGATCGGCGGCGACGATCTACGTCACGCCGCGCCGATGCCGCGCGCCCGCCCGGCACCGCTGCCGACCGCGGCGCGCCTCGCCGCCGACCGCCATTCCCGCCGTGTTCGCCGCTTGAAGATCCTCCTGCCGGTCGCCGCGGTGACGATCGTGGTGGGGATCGTCGGCGTCGCCTGGGTGAAGGCGCGGTTGCAGGGCACCCTCGACGTCAAGAACGTGCTCTTCTCCAAGGACGGCCTGACCATGGTCGAGCCCCACCTCAGCGGCAACGCCAAAGGCCGCGCCTACGACGTCTCGGCCCAACGCGCCTTCCAGAACATCCAGAATCCGAAGATCATCGGTCTCGAAGGCATCGACGGACGAATCGAGATGGCGGACGGCAGCTGGACCAAGATCGAATCGAGCCGCGGTCGCTACGATGGAACCCGCGAATGGCTGACCCTCGACGGCTCCGTACGGGTCACCACCTCGACCGGCTGGCGCGCCACCAGCGAGCACGCCGAGGCGGACCTGACCAACGGCCACATCTTCACCGGTGCGGAGGTGTTGATCACCGGTCGCACCGGGCGCATCGAAGCCGGCTCGGTCGACGTCTCGGACGGTGGCCATCACATCCGTTTCACTGGTAACGTCCGTATGCACCTCCTCCCTGGCGCGGCCGCCGGCGAAGGGGCGCCGCCCTCTCCTCCGCGTCCGTGAGATGACCATGACCCGATCGAACACCACGTTCCGTCTCGCCGGCCTCTTCACGGTCGGCCTTCTCGCCGGTCTCCTCACCGCTCCGGCATTCGCCGCCGGCGAAGGCGCGATGTCGGAGGCATTCAAGGGCTTCGGCTCGAACGGCAAGGATCCGATCCAGATCGAGGCCGACGCTCTCGAGGTGTTCGACCGCGACCGCAACGCCGTCTTCACCGGCAACGTCAACGTCACCCAGAAGGACACGGTGCTGAAGACGCAACGCCTCAAGGTGTTCTACGAGGGCAAGGCATCGGAGGGCATCGCCCAGACCGCCGGCGGCTCGAACCAGCAGATCCGCCGCTTCGAGGCGGAGGGCCGGGTGCTGATCAATCAGAAGGACCAGACCGTCACCGGCGACCAGGGCTGGTTCGACATGCGTTCGCAGAATGCCCAGATCACCGGTACGGTGGTGCTCACCCAGGGCAAGAACGTCGCGCGTGGCGACAAGCTGTCCGTCGACCTGAAGACCGGCCGCTACAAGCTCGAGAACACCGGCGGGCGGGTTCAGTTGATCCTCGAACCGCAGAAGGACGGCGCCAAGCCCGCCGGCCAGTGAGCCCACTCTCGTCCCACCCCGCACCCCCCGGCTCGGGAGCCCCGCCTTGAGACTGTTGCCCCTCTCCGCCGGCCTCGCCGCGCGCACTCTGGCGCCCGCCTCCGACGGTGGCCACATGGTCGATGCATCCACGCCCTCCGACGGGCTGGTCGTTCGGTCGGTGGCCAAGGCCTACAAGAAGCGGCGAGTGGTGGAGAACGTCTCGCTCGACGTCCATCGCGGCGAGGCGGTCGGCCTGCTCGGCCCCAACGGCGCCGGCAAGACCACCGTCTTCTACATGATCACCGGCCTGATCCGCCCGGACGCCGGCCGCATCGAACTCGACGGCTACGACATCACCAATCTGCCGATGTACCGCCGCGCCCGCCTCGGCATCGGCTATCTGCCGCAGGAGGCCTCGATCTTCCGCGGCCTGTCGGTCGAGGACAACATCATGGCGGTGTTGGAGGTGGTGGAGAGCGACCGCCGTCGCCGCCGCGACAGCCTCGAGGAACTGCTCGCCGAATTCCGCATCGAGCACCTCAGGAAGTCGCCGTCGATCGCGCTCTCCGGCGGCGAACGGCGACGCTGCGAGATCGCCCGGGCACTGGCGTCGCGGCCGTCGTTCATGCTGCTCGACGAACCCTTCGCCGGCATCGATCCGATCGCCGTCGGCGACATCCAGGCGTTGGTGCGTCACCTGACGCAGCGCGGCATCGGCGTTCTGATCACCGACCACAACGTCCGCGAAACGCTGGGTCTGATCGATCGGGCCTTCATCATCGCCGGCGGCCACGTGCTCACCGAGGGCCACCCGCGCGAGATCGTCGACAACCCCGACGTCCGTCGCCTCTACCTCGGCGAAGGGTTCAGTTTCTGAACCATCCGGATTCTTGCGAAGGCCAAGCGGCGAGAATTTTCTTTGCCCCACCGGCCGGGTGGGATAACACTTGTCTTTCGACAGGCAAGAACCGGACCAACCGCTCCGGGTTCGCGACGAGAGGATGCGACCGCCGGATGGCGCTCAGCCCGAAACTGGAGCTCCGACAGAGCCAGTCTCTGGTGATGACGCCGCAGTTGATGCAGGCGATCAAGCTGCTTCAACTCGGCAGTCTCGATCTGGTGGCCTACGTCGACGCCGAACTCGAACGCAATCCCCTGCTCGAACGCGACGAGGGCGAGGAACGTGGTGCGCCCGAAGCGTCGAGCGAGGCGCCCGGCGGCGAGGCGAAAGCCGAGTCGTCGGCGGACGGCGAGGCCGGCGACTATTCGATGGAAGCGGCCGAAGCCGCACCCGACGGGTCGGGTCCGGCCCTCGACACCGCCTTCGAGGCCGATGCGCCCGACATCGGCGAGCGGCTCGACGCCGACTACACCAACGTCTTTCAGGACGACGCGGCGCCCGAGGCGGTCGACCCGACCCGTCTCGTCGGAGACAGCTGGTCGCAGGCCTCCGGTCGCGGCGGTTCGTCGGAGGAAGGCTACGATCTCGAGGCCTTCGTGGCGGCCGAGATCTCGCTCGCCGATCATCTCGCCGAACAACTGGCGTTGGCCGTCGCCGATCCGATGCGCCGGATGATCGGTCGCTATCTGATCGATGCGGTCGACGAGGCCGGCTATCTGCGCACCGACGTCGCCTCGGTCGCCGAGAAACTCGGCGCCACGATCGCGCAGGTCGAGGAGGTGCTGACCGTCCTGCAGGGCTTCGACCCGGCGGGGGTCTGCGCCCGAGATCTGCAGGAATGCCTGGCGCTGCAACTGATGGAGCGCGACCGTTTCGATCCGGCGATGCGCATCCTGGTGGCGAACCTGGAACTGTTGGCGCGCCGCGACTTCGCCGCGTTGCGTCGCCTAACCCGGGTCGACGACGAGGATCTCGTCGATATGATCACCGAGATCCGAGCGCTCAACCCGAAGCCCGGCAACGCCTTCGGCTCGACGCTGGTTCAGCCGGTGGTGCCCGACGTGGTGGTGCGCACCGGCCCCGACGGCGGTTGGTTGGTCGAACTCAATTCCGAGACCCTGCCCCGGGTGCTGGTCAACCAGAGCTATTATGCCGCGGTCGCGCGGTCGGCGAAGGGCGAGAAGGATCGCCTCTATCTCTCGGAGTGCATGCAGACCGCCAACTGGCTGGTGAAGAGCCTGGATCAGCGCGCCAAGACCATCCTCAAGGTGTCGAGCGAGATCGTCCGTCAGCAGGACGCCTTCCTCACCAACGGCATCCAGCATCTGAAGCCGCTCAATCTCCGCATCATCGCCGACGCCGTCGGCATGCACGAATCGACGGTGAGCCGCGTCACATCGAACAAGTACATGGCGACGGCGCGCGGCATCTTCGAGTTGAAGTATTTCTTCACTTCGGCGATCGCTTCGGCGGAGGGTGGTGAGGCCCATTCCTCCGAGTCGGTGCGCCACCGTATCAAGGAACTGATCGATCGCGAGACACCGGACGACGTGTTGTCCGACGACACGATCGTGAAGATGCTGCGCGACGCGGGCATCGACATCGCACGCCGAACGGTCGCAAAATACCGGGAGGCGATGAACATACCCTCTTCCGTCCAGCGCCGCAGGGAAAAGCAGGTGCTGGCCTGAAGTGGCCCCGCTCCCGTCCCGGCCGTCTCGCCCAGAGACCGCCGACGACGAACCGGGGCCGACCCGAGTGACCCGCCTCGCCGAGGCACGACCGGTTCGCCGGTCGATGCCGACCGGAGAGACGGGCGTGACGAAGCAAGATGGCCGCCGGTCCACCCCAGGGGGATCGTCGGCCGACCGGGAGGTCGAACATCCATGACCCTCAGGGTTTCCGGCAAGAACGTCGACATCGGCGAATCGCTGCGCGGACACGCGGAGCAGCGCGTCGGTGAAGCGCTGGCCAAGTATTTCGCGGGCACCTACAAGGGCCACGCGACCGTGGAGAAGGAAGGAATCGGTTTTCGCACCGAATGCGCGCTTCATCTGGGCACCGGCATCACCGTACAGGCGGTCGGCGCGGCGCAGGATCCTTATCTCAGCGTCGATCAGGCGATCGACCGCATCGAGAAACAGTTGCGTCGCTACAAGCGCCGTCTGCGCGAGCACCACAATGCCGAAGGCCGCGCTCATTCGGTCGAGACCGCCTATCGCGTCCTCGAAGCGCCGGCCGAGGACGAGGAGGTGCCGGTCGACTTCCATCCCGCGGTGATCGCCGAATCGACCAGACCCCTCAAGGTTCTGTCGGTGGGCGACGCGGTCCAGGAACTCGACCTGACGGGCGCCTCCTTCGTGATGTTCCGCAACGCCTCCAACGGCGGCCTCAACGTCGTCTATCGGCGTGACGACGGCAACATCGGCTGGGTCGATCCGGCTCTCGGCAACGCCTGACACGGAGGTTCGGCCGCGGCTCGCCTCTCCGGCGACCGCGGTCGACCTCGGGTCGGCGTCGAATCCGATCCGGGAGAATCCGAGCCCCGGTTTCATCCGTCATGAACTTCCGCTAAAGGGTGTCTCCGTAGTCGGCCGGACGCGCGAGGCGTCGCGGTCGCACGGGTTCTTCGCGCGACGGCAATCATGGATCTCGGCGATCTTCTCCGCCTCGAGGCGGTCGTTCCGGCGATGAAGGCCAAGTCCAAGCGCCAGGTCCTACAGGAGCTGGCCGGGCGCGGAGCGATCGTCACCGGCCTGTCCGAGCGCGGGATCTTCGACGTGCTGTTGCAGCGCGAGCGCCTCGGCTCGACCGGCGTCGGCCACGGCATCGCCATTCCGCACGCTCCCCTTCCGGGTCTCGGTCGTCCGGTCGGCATCTTCGCCCGGCTGGAGCGGCCGATCGACTTCGAATCCGTCGACGGCCTGCCGGTCGATCTGATCTTCACGCTGCTGTCGCCGCTGGGCGCCGGCGCGGATCATCTCAAGGCGCTCGCCCGCATCGCCCGCGTCCTGCGCGACGGCGAGATCACCGCCAAGTTGCGCGCCAGCGTCGACGCCAGCGCCATCTATGCGCTCCTCTCGCACGGCCCGACCACCGACGCGGCCTGACCGGCGGGATGGACGGCGCCGACCGAGCGCCGGGCGATTCGTGATCGCGGTGGGCGACGCTCAGTGCAGCGCCACCATGACGAGGTCGTTCTCCTCGGCACCGGCGATGGCGGTGTCGCGGTCGTCGGAGATGAGGATCGGCGTGCCGGTTGCGCCGACCAGTGCCCACAGCCGGACACCCGGCGGCACCGCCGGCGCGTCGGGGACGAGATGGCCGAGATCCTCGGACTTCACCTCGCGCACATAGGCCACTTGGCCCTCGCCGAGATGGGCGAAGACCTCGGGGGTCAGGGGCGGCGGCCGGTCGGTGGCGTGTCTCATGGTGTCCCTCCTCGCTGGACGGGGCTTCGTTCGCTCCCCCGATCTTGGCGAGAGCGGCGATCCGATGGCGGCGGCCGCTGTCAGTCGCCGGCGGCGATGTCGATACGGCGGACGATGCGCTCGGGTTCGGGCCGGGCGAGATCGATGGCGAGTAGCCCGTCCTTCAACTCGGCGCCGGCGACCTCGATGCCCTCGGCGAGCACGAAGACGCGCTGGAACTGCCGGGCGGCGATGCCGCGATGCAGGAACTGGCGAGGCCGATCATCCTCGGTCTGGCGGCCGCGGATGACGAGTTGGCTGTCCTCGAGCGTCACGTCGAGCTGGTCGCGGGTGAAGCCGGCGACCGCCAGGGTGATGCGCAGCACGTCGCGGGCGACGCCGTCGCCGGAGATGCGCTCGATGTTGTAGGGCGGGTAGCCGTCGCTCGCCGCCTTCGAAACGCGGTCGAGAACCCGCTCGATCTCGTCGAAGCCGAGTAGGAAGGGGCTGGAGAAGCCCGGAAAACGCGACATCACGAGGTCCTCGCGGAAGCGACCGTCGATCCCGGCCCTTCCTCGGAAGCGACCGGTGCGGGTTCTCACCCACTTTCCGCAATATGGTGCGCCGGCGAACCCGGTTCAAGCATCCCGCCGGTGGTCGGCGGTCCGGTTGACATCCGACAATGCGGTCGCAGCGGTCGCGGGGGAGGGTGACGCGCGTCGAGAACGCGATCGATGCGTGGCATCACGACCCTCGACAAATCGGTTCGCACCGTATCCACTGGCGGCGCGAGGAGGCACGGAACGGTGACGTCGCTGCGCAAGCGGATGATCTGGGCAGGTGTGTGGCTGGCGATGATCGTGCAGATCGTCGCGCCGGTCCTCGCCGGCACCAACATGGTCGCCGCCGCCACGGATCCGCTCGCCGGCGCCTGGATCTGCGGCCACGTCGGCCCCGTCGGTGATGTCGAGCATCCCGCCGGGACAGCGGAAGCCTGCCGACTCTGCGACGTGGTCTGCAAGGGTGGTATGGCGCCACCGGTCGCGTCGATCGAGGTGCCGGTCGCCGTCCCGGTCGTCCTCGCCGTGGTCCGGAGCGAGGTGAGCCGCGACCTCGTCGCGCAGCGTGCTCCCGAACACGCCCGCGCCCGCGCCCCGCCGCTGCACGGCTGAGCCGCCCCGCGCTTCGCGCTCCGTCGCCTCGTTCCGACATCCGAATCCGACGCCCGTCCGTGGTGACGACGCCGGCCGTCCGCGGCGCTTGCGAGCGCCTCGCGACGCGCGTCGTCCGCCCGTCGTGGCGTACGCCCAGAGGGTTCCGCCCATGATCACCCGTCGTTCGCTCCTCGCCGGCACCGCCGGCCTCCTCGCCGCACCGGCCTTCGTCCGCCGCGCCGCCGCCGTCACCCGCACCGTCGTCGACGCCCTCGGCCGCAGGGTCGACGTGCCGGCTCGGCCCGAGCGGGTGGTGGTCAACTTCAACTTCGAGGAATTCACCGCGGTTTCCGGCGTCGACGGTTGGCACCGCGTCGTCGGCATGTCGCGCAGCTTGTGGGAGGGCTGGCGGCCGGCGATCTTCGCCCGCTACACGCCGATCATCCCCAACCTCGCGGCGATGCCCGAGATCGGCAACACCGACGACAATTCCTTCGCGGTCGAGAAGGTGATCGCGCTGAAGCCGGACGTCCTGCTCCTCGCCGAATGGAGCTGGAAGGTCCTGGAGACCCAGCGCGCCCAGATCGAGGCCGCCGGCATCCCGATCGTCGTCGTCGACTACAACGCTCAGTCTCTCGCTCGTCATCTCGCCTCGACCCGGGCGATCGGCGCGGTGATGGGGGCGGAGGCAAGGGCCGAGGAACTGGCGCAGCTCTACGAGGCCCGCTACCGCGACATCATGAACCGCATCGCCGCAGCGGCGCCGAAGACGAAGCCGAAGGTCCATTTCGAGCTCGGCCGCGACGGCGCCGACAAGATCGGCAACTCCTATTCCGGCACCATGTGGGGCCGGATCGCCACCCTGCTCGGCGCCGAGAACATCGCCGACGGCAAGCTTCCCGGACCTTGGGGCCCGGTCAATCCGGAGCTGGTCCTGGCCGCCGATCCCGATTTCGTCTTCATCGCCGGATCGTCCTGGGTGAACAAGCCGAGCGCGGTGAGGACCGGCTACGACACCGACCTCGCCACCACCCGTGCCAGCCTCGCCCCCTATGCGGCGCGGCCCGGGTGGGCGGGTCTGAAGGCGGCGAAGACCGGCGAGATCCACGCCGTCGAGCACGGCCTGTGCCGCACCCTCTTCGACTACGTGGCGATGCAGTACATCGCCAAGCGGCTCTACCCCACCGCCTTCGCCGACGTCGATCCGGTGAAGTCCTTCGCCGAGTATCACGCGAACTATCTGCCGGTGGCCTATTCGGGCACCTGGATGGCGTCGCTCGCATGACCGGGTCCGCGACCCCGGACCACGCCTCGTCCTGGCGGCGGCTCGCTCGTCGCCGCCGGGCGGCGCTCGGCATCGTCGCGGCGCTGACCGCCGTCGCCTTCGTCGTCGACGTCGCCACCGGCCCGGCGTTCCTGTCGCCGATGGCGGTGGCGCGCTCCATCCTGCGGGTGACCGAGGATCGCACCGTCGACACCATCGTCTGGTCGATCCGGCTGCCGATCGCGGCGATGGCGCTGGTGGTGGGGGCGGCGCTCGGGCTCACCGGCGCGGTGATGCAGACCATCCTGGCGAACCCGCTCGCCTCCGGCTACACCCTCGGGGTCGCCTCCGGTGCCGGCTTCGGCGCCTCGCTGGTCATCGTCTTCGGCGCCTTTCTGCCACTCGGCGAGGCCGAGGCGATCCCGCTCTCCGCCTTCCTCTTCGCCTCGCTCGCCTCCGCTCTGGTCTGGGGGATCGGCCGGTCGCGCGGCTCGACGCCGGAAGGGCTGGTGCTGGCCGGCGTCGCCCTGCTCTTCCTGTTCCAGGCACTGACCTCGCTGTTACAGTTCGTCGCCACGCCGGAAGCGCTCGCCGCGATCGTCTTCTGGCTGTTCGGTAGCCTGACCCGGGCGACCTGGGGGCGGCTCGCCGTCGTCGCCGGCCTCGTTGCCGTCATGCTGCCGATCCTGGCTCTCGACGCCTGGAAGCTCACCGCCCTGAAACTCGGCGACGAGAAGGCCCGCGCCCTCGGTGTCGACGTCACCCGGCTCCGGATGCGTTCGCTGGCGGTGGTCTCGGTGCTCACCGCCGCGGCGGTCGCCTTCGTCGGCACCATCGGTTTCGTCGGCATCGTCGCACCGCACGTGGCGCGCATGACCCTCGGCGAGGACCAACGTTTCTTCCTGCCCGGCGCGGCGCTCGCCGGCGCCCTCGTCCTCTCCCTCGCCTCGATCGCCTCCAAGTCGGTGGTGCCCGGCGCGATCTTCCCGATCGGCATCGTCACCGCGCTGATCGGCGTCCCCTTCTTCCTCGTCCTGGTGATGCGCACACGGAGGGCCTACTGGTGAAGATCGCGGTCGAAGACCTGCGCGTCCGTCTCGGCGGTCGCGACATTCTCCACGGCGTCGGTTTCGCCGCCGAGCCCGGCACGGTGACGGCGCTGGTCGGCCCCAACGGCTCGGGCAAGACGACGCTGCTCAGGGCGCTCTCGGGGATGCTGCCCCACCGCGGCCGGGTGCGGTTCGGGACACGGGCCACCGCGCCACGCGAGGCGATCGGGTACATGGCGCAGGACACCGCCGGTCGGGCGGTGCTGACGGTGTTCGAGGTGGTGCTGCTCGGCCGGCTGTCGCGGCTCGGGGTCAAGGTCTCGGAGGGCGACCTCGCGGCCGCTTCTCGCGCCCTCGACGTGGTCGGCGTCGCCCATCTCGCCGAGGCCCACATCGGCGAACTCTCCGGTGGCCAACGTCAACTCGTCCACTTCGCCCAAGTGCTGGCGCGCGAGCCGAAGGTGATCCTGCTCGACGAGCCGACCAGCGCCCTCGATCTCCGCAACCAGCTCCATCTGCTCGATCTCGTCCGCCGCGAGACGCGGGCGCGCGGCCTGACCACGATCGTCACCCTACATGATCTCAACGCCGCCGCCCGCTTCGCCGACCGCCTCGTCGTCCTTCATGACGGGCGCCTCGCCCGCTGCGGCGTCCCCGAAACGGTGATCGACGACGATCTCCTCGCCGAGGTCTGGGGAGTGGCGGCGCGCGTCACCCTCGACGACCAGGCGTTGCCCACCGTCATCCCCCTCGGCGCCCTCGCCGCGGGGTCCTCTCGGCCGGCCGCCCCCGCCCCGGGCGGACTCGCCTGAGCCGCCGGGGAAGCGCCCGGACCAGCCCCTCCGACGCTTCCCCGGTCCCTCGCGCCGCCGCCGGGCTCATCGAGACCTCGCGCGCCGGCGACCCTGACCGTCGGCACGAGCCGCCGACGGCCGGTGAGCGCCGACCGGGGTTTGACGGCTTCCACCCCGCGCCGCCGCCGGTCGTCCATCGCGCGCCCCGGCGAACCGTCCTTCGCCCGGCCTCCACCCCTTGACCATCGTCCCACCCGGCCCCCCCTCGCCGACCATCGTCCCACCCGGCCTCCGCTCGCTGACCATCCTCCCACCCGCCTCCTCCTTTCGTCCGGCCCCACCCGGCTTTCCCTCCCGTCCGGCCGAGTGCGACTCCGGCGACGTTCGTAGTTCGAACAAGTCGGCGCTGGTCGAACATGGGAATTGTCGCCGACGCGGGCGATCGGGATGATCGCGGCGCCCGAGAGCCGGCGTCGCGGGCGGGAGGCGAAGATCCGCCGGGCGACCGGTCGGATCGAAGAAGGGCGGATCGCGATCCGGCGGAGCGAGCGGCGAGGGAGCCGGCGGCCGGGTCGAAGAGAGGACGTTGCCATGGCCGAGGCCTTCATCTGCGACTATGTCCGCACCCCGATCGGCCGCTACGGTGGAGCGCTCGCCGATGTGCGCACCGACGATCTCGGCGCGGTGCCGCTGAAGGCGCTGATCGAGCGCAATCCGAGCGTCGATTTCGCCGCGGTCGACGACGTGATCTACGGCTGCGCCAACCAGGCGGGCGAGGACAATCGCAACGTCGCGCGGATGTGCGCGCTGCTCGCCGGCCTGCCGGTCGCGGTTTCCGGCACCACGGTCAATCGTCTCTGCGGTTCGGGCATGGATGCGGTGACCATGGCCGCCCGCGCCATCCGGGCCGGCGAGGCGGAGCTGATGATCGCCGGCGGGGTGGAGAGCATGACGCGGGCGCCGTTCGTTCTCCCGAAGGCGGAGAGCGCCTTCTCCCGCGCCGCCGAGATCCACGACACCACCATCGGCTGGCGCTTCGTCAATCCTTTGATGAAGGCCCGGTTCGGCATCGATTCGATGCCGGAGACCGCCGAGAACGTGGCGGAGGATTTCGCCGTGTCGCGCACCGACCAGGACCGCTTCGCGCTTCGCTCGCAGGAGAAGGCGGCCGCGGCGCAGGCGAACGGCCGCCTCGCCCGCGAGATCGTCCCCGTGGTCATCCCGCGCCGCAGAGGCGACCCGGTCATCGTCGATCGCGACGAGCATCCGCGCCTCACCACGCTCGAGGCGCTCGCCGCCCTGCCGACGCCGTTCCGCAAGGGCGGTTCGGTCACCGCCGGCAACGCCTCCGGCGTCAACGACGGCGCCGCGGCGCTGATCGTCGCCTCGGAGGCGGCTGCGAAACGCCACGGCCTGACGCCGATCGCCCGGGTCGCCGGGGGCGCCACGGCGGGCGTGCCGCCGCGCATCATGGGCATCGGTCCGGCGCCGACGTCGAAGAAGCTCCTCGCCCGTCTCGGCCTCACCGTCGACGATCTGGCGGTGATCGAACTCAACGAGGCTTTCGCCGCCCAGGGCCTCGCCACCCTGCGCGATCTCGGCCTCGCCGACGACGACCACCGCGTCAACCGCAACGGCGGCGCCATCGCCCTCGGCCATCCGCTCGGCATGTCGGGCGCGCGCATCACCGGCACGGCGGCACTCGAACTCGGCCTCGTCGGCGGGCGGTGGTCGCTCTCCACCATGTGCATCGGCGTCGGCCAGGGCATCGCCGTGGTGCTGGAACGGGTGTGAGCGCGCGATGCCCCGGCGCGAGCGGGCCGCTCCTCAGCGCGCCGCGCCCATGGCGATCTGGGCGGCGGCGCGTTTCAGATGCGGCAGGAAGGTCTCGACCATCTCCGCGGTCGAGATGCGGCCGGCCTGGGCCGACATGTTGATGGCGAGCCGGGCATTGGCCGGCCGTCCCGGGATCGCCACGGCGATCGACCGCACCCCGTGTTCCAGTTCCTCCGACACCACCGCATAGCCGCGCTCGCGAATCTCGGCGAGCCGAGCGCGCAGCGCTTCGCGGGTGGTCAGCGTCTTCTCGGTCAGCTTCTCGAGCTTCGATTCCTTCATGAAACGATCGAACTCGTTCTGGCCGAGTTGGGCGAGCAGCGCCTGCCCCATCGAGGTGGCATGGGCCGGCAGCCGGGTGCCGACGGCGAGGCCGATGGTCATCAGCCGATGCCGCGCCGGCGAGCGGGCGACATAGATGATGTCCGGGCCGTCGAGGGTGGCGGCGGAGGCCGATTCGCCGAGTTCGCGGGTCAGGTCCTGCAGGATGTCGCGCACCGCCTCCAGTTCGGTCATGCCGGAGATGTAGGCGTTGCCGAGTTCGAGGACGCGCGCCGTCAGTTCGAAGTGCTTGCCGTCGGAGCGCGCGTATCCCTCCTCCACCAGGGTGTGGAGGAAGCGACGGGCACCGGCCCGCGTCATGCCGGTGCGCGCCGCCACTTCGGTGATGGTCTGGCGCCGAGCTTCGGCGCCGAAGGAGCGGATGACGTCGAGCCCCTTGGCGAAGGAGGCGACGGTCTCGATGCGGGCGGGCATGGATGACGTCCGTATGGCGAACACTTCGCTCGAAAACGTACACCGACCGCGCCGGCTGTCCAGAGCGAAGCGGACGGGCGGTCGGGAACCGAGAGGGCCGGGGAGGGGGCGAGATGGCAGAGGGCCCGGAGGGCCGCGCGACCGGGACGGCGAGGGAGGGAGGCGGGAAGGTAGGAGGGGCGACGCGGTCCGGGTTCGGTCGACGGAGGTCCGTCACCGATCGTCGCCGACGCGATCCGATCGTATCGGCTCTTGCGGAATCTCACTGGCGTGGAATGCTGCGTCGACCAAGGTGCAGCGCGTCGAGAAGAGCCGCATTCGGGAGCGACCGGGGAGAGCCGTCGATGTTCGAGATCCGCGTCCACGGGCGCGGCGGTCAGGGTGTGGTGACCGCCGCCGAGATGTTGTCGGTCGCCGCCTTCCGCGAGGGGCGCCACGCCCAGGCGTTCCCGAGCTTCGGCTCGGAGCGCACCGGCGCCCCGGTCGTCGCCTTCTGCCGCATCGCCGACCGGGAGATCCGCCTGCGCGAGCCGGTCACCGAACCGGATTGCCTGATCGTCCAGGACCCGACGTTGTTCAAGGTGGTCGACGTGTTCGCCGGGCTGAAACCGACGGGCTTCCTCATCGTGAACAGTCACAAGGACTTCGCCGAACTCGGTATCGCCGACGTGGCCCGCCGCCTGCCGCCCGGCCATGCGATGACGGTGCCGGCGAGCGACATCGCCCGGCGCCACGTCGGCCGCCCCCTGCCCAACGCCGCCCTCATCGGCGCCTTCGCCGCCCTGACCGAACTCGTCCGTTTCGACAGTGTCCGCCACGCGATCGAGGAGGCCTTCCCCGGCCGCATCGGCACGGTCAACATCGCCGCGGCGGAAGAGGCCCACGTCCACGTGGTCGCCGCCGAACACGCCGCCGGCGTCGGCGACCACGCCGCCACCCTCTAGAGGAGAGCCGAGATGCTGAAACAGATCGAAGGCTCCAAGGCGATGGCCGAAGGCATCGCTCTGTGCCGGCCGGAGGTGATCTGCGCCTATCCGATCACGCCGCAGACCCACATCGTCGAGGGGCTCGGCGACCTGGTGAAGGACGGCAGCCTGACGAATTGCGAGTTCATCAACGTCGAGAGCGAATTCGCCGCCCTGTCGGTGGCGATCGGCGCCTCGGCCGCCGGGGCGCGGGCCTATACCGCCACCGCCTCGCAGGGCCTCTTGTTCATGATGGAGGCGGTCTACAACGCCGCCGGCCTCGGCCTGCCGATCGTCATGACGCTCGGCAACCGGGCGATCGGCGCGCCGATCAACATCTGGAACGACCATTCCGACGCCATGGCGGTGCGCGACGCCGGTTGGCTGCAGCTCTTCGCCGAGACCAATCAGGAGGCCGTCGACCTCCACATCCAGGCCTTCCGCATCGCCGAGGAACTGTCGATGCCGGTGATGGTCAACGTCGACGGCTTCATCCTCACCCACGCGGTGGAGCGCGTCGACATCCCCGATCAGGCGACCGTCGATGCCTTCCTGCCGCCCTTCGAGCCGATGCAGGTGCTCGACCCGGACGAACCGGCGTCGATCGGCGCCATGGTCGGGCCGGAGGCCTTCACCGAGGTCAAGTACCTCGCCCACTACAAACAGACCCAGGCGTTGCGCCTCATCACCAAGGTCGCCGGCGAGTATCGCAGCCGCTTCGGCCGCGACAGCGGGGGCCTCATCCGCACCTACCGCACCCAGGACGCCGACACCATCGTCGTCGCCATGGGCTCGGTGTGCGGCACCATCAAGGACACCATCGACGAGATGCGCGAAGAGGGTTACCCGATCGGCCTCGTCACGCTGATCTCCTATCGTCCCTTCCCCTCCGCGGCGCTCCGCAACGCGCTGGCCGGCGCCAAGGACATCGTCGTGGTGGAGAAGGCGATCTCGGTCGGTATGGGCGGTCCGCTCGCCATCGACGTCGACGAGGCGCTGCGCAACCTGCCACATGCACCGCAGTTGCATTCGGCGGTCGCCGGCCTCGGTGGCCGACCGATCCTCAAGGCGTCGCTGCACCGTCTGTTCCGCGAAGCGGTGGTGCAGCCGTGGGAGGGCACCCAGTTCCTCGATCTCAACGTCCGCGTCGTCGGCCGCGAGATCCACCGCTCCGCCAAGACCCGCCGTTCCGGTCCGACCGCCGAGGCGCTGCTGCGCCAATTGGCGGCGGAAGAACGCGAAGCCGCCGAGAAGGGGAGGGCCTGAGCCATGGCCGACAGCGTGTCCGACAGCCCCACCGGCGATGCCGCGCAGAAGCTGCGCTACTACCAGAAGGGCACCTTCACCGTCGGCAACCGTCTGGTCGACGCCGAGGCCCGCACCGTCCAGGCCTCGGAGGAGCGGTCCAACGCGTTGACCTGCGGCCACCGCGCCTGTCAGGGCTGCGGAGAGGCGCTCGGCGCCCGCTATGCCCTCGACGCGGCGATGCGGGCGACGAACGGCAAGCTCATCGCCGTCAACGCCACCGGCTGCCTCGAGGTCTTCACCACGCCCTATCCCGAAACGTCGTGGCAGTTGCCGTGGATGCATTCGCTCTTCGGCAACGCCGCGGCGGTGGCGACCGGCGTCGCCGCGGCGCTCCGGGTGAAGAAGAAGCACGACGTCCGCGTCGTCGCCCAGGGCGGCGACGGCGGCACCACCGACATCGGTTTCCAGTGCCTGTCCGGCATGTTCGAGCGCAACGACGACGTGCTCTACATCTGCTACGACAACGAAGGCT
>CALMFH010000168.1 GCA_937864925.1 uncultured Alphaproteobacteria bacterium | reverse complement strand
TCGCCCTGCTCGAGGGCAACGATCGGCGCGGCATCGACGTGGCGGTGATGAGCCGACGTGGGTTCCCGATCCGTGTGATGTCGAACGCCTCCCTGACCTACCGCGACGTCGGCCACTACACCGACGACCTCCGGCGTTGGGGTGCCGAGATCGACGACCGGGTGTTCAAGCGCGACGCGCTCGAGGTCGAGGTGGAGACGCCCGCCGGGCCGCTCGCCATCTGGGTCTGCCATTTCAAGTCGATGAGCGAGGGACGCGAGCGCACCATGCCGGTGCGCCGCGCCGAGGCCCATGCGGTGAGGCGGCTGGTCGAACGCCGGTTCGGCGCCCGGGTGGAGACCGCCGACTGGATGATCGTCGGCGACATGAACGACTACCGCGACAAGATCCGCCTGGAGCGTGGCGCCGAAGGTCGCCTCGCCGCCCGTCACGAACGCGCCGAGGCGACCGGCCTCGATCCGCTCCACGCCGATCACTTCGCCACCGATCTGGTCGAGCGGCTCGACGCGCACGAGCGCTGGACCCACTTCTACCCCGAGGAACGCGAGCTCTCCGCTCTCGATCACATGTTCGTGTCGCCGGCCCTGGCGCGAGCCAATCATCGGGTGCGCCCGACGGTGATCCGCTCCGGCCTGCCCTATCGGGTGCCGCTCGAACGCATCGTGCCACCGCAGCCGGTCGCCCGCTATCCGCGCGTCGGTTTCGATCGCCCCAAGGCCTCGGACCACTGCCCGCTCGCCGTGACGCTCCGGCTCTCGGGGGAGGCGCCGCGATGATCGCCGGCACCGAGACGGGCCGGCGCGCCCGACGGATCTATCTACGGATCGGCCCACCGCTCGACCTCACGCCGGAGCATCGCGCCGCGGTCGAGCGCCATTTCGCCGCGATGACGGCGGTCAACCCGAAACTGTGGAACGGTCCGTTCTTCCTCTTCGAAACCGCCGGTTTCGACGGCGACGGTTTCCGCGCCACCGCTCGACCGACCGACTACGCCACCTTCCTCGAATGGCGCGGTCGCGGCTTTCCCGGCGATCTCCACACCCACATCTTCCCGGTCCCGGCGTTGACCACCGCCGATGGACGGCTCCTCGTCGGGGTGATGGGCCGGTCGACCGCCAATGCCGGGCTCGCCTATCCGCCGTCCGGCTCCTTCGATCATCTCGACGTCGTCGGCGAGTGGCTCGATCCGGTCGCCAACATGGTGCGCGAACTGGCCGAGGAGGTCGGCATCGACGCAGCCGAATTCACCCCCGACCCCGGTTTCACCGTCATCGCCTCCGGGCCGCGTCGGTTGGCCCTGGTCAAGCGCTGGCGCACGCCGCTGCGCGCCGCCGATCTCGCCGCGGCGATCGCCGCCCATCTCGGGAGCGAATCCGACCCCGAACTCGGCGGCTTCGACTTCGTCGCCTTCGACGCCCGCCTCGATCCGGCGCGGACCGTCGGTTACGTCAACCCTCTGTTGGCCCTGCTCGAAGCGAGTGGATGATCCCGCTCGCCCGGCGGTATCGCCGGCCGACGTCGGGGACTATCATCGACGGCCGAATCCCGACCCCCGCCATCGCCGGAGTGATCCCATGAAGCGCCGCTACGTCGTCCTCGACGTCTTCACCTCCCGGCCGCTCGAGGGCAATCCGCTCGCCGTGGTACTCGACGCCGACGATCTCGACACCCAGGCGATGCAGCGTATCGCTCGCGAGTTCAATCTCTCCGAGACGGTGTTCGTCCGCCGTGCCGTCCACCCGGCCCACAGTGCCGAGGTGCGCATCTTCACGCCCGGTCGCGAACTGCCCTTCGCCGGCCATCCCACCGTCGGTACCGCGGCGCTTCTCGCCGAGGAGCGGTTCGGCGACGTCGCCAAGGCGATCGATGCGGTGGTGGTGCTGGAGGAGAAGGTCGGTGTGGTCCGGGCGGCGGTCCGGCTCGATCCGTCGCGGCCGACCTTCGCCGAATTCGACGCACCGCGCCTGCCGCTCGCGGTTCGCGCCGACCTGCCGTCGAAGGGCGCGATCGCCGACGCTCTCGGTCTCGACGCCGCCGACATCGGCTTCGAGAACCACGTGCCGACGATCCACGAGGCCGGCGTGCCCTTCGCCTTCGTGCCGCTCGCCGGCCTCGAGGCGATCCGGCGGGCCCGCCTCGACGTCTCCTCCTGGAAGAGTGCCTGCGGCCAGAACGAGGCACTGCCGGTCTACCTCTACTGTCGCGAGACGATCCACCACGATTCGACCTTCCATGCCCGCATGTTCGGCGTCGGCTTCGGTATCGGCGAGGATCCCGCCACCGGCGCGGCGGCGGCGGCCTTCGCCGGGGTGATCACCCGCTTCGACCAGCCGACGAAGGGGAGCCACTCCCATTGCATCGAACAGGGCTTCGAAATGGGTCGACCGAGCCTGATCGACCTGGCGCTCGAAATCGACGGCAAGGAACTGGTGGCGGTCCGCATCGGCGGGTCGGCGGTGCGGGTCGCCGAGGGTACCATCGACGTGTCGCGCGCCTCGGTGTGACCGTCGCGGCGTTCACATTCGCCAACGACATCGTCGCGGCACGGCTTTCGTCGAGTAGAGACACCCTCCGCCACGTCGACGCGCGATGATCGACCCGAGGTCGTCGCCCTCGCACCTAGAATAATACCCCGGAGTTACTCTGCGTAATCATTCCGGATCGACGAAAACGGCGATACTTTCGGTTGCGTGACGATCGCAGAAACACTTCGTTAACCCAAGACGGACAGTCTCGGGGCGAATGCAAACGGAGATCTCCCGATGCAGCGCCTCACCGTCTCGGAGCGTCTGTCTCTCGCCGTCCTGACACCGCTCGCCGTGGCTCTGGTACTCGTCGTCGTCCTGGTGACGGAGAGGCTCGGAGACTACGGCCGATCGATCTCGGTGATGCGCTTCGCCGAAGCGACGCGCGCGATCGCCGCGCTCGTCCACGAACTGCAGCGCGAACGCGGCTCGTCCGTCGGCGTGGTCGCCTCCAAGCGTCAGAAGCCCGAAGCGATCGCCTTCCTCGACGAGCAGCGTCGGCGCACCGATGCGGCGCTCACGGCCTATCGCGACCTGCGTCGGACCTCCGCTCTGACCGGATCGGTGGACGCCGCCCTGAGCCGCGCCGACCAGCGCATCGCCGAACTCCTCGCCCGCCGCAACGCAGTGGACGGGCTCGAACTTGCGGTTCCCGCCGTGCTCGGCTGGTATTCGCAGACCATCCGCGAGTTCTTCCGCGCGTCGATCGCGGTGACCAAGATCGTCGACGACGGTGGCACTTCGACGGCGCTCATCACTCTCCAGGCGTTGATGGAGGCCAAGGAGAACGCCGGCCAGGAACGCGCCACCGGCAATGCCCTGGTCTCCGGCGGCACCGTCGATGCGCCGCGCCATCGCGCCTTCGTCGAGGCCCTGGCACGCGAGAACGATCGTTTCGCCGAATTCGCCGCATTTGCCGAAGGCCGTGAGGATGCTCTGCTGCAGCGGGTGACGTCGGCACCGACCCGCGCGACGGTCGAACGGTTGCGCGCGCCCCTGGTCGCTGCGATCGAGACCGGTTCGCTCGGGGGCGTCACCTCGCCGGACTGGTGGACCGCGACCACTGCCTGGATCGACACGCTGAAGGTCGCCGAAGACGAACTCAACGCCGACATCGCCCGCGATGCGACGATGTCGGCGAGTGCCGCCTGGCGTGACTTCCGCCTCTACTCCGTCGGCGGCGGACTGCTGTTGCTCGCCATCGCCGCCTTCGGCTTCGCCGTGTCGCGTTCCATCGCCGACCCGATGCGGCGGGCGGCGCGGGTGATCGATACCATCAATGCCGGTGACATCTCCGTCGAAGCGCCGCCGCCGTTGGCGCCGCGCAGCGAGATCGGCCGTGTCTCCAACGCCCTGCGCACCTTCCTCGACACCCTCGCCGATCAGCGTCGGCTCGAGGCGGAGCGGCGCAACCACGAGGCTCAGATGGCGTCGTCGCGCCGCGCCATCCTGGTCGGCATGGCCGAGGAGGTGGAACGGGCGACGGAACGGGGCATGGCCGAGATCGTCCAAGGGGCCGGGGCGATGCAGGCCCAGGCGCAGGAGATGCTCTCGGCGTTGCGCGCCGTCCACGGCGCGGCCAGGGACGCGGCGAGTTCGGCGGAAGAAACCCGCGATCTCAACTCTCAGGCTTCGCAGATGACCGAACAGGTGATCCTGGCGATCGGCGAGATCGCCGATCAGGTCGGCCGCTCGTCGCAGCTGACGCGCGACGCCGTCGATCGAGCCGGCCAGTCGCGGGCGGTCATCGACGGTCTGACCCGCGTCACCGGCGACATCGACGCCATCGTCGCCTCGATCACACAGATCGCCGAGCAGACCAATCTCCTCGCCCTCAACGCCACCATCGAGGCGGCGCGGGCCGGTGAGGCGGGTCGCGGTTTCGCCATCGTCGCCCAGGAGGTCAAGGGGCTCGCCGGCCAGACGGCGCGCTCGACCGAAGAGATCGGCCGCAAGGTCGGCGAGATCCAGAAGGCGACCCACGATGCCGTCGCCTCGATCGGCGCCATCACCGACCAGATCTCGACCCTCGACGGCGTGTCCGCGGCGATCGCGGCGGCGATGGAGGAACAGCGCACCGCGATGGGTTCCTTCTCCGGTTCGATCCGTCGGACGAGCGAGGCGGTCGAGGACGTGGCGGCGCGGATGATCGACATCGCCGGCATGGTCACGCAGTCGACGGCATCGGCGGAATCGGTCGCCGCCGTCTCCGACGACATGCGCCATTCCTCCGAACGGGTCCGTGCCGAGATTCCGGCGATCGTCCAGGAGGCGACGCGTAAGGCCGAGCAGCGCGAGAACGATCGCTTCGCCAGTTCGGCGACGGTGAAGGTGGAGATCGGCGGACGCGCCCGCGACGTGAAGCTCGTCGATGTGTCGAAGGACGGCGCGCGGGTCGGCCCGATCACCGGAATCGCCGTCGGCACCCGCATGGCGATCGTGCTCGACGGTCGGCGCCACGAGGCGGAGGTGATCTGGCAGGAAGGCGAACTCGTCGGAGTGCGCTTCCTTTCGGCCCTCGACGCGACCACGTTGCAGAGGGTCGCCGACAAGCTCATTTCGCAGGGACGCACCGGCGGCGACCTTCGGGCCGCCTGAGCCGGCAACGCCGACGCGAGGCGAAAAACACGCTTGCGTCGGCCGGCCATCGCAGCTATTCGACGAAGAGGCTCTCCGGCGCGACGCGGCGAAGGGCACGAGTGGACGTACTCCATCGCGGAGCGTTCGCGACCGGAACCACGGACGGGCCGTGGCTCACGGAAGATGAAGACCCGGGGACGAAGACCCGATGATCGCGCGAGACGTTTCTCAGCCGACGATCGCAGCGCCTGGCGGCGCCACGGGTTCGTGCGCCCTTCTCCTTTCCTCGCTTCTCCTTCTTATCGGCCCCTGAGCGCCGACGGGCTCCAGCACGAAGCGCGGAGCGGGCTCTCAGGGGATGAAGACGAAACGGCCACCGAACCCATTCGGCGCCGCCGGCGAGGTCACGAACCGACACGACCCCCGCGGCGCGCAAGTTCCAGAGGACTTCCGCGATGAACCAGATCGACACCTCCGCCCGCAACCGCATCGTCATCTTCGACACCACCCTGCGCGACGGCGAGCAGTCCGCCGGCGCCTCGATGACCTTCGAGGAGAAGATCCAGGTCGCCGAACTGCTCGACGCCATGGGCGTCGACGTCATCGAAGCCGGTTTCCCGATCGCCTCCCAGGGTGATTTCGAGGCGGTCTCGGCGATCGCCGCGCGCCTGCACACCTCCGTCCCCGCCGGTCTGGCGCGCGCCGCCAACAAGGACATCGACCGGGCGGCGGAAGCGTTGAAGCAGGCCCACCATTTCCGCATCCACACCTTCATCTCCACCTCGCCGGTGCACATGAAGTACAAGCTGCAGATGGAGCCGGAGGCGGTGCTGGAGAAGGTCTTCGCCTCGGTCGCGCGCGCCCGCTCCCACACCGACGACGTCGAGTGGTCGGCCGAGGACGCCACCCGCACCGAGCACGACTTCCTGTGCCGCTGCGTCGAAGCGGCGATCAGGGCGGGCGCCACCACCATCAACATCCCCGACACCGTCGGCTATACCACGCCGGAAGAATACCGAGCGCTGTTCGAGATGCTGATCAACCGGGTACCGAACGCCGACGAGGCGGTGTTCTCCACCCATTGCCACAACGACCTCGGCATGGCCGTCGCCAACTCGCTGGCCGGCGTCATGGGCGGAGCGCGGCAGATCGAATGCACCGTCAACGGGCTGGGTGAACGCGCCGGCAACGCCGCGCTGGAGGAGGTGGTGATGGCCATCCGCACCCGCGCCGACGTGCTGCCCTTCACCACCGGCATCAGGACGCCGATGCTGATGCAGGCCTCGAAACTGGTCTCGACCGTCTCCGGCTTCCCGGTGCAGTACAACAAGGCGATCGTCGGCAAGAACGCCTTCGCCCACGAGTCCGGCATCCACCAGGACGGTATGCTGAAGCACGTCGAGACCTACGAGATCATGCGCCCAGAGGACGTCGGCGTGCGCGAGACCAATCTGGTGATGGGCAAGCACTCCGGCCGCCACGCCTTCCGCGAGAAGCTGAAGGATCTGGGCTACGAGCTGGGCGACAACGCCTTCGAGGAGGCGTTCACCCGGATGAAGGATCTGGCCGACCGCAAGAAGCACGTCTACGACGAGGACATCGAGGCGCTGGTCGAGGACGGCATCACCGCCGCCGCCGAGGGCGCCAAGGTGATCGCGCTGACCGTCATCGCCGGCACCGGTGGCCCTCAGAAGGCGATCATCACCATGGATGTCGACGGCCACCACGTCACCAAGGAGGCGACCGGCACCGGTCCGGTCGACGCCACCTTCAACGCCATCAAGGCGATCCTGCCGCACGACGCCAAGC
>CALMFH010000167.1 GCA_937864925.1 uncultured Alphaproteobacteria bacterium | reverse complement strand
TCGAGGAAGTCGAGGGCGCGGACGTGGTTGACCGGCGGGCGGATCAGCACGTCGGGCGGATTGCGGGCGAAGCGGGTGGCGGCGATCTGCTGCTGCATCAACTGGCTCGAGCCGAACATCACCTCGAGCGCGCCGGGCAGCGCCTTGCCGCCGGCCGGCTCGGGATAGGAGGCGATGTCGACGGCGACGACGAGATCGACTTCGACCGGCAGCGCGCCGACCGGGACCGGGTCGACCACACCGCCGTCGACCAGGACGCGGCCGTCGATCACCACCGGGCGGAACACCGCGGGGATCGCCATCGAGGCGGCGACGGCGCGGCGCAGGTCGCCGCTCATCAGGCAGGTCTCTCCGCCGCCGTAGTAGTCGGTGGCGACGACGGTGAGCGGGATCGAGAGATCTTCGAAGGTCGGCCGGATCGCCTCACCGGCGAAAGTCGCCAGGATCTTCTCCGGATCGATCTGCCCGAGGCCGAGGCCGGACGAGAGAAGATCGGCGAATTTCTTCGGCCGGAGCGACCACAGGCGCGCCAACGCGGTGGCGCGATTGCCGAAGCAGTCGAGGGTCACGGCGCGCAGATCGGCACCGGTCAGGCCGCTCGCCCGGCCGGCGCCGTAGACGGCACCGATCGAAGTGCCGGCGATCGCCGACGGCCGAAGCCCGAGTTCGTCGAGCGCCTCGATCACCGGCACGTGAGCGATGCCGCGCGCACCACCGCCGCCGAGTACCAATCCGATCCTGGGCTGCGACATCGTCCTCGTCCCTGGAGCGCGTTCCGATCCGGTCACATCGGATCGGTAGGCGCTTCGATCCATTCTCGGAGCAGGTTCCTTTCGTCCGGCCGTTTCGGTCCGGGCGGACCATGCTCCCTCCGCTCTCCCTCTCAGATGGGTCGTCCGGGCCGCGCCGGAAAGGGCATCGGGGGCAATCGTTCAGAAGAAAGCGAGGAGTGCCCGCGCCGTTTCCTCAGGCGCCTCCTCGGCGACGAAGTGGCCGGTATCGATACCCTCGCCGGTAAGCGGCGTGCCCTCCGCCATGAACGGCCTCCAGGCGGCGAGCGGGCCGGCGGTCGGGTCGGAGCCGGTCGGACCGGCCGGGATGCCGGCTTTCCCCCACAGCACCAGCGTCGGCACGTCGATGCGGCGGCGGCCGGCGAGATCCGCCTCGTCGAGCGCCCGGTCGATGGTCGCGCCGGCGCGATAGTCCTCGCAGGTGGCGGCGAGCCGCTCGGGGACGGAGAAGAAGGCGCGGTAGTGGGCGAGCGCCTGCCGACCGAAGGGCGAGAGATCCCTGGCCCTGGTCCAGCTCGCCAGCGTGTGTTCGAGCCATTCCACCGGACCGCGGCCGATCAGTCGCTCCGGCATCGGCGCCGGCTGGGCGAGGAAGAGCCAGTGGTAGGTCCTCATGGCGAAACCGGCATCCATGCGGGCCCACATCGCCGAGGTCGGGACGATGTCGAGGAGGGCGAGCTTCGCCAGCCGGCCGGGGTGGTCGAGGGCGAGGCGATAGCCGACGCGGGCGCCGCGATCATGGCCGACGAGGGCGAAACGGGCGTGGCCGAGCTCCTCCATCAGCTTCACCACGTCGAAGGCCATGCTGCGCTTCGACATCTGCACGTGGTCGGGCTCGGCCTCCGGCACGCCCGACCAACCGTAGCCGCGCAGATCGGGCAGGACGAGGCGGAAGCGCTCGGCGAGCTTCGGCGCGACCTTCGCCCACATGACGTGGGTCTCGGGGAAGCCGTGCAGGCAGACGAGCGGCGGGGCATCGGGCCTGCCGCCGACGCGGCAGAAGATCTTCACCTCGCCGGTGTCGATGGTCCTCGCTTCGAAGCCGGGAAAGAGATCGGCCAGATCCATGGAACGCCTCCGATTCGACCGGGCCTTCCTACCATGAACCCGCCGACACGGGTGCGGCGGCGCATTCCATGGTCGACGAAAGGTTTGCGCGGCCCGCCTCACGACGATCCGCGCGCCTTGGTCGCCTCCGCCACCGTTTCGTAGATGTGTGGCGCGAGACCGCGTTCGGCGAGTGCGTCGCCGAGTTTCATCCTGAGGAAGCCGCTGGTGGTGTAGCGGGTGACGTCGGCATAGAAGCGCTCGACCAGATCCTGGACCATGGCGGTGTAGGAATCGAGCAGTTCGGGCAGGATGGTGAAGTTGTCGTAGTTGACCACAGCCCGGACTTTGCGCCCGAGGGGCACGAGATGACCCTCGACGATGGTGCGGATCTGGCCGATGTCGGAGGCGTGGCGCAGCGCGTAGCGCTCGAGATTGACGAAGAAGACGCCGCGCCCGGCATCGAAGGAAAAACGTTGGGCGAGCGGCAGGCCGACGAGATCCTCGCGCAGTCCCATCTGGGTGTCGGCGAAGATGCGCGGGTCCATCGGCGCCGGATCGCGCGGGATCACCGGGTGGAACGACATGTGGGCGAGGATGTCGCGCTCGATGTCGATGCCCGGGGCCACCTCGACCAATTCGAGCCCGGCGGGCGACAGCGCGAAGACACACCGCTCGGTGACGTAGAGCACCGATTTCCCGCGTGCCGCCGCGACCTCGCCGGAGAAGGTGCGGTGTTCGACCTCGCGGACGAACTTGCGGGTGTGGCCCTCCTTGGCGATGCGCAGCCGGCCCTCCTCGACCGCCACCTCGAGACCACCGGCGGTGAAGGTGCCGACGAAGACCACCCGCTTGGCGTTCTGCGAAATGTTGATGAAGCCGCCGGCGCCGGCGAGTTTCGGGCCGAACTTCGAGACGTTGAGGTTGCCGTGGCGGTCGGCCTGGGCGAGGCCGAGGACGGCGACGTCGAGGCCGCCGCCGTCGTAGAAGTCGAACTGATAGGGCTGGTCGATCACGGCTTGGGTGTTGATCGCCGCGCCGAAGTTGAGACCGCTCGCCGGTACGCCGCCGATGACGCCGGGCTCGGCGGTGAGCGTGATCAGATCGATGATCTTCTCCTCGGTCGCCACCGCGGCGACGCCCTCGGGCATGCCGATGCCGAGATTGACCACGGCGTTGGGCCGCAGCTCGAGCGCGGCGCGGCGGGCGATGATCTTGCGCTCGCTCATCGCCATCGGCGGCAGCGAACCGGCACGCACCCGGATCTCGGCGGAGAAGGCCGGATCATAGGGGGTGGCGAAGGTCTGCCAATGGTTCTCGGGACGGGCGACGACGACGCAATCGACCATGACCCCGGGGATCTTCACCTGACGCGGGTTGAGGCTGCCGCTCTCGGCGACGCGCTCGACCTGGGCGATGACGATGCCGCCGGAGTTCCTCACCGCCATGGCGATGGCCAGCGCCTCGAGGGTGAGCGCCTCCTTCTCCATGGTGAGGTTGCCGTCACTGTCGCCGGTGGTGGCGCGGATGATGCCGACCTGGATCGGAAAGGCGCGGTAGAAGAGGTATTCGCCGCCGCCGACCGCGATGCGCTCGACGATGTCCTCGGTGGTGCGCTGGTTGAGCTTGCCGCCGCCGTTCAGCGGATCGACGAAGGTGCCGAGGCCGACCGAGGTGAGATGGCCGGGGCGATGGGCGGCGATGTCGCGGAAGAGGTGGGAGATCACCCCCTGCGGCAGGTTGTAGGCCTCGACCCTGTTGTCGACCGCCAGCTTCTGCAGCTTCGGCACCAGCCCCCAGTGGCCGCCGACGATGCGCTTGACCAGCCCCTCGTGGGCGAGATGGTTGAGGCCGCGATGCTTGCCGTCGCCCTGACCGGCGGCATAGACGAGGGTGAGGTCGTGGGGACCCTCGCCGGCGAGGAAGCGCTCCTCCAGCGCCACGGCGATCTCTTCGGCGAAGCCGATGCCGACGAAGCCGCCGGTCGCCACCGTGTCGCCGTCGTGCACCAGCCGCACCGCCTCCGCCGCGGTGACGACCTTGCCCTTCTCGGCCGATTTCAGGAACGGCAGGGCCGGATGATGCGGCATGATCTCGCCCCTCGGGATGATCCCTTCGTCGGGGCAGACTGCCAGAGGTCGGCGGAAGGGGGAAGCGGGAGGTGGGCGATGGGCGGCCCGGCCCCGCGCCCGCCGTCGTGTCCTCCGGTGCCACTGCACGCCTGCCTTCTCCCCCTCGCCGGAGAAGGGAAGACGGTCACGCCCTCTCCCGTTCCACCGCGCGCCAGCCGATGTCGCGGCGGCAGAAGCCTTCGGGCCAGTCGAGCCGATCGACGGCGGCATAGGCGCGGGCCTGGGCCTCGGCGACGCTTCCGCCGCGCGCCGTGACGTTGAGGACGCGGCCGCCGTTGGCGAGGATGCGGGCGCCGTCGGCCTTCGTTCCGGCGTGATAGATCTTCACGCCGGGCATCGCCTCGGCGGCGTCGAGACCGCGGATCTCGGAGCCCTTCTCGACCGCGCCGGGGTAGCCCTTCGCCGCCATGACCACGGTCAGCGCCGTCTCGTCGCGCAGCTTCACCGACTTTTCCGCGAGGGTGCCCTCGGCGCAGGCGAGGAGCAGGTCGAGCAGGTCGCTCTCCAGCCGTTCCATCATCACCTGGGTCTCGGGGTCGCCGAAGCGGGTGTTGTATTCGATGAGCTGCGGGCCCTTCGAGCCGATCATCAGACCGGCGAAGAACACGCCCTTGAACGGGCAGCCCTCGGCCTTCATCGCCGCGACCGTCGGGCGGATGATCTCGGCCATGACGCGCTCGGACATCTCGGGTGTCATGATCGGGGCGGGCGAATAGGCGCCCATGCCGCCGGTGTTGGGGCCGCTGTCGCCATCACCGACGCGCTTGTGATCCTGGGCCGAGGCGAAGGCGAGCGCGGTCGAGCCGTCGCACAGCGCGAAGAAGCTCGCCTCCTCGCCGTCGAGGAACTCCTCGATCACCACCTCGGCCCCGGCCGCGCCGAAGGCGCCGGCGAAGCAGTCGACGATGGCGGCGCGAGCCTCCTCGATGGTCATGGCGACGGTGACGCCCTTGCCGGCGGCGAGCCCGTCGGCCTTGACCACGATCGGGGCGCCGACCTCTTCGAGATAGGCGCGCGCCGCGGTCTCGTCGGCGAAACGGCCATAAGCCGCGGTCGGGATGCCGTATTTGGCGCAGATGTCCTTGGTGAAACCCTTCGACCCCTCCAGCCGCGCGGCGAGACGCGACGGACCGAAGGCGGGGATGCCGGCGGCCTCGAGATCGTCGACGATGCCGGCGACCAGCGGTACCTCGGGGCCGACGACGACGAAATCGATGCCCTCGGCCCTGCAGAATCCGATGACCGCGGCGTGATCGGCGGTGTCGATGGCGGCGAGGCTCGCCACGCGGGCGACGCCGGGGTTGCCGGGGGCGGCGAAGAGTTTCGTCAGGCGGGGCGAGCGGGCGAGCGCATGGGCGAG
>CALMFH010000166.1 GCA_937864925.1 uncultured Alphaproteobacteria bacterium | reverse complement strand
AGCGACTTCGCCGACTTGAACCCGTATTTCCACGGCACCACCAGCCGGATCGGCGCGCCGTTCTGCTTCTCGAGCGACTTGCCGTAGGCGCCGACGGCGAGGAAGGCGAGATCGTTCGTCGCCTCGGCGATGGTCAGACCCTCGACATAGGGCCAGGGATACTGCGGCGCCGACTGCATCGTCGCCACTTTCGGATCGTGGAAGGTCTCCATCCGGAGATACTTCGCCTCCGCCTTCGGCGAGGCCATCTTCACCAGTTCGGCGAGCCGGAAGCCGGTCCACGGCACCACCATCGACCACGCCTCGACGCAGCGCATCCGATAGATCCGCTCCTCGACCGACACCTTCTTCAGGAGATCGTCGACGTCGATCTCGAAGGGATGGTCGCAGGCCCCGTCTACGACGATCCGCCACGGCGAGGTCTTCAGTTTCTGCGCCGCGCGGACGATGTTCTTGAAGAAGCCGAATTCGTAGAAGTTGTTGTAGGAGGTGAAGTCGGCCTGCGGGGTGATCGCCCCGGCGGCGGCGAGTTGTCCGTTCGGGGCGGCGGCGGAAAGCGGCGTGGCGGATTCCTCGGCCGCCGTCGTTGCGATCCGGTGCAGGCCGAAGCCGGCGAGGGCGAGACCCGCGGCGGCGCCACCACCGAGGCCGAGAACGGCGCGCCGCGAGCGGAACAAAGATTCCGGTGTCGTCTCCGCCTCGCCGATCATCCAACGCTTCTTGCCACCGGCCATGATCCCGTCCTCTTGCGTGCCGCATCGCGGCTCACGTCCTCACATCCCGTCTACGCATCGACATGGGCGATCGTTTCACCTCGGTGAGCGGCGGGGGATCAAAGCCTCGTGAACACCCCCGGCGCGCCGGACAGAAACGCTTCCCTCGGCGATCGCACCGGACGAAGCTGGGTCCCCGACGTGACGGCGACCGCCCGACCGAGGCGACGATGGCGCGAACGAGCGACGACACCTGCACGGTGACGGTGGTGATCCCGGCCTTCGCCGCGCACGACACCATCGTCCGCGCCGTGGTGAGCCTACTCGCCCAGACCCTGCCCGACTGGGAGGCGATCCTCGTCGCCGACGACGGCACCGACTATGCCGCGACCCTCGCCGCAGCCGGCATCCGCGACCCGCGCATCCGCCATGTCGTGAGCGGCGGCATCGCCATCGGTTGCGCCGCCGCCCGCAACGTCGCTCTGCCGCTCGCCCGCGGCGCCTTCCTGACCCGCCTCGACGCCGACGACGACTTCGAGCCGGAGCGTCTCGCCCGCCTGTTGCCGGTGGCGCGGTCGAACGGCGCGGCCACCGACATGGTGCGGGTGATCGACGATGCGACCGGCGCCGAGTTGCGGCGCGTCGGCCTCGCCGCCGGCACGACGCGGGCCGACGCCGCGACGCTCGCCATGCTCCATTGCCCGCTCGCGCCGTTGGTGGCGCGCGGCCTCGCCCCCGCCTGGTTCGCCGAGGCCGACATCGCCGAGGACGTGCTCCATCTCTTCGCCGTCGAAGACCGCGCCGGTCCGCTCGCCGTGCTGGACGAGCCGCTCTACCGCTACCGCGTCCGCTCCGGCTCGATGTGCCACGGTCGCGACGGCGCCGAACGGGCCGAACGCAGTTATGCCGCGATCGACGCGGAGCTCGCGTCCGGCGGCTTCGGCCGACCGTCGGCGGCGGCGCGTGAACGTGCCCGCGCCGTCTTCGCCGCCAAGCGCGCCTTCAACCGTCGCTTCGCCGAGGCCGGAGCCGCCGGTTTCACCGGCGATTTCCAACGCTGGTGTGCGACGGTCGTGACGCCGCCGGACTAGGCGGCGGCCGAGACCGTACCGCCGCCCCGACGAACGACGACGGCGCGGGTGGTGCCCGCGCCGTCGTTCCGTCTCGTATCGGTCGGGACGATGGTGACCGTCCTCAGCCGTTCTGCATCGCCGCCTTGGCGCGTTCCAGCACCTTCTGGGCGAGATGGCCGGCGACCTCCGACAGATTGTCGAAGGCCTGGGTGAAGGTGCCGACGCCCTGCGTCGCCGAGCGGATCTCGATGATCAGATGATCCATCTCCGCCTGCGGCATCAGCGCCTCGACCACGTCCCACCCGGCCCAGCCCGGACGGCCGTCGTAGCCGAGAAGCTGGCCGCGGCGGCCGGAGACGATCTGGTTGATCCGCGCCGTGGCGTCCGACGGGGTGGTGATCGACACGCGCAGGATCGGCTCGAGCAACACCGAGTGCACCTTCGCCATCGCCTCGCGCATCCCGATCTGCGCCGCCGTCTTGAACGCCATGTCGGAGCTGTCGACGGTGTGATAGCTGCCGTCGACCAGCGACACCTGAAGGTCGACCACCGGGAAGCCGTGCAGACCCTTGTGGAGGAAGTCGCGCACGCCCTCTTCCACCGCCGGGATGTACTGACGCGGCACCACGCCGCCGGTGATCTTGTCGACGAAGACGAAGCCGGAGCCGCGGTCGCCCGCCGTCACCTCGAGCGCCACGTCGCCGAACTGACCGTGACCGCCCGACTGCTTCTTGTGGCGACCGCGCACCGCGGCGTGGCCGTGGATCGATTCCTTGTAGGGAATGCTCGCCGGGGTCGACTTCACCTTGATGCCGAACTTGTGCTCGAGTCGTTCGAGCGCGACGCGCAGATGCATCTCGCCCTGCCCCTCGAGCAGCGTCTCGCCGGTGTCCTGATCCTGGCGGATGCGGATCGACGGAT
>CALMFH010000165.1 GCA_937864925.1 uncultured Alphaproteobacteria bacterium | reverse complement strand
CGCAATTCCGTCTGGCTTGCTTGATAGGTCAGCTCGCGCCGCTGGCGCTCCCCGGTGGCGACAGGGCGGCGCGCGAGCCCTGGCGCATGGCGGTCGCGGCGCTGCACGCCATCGGCGAGGGCGAACGCGCCCTCGCCCTCTTCCCGGACGAGCCGCTGGTGCCGGCGGTCCTCGCCCGCCTCGCCTCCGGCCGCGAGGCGACGACCACATCGGCCGGCCGCCTCTTCGACGCCGTCGCCGGCCTCGTCGGCCTGCGCCGCCGCCAGGACCACGAGGGACAGGCGGCGATGGAACTCGAGGCGCTGGTCGGCGAGGCGAAGCGCGGCAGCGGCCTCTATCGCCTGGCGAACGGCGTCCTCGACTTCGCGCCGCTCCTCGCCGAACTGGCGCGCCCCGGGGTGAAGCCGCGCTGCGCCGCCGAGTTCTTCCACGGCACGCTGATCGACGGGCTCGTCACCCTGGTCGCCGGCCATGCCCGGCCGGGCGATCCGATCGCGCTGGGCGGTGGCTGTCTGATGAACCGCGTCCTCGCCGAGGGTCTCGTCGCGGCGCTCGCCGAGCTCGGCTTCCGCCCGCTCTCGGCGGCGAAGGTACCGGCCAACGACGGCGGTCTGTCGCTCGGTCAGGCGGCTCTCGCCGGGGCGCACGCCGCCGATCTCACGACTTTCGAACCCACCAAGAAGATCCCCTGAAGAGGAGACGGTCCCCATGTGCCTCGCGATACCCGCTCTGGTGAGCGAACTGCTCCCCGGCGACATGGCCAGGGTGAGCCTCGACGGCGTCACCAAGGAGATCTCGATCGCCATGGTCGAGGACGTCGCGGTCGGCGACTACGTCATCATCCATGTCGGCTACGCGCTCTCCAAGATCGACGCCGAAGAGGCGGAGAAGACGCTGGCGCTGCTCGCCGAGGCCGGGGCTCTCCAGGGGGCGGCACAATGAAGTACGTCGACGAATATCGCGACGGCAAGCTCGCCCGCGCCATCGCCGAGACCATCCGCGCCGAGGCCGATCCGGCCAAGACCTATCATTTCATGGAGTTCTGCGGCGGCCACACCCACGCCATCTCGCGCTACGGCCTCGAGGACCTGCTTCCCGGCAACGTCCGCATGATCCACGGCCCCGGCTGCCCGGTCTGCGTCCTGCCGATCGGCCGCATCGACGAGGCGATCGAGCTCGCCAAGAACCCCAAGGTGACGCTCCTCACCTACGCCGACCTGATGCGCGTGCCGGGCTCCAAGGGCCAGAGCCTGATCAAGGCCAAGGCCGCCGGCTCCGACATCCGCATGATCTATTCGACCCTCGACGCGCTGCGCATCGCCGAGGAGAACCCGGATCGCGAGGTGGTCTTCTTCGCCATCGGCTTCGAGACGACGACCCCACCGACCGCGCTGGCGATCAAGGCGGCGGAGAAGAAGGGGCTCGCCAACTTCTCGGTCTTCTGCAACCACGTGCTCACCCCCTCGGCGATCCGCGCCATTCTCGAGGCGCCGAAGACCGGCAGGCTGCCACCGGTCAAGATCCAGGGCTTCATCGGCCCGGCCCACGTCTCGGTGGTGATCGGCTCTAACCCCTATCGGGTCTTCGTCGAGGAGTTCGGCCAGCGCATCGTCGTCTCCGGCTTCGAGCCGCTCGACGTCATGCAGTCGGTGCTGATGCTGGTGCGTCAGGTCAACGAGGGCCGGGCCGCGGTCGAGAACCAGTACATCCGCGCCGTCGTGCCGGAGGGCAACCTCCAGGCCCAGAAGCTCTGCGACGAGGTCTTCGACTTGCGCGACACCTTCGAATGGCGCGGCCTCGGCTACATGGAGCGCTCGGCCCTGAAGCTCAGGGACGAATATGCCCGCTTCGACGCCGAGAAGCGCTTCGTCGTTCCTCGCATCCATGCCTCGGACAACCCGGCCTGCGAGTGCGGCGTGATCCTGATCGGCGCCAAGCAGCCGGCCGACTGCAGGCTGTTCGGCACCGTCTGCACCCCGGAGACCCCGATGGGCTCCTGCATGGTGTCCTCGGAAGGCGCCTGCGCCGCCCACTGGACCTACGGCCGCTTCCGCGACAAGGCCAAGAAACAGGACGAACGGAGAAGAGCGTCGTGAACGCACCCGCCGAACCCCGCCTGCG
>CALMFH010000164.1 GCA_937864925.1 uncultured Alphaproteobacteria bacterium | reverse complement strand
CTCTACGAGATCGGCTCCGGCAAGGTGCTGACCGGCCTCGTCAAGCGCATCGTCGACGGCGTCGAGGCGGTTGCGGTGAACACCCCCGACGACATCGAGAAGATGGTCATCGCGCTCGTCTGAGGGTGGCCGCGCCGGTCCGTGCGCGGCCTCGCTCACCCCTTTTCCGACCCCAGGAGGTCCCCCCATGTTCGATCTGACCGGCAAGGTCGCTCTCGTCACCGGCGCCACCGGCGGCATCGGTGCGGCGATCGCCCGCGCCCTCCATGCCCAGGGCGCCACCGTCGCCCTCTCCGGCACCCGAGAAGCCGTCCTGACCGAGTTGAAGGGCGAACTCGGCGATCGCGCCGAGGTCTTCGTCGCCGATCTCGCCGACCGCGCCTCGGTCGATGCCCTCGTCCCGGCCGTCGAAGGGAAGTTCGGCAGGCTCGACATCCTGGTCAACAACGCCGGCATCACCCGCGACAACCTCGCCATGCGTATGAAGGACGAGGAGTGGGATCAGGTGCTCGAGGTCAACCTCACCTCCGGCTTCCGTCTGGTGCGCGCGGCGCTGCGCGGCATGATGAAGCGCCGGGCCGGGCGCATCGTCGGCATCACCTCGGTGGTCGGCGTCACCGGCAATGCCGGCCAGGCCAACTACGCCGCCGCCAAGGCCGGCATGATCGGCATGACCAAGTCGCTGGCCCAGGAAGTGGCGAGCCGCAACATCACCGTGAACTGCGTCGCACCGGGCTTCATCGAGACGCCGATGACCGACGTGCTCACCGACAAGCAGAAGGAAGGCATCCTCGGTGCGGTGCCGGCCGGCCGGCTCGGCACCTCGGTCGAGATCGCTGCCGCGGTGGTCTACCTCGCTGCCGACGAAAGCGCCTACACGACCGGCCAGACGCTCCACGTCAACGGCGGCATGGCTATGATCTGATTGAGGAATTCATCCGATCGGCGGTTGGCGACGCCCCCCTCCGGGCACTGCCGCCGGTCACTGGTCAAGGCCGGGAAAGTGTGCTAGCACCACCCGGTCCTGCCCGCTGAGGGCGGGCGGTGGACGTTCGGGTCGATGGCGAGGACGTACCTGTCCGCTCCGGCGGTCGGGGCCCTGGGGGCGACGGACGGACATCGAGAGTTTCCCCGCGACGGCGTATCGGGACGAGACGCCACGTGGGTTCACAGGGTCTCTTCGGTCGTGCCGAGGAGGTCCTCTCCGGGGTGCTTCACGGCATCCGGCGCCGAGGGTGAGAGCCCCGAGGTACCGTACGGAGTTCGTGTCGGGGCGCCGGCCTGTCGCCGGTGGTTTCGGGGTCGATTTATCCTGTTCTGGGAAGAGAAACACATGAGCGACATCGCTGAACGCGTGAAGAAGATCGTGGTCGAGCACCTCGGCGTCGACGCCGAGAAGGTGACCGAGAACGCGAGCTTCATCGACGACCTCGGCTCCGACTCGCTGGACGTGGTCGAGCTGGTCATGGCGTTCGAGGAAGAATTCGGCGTCGAGATTCCGGACGATGCCGCCGAGACGATCCTGACCGTCGGCGACGCGGTCAAGTTCCTCGAGAAGAACGTTTCCGCCTGACGTCGCCGCCCTCGCCGGATCGGGGTCGACCCGAGAACGGCGGGCGTCGAACAGGCCGACGAAGACGTGGCGCCGGCCCTCGTGGCCGGCGTGCATGTGTCGGGCGACCCCTGGTGGTTCGATCGAGACGGGGGCTCCCATCCGTCCCGTGGATCCGAAACACCGACTCGTCGATCACGAGGGCCGCCCGGAACAGGGACGTCGCGACGGTGCGCCGCAGCCTCGTGGCGAGGCGATCGGAGAGGGGTGACCCCACCCGGGCTTCGTCATGTCGCGGCGCTCGTGGCGTTCGTCGCCGCGGGACATGTGGATTCACGGCGGAGTGAGGTCGCGATGCGTCGGGTAGTCGTCACGGGTCTGGGCATGGTCACGCCGCTCGGTTGCGGCGTCGAGCCGACGTGGTCGAACATTCTCGCCGGCAAGAGCGGCGCGGTTAGGATCACCGACTTCGAGGTCGAGGATCTCGCCTGCAAGATCGCCGCTCGCATCCCGCGTGGCGACGGTTCCGACGGCACCTACAACCCCGACCAGTGGCAGGATCCGAAGGAACAGCGCAAGGTCGACGAGTTCATCACCTTCGCCATGGCCGCCGCCACTCAGGCACTGAACGACGCCGACTGGCATCCGACCACTCACGAGGACCAGTGTGCCACGGGCGTGCTGATCGGCTCGGGCATCGGCGGCATCGGCGGCATCCACGACGCCTCGTTGACGCTGAAGGACCGTGGCCCGCGGCGCATCTCGCCGTTCTTCATTCCCGGTCGCCTGATCAACCTCGCCGGCGGCTACGTCTCGATCGAGCACGGTCTCAAGGGCCCGAACCACGCGGTGGTCACCGCCTGCGCCACCGGCACCCACGCCATCGGCGACGCCGCCCGTCTGATCGCCTTCGGTGACGCCGAGGTGATGGTCGCCGGCGGCACCGAGAGCCCGGTCAACCGCCTGTCGATCGCCGGCTTCGCCGCCTGCCGGGCGCTGGCCACCGCCTTCAACGACGATCCGACCCGCGCCTCGCGTCCCTACGACAAGGACCGCGACGGCTTCCTGATGGGCGAGGGCGCCGGCGTCGTCGTGCTCGAGGAGCTCGAACACGCCCGGGCCCGCGGCGCCAGGATCTACGCCGAGGTGATCGGCTACGGTCTGTCCGGCGACGCTTTCCACATCACCGCGCCCTCCGAAGACGGCGACGGCGCCTACCGCTGCATGAAGGCGGCGATCGGTCGGGCCGGCATCGCCGTCACGGAGATCGACTACATCAACGCCCACGGCACCTCGACCATGGCCGACGGCATCGAACTCGGGTCGGTCGAGCGCATCCTCGGCGACCATGCGTCGAACTGCGCCATGTCCTCGACCAAGTCGATGACCGGCCATCTGCTCGGCGCCGCCGGAGCGATCGAGGCGATCTTCTCGATCCTCGCCATTCGTGATCAGATCTGCCCGCCGACCATCAACCTCGACAATCCGTCGGTGGAGACGAAGCTAGATCTCGTTCCCCACACCGCCAAGAAGCGCAAGGTCGACGTTGCGATGTCCAACTCCTTCGGCTTCGGCGGCACCAACGCGACGGTCATCTTCCGCAAGGTCGACTGAGCCGCGACGACCGGGACGGTGACGCCCCCTGTCGGCTTGCGTCGTGGCATCGCCGCGGTCCTAATGGGCCGGCGAGATTCGGCCGCCGGGCCCGAACCACGAGGGAAGGCGAAGGCGCGTCACCGACGCGTTTTCGCCGCGATCGTCCCTCATCTCGGCGGAAGCGAACCGAACGACATTCATCAGCCGCGAGGCGTCATGACCTCCGAGAAGACCGATCCCAAGGCGGAAGCGAGCGACGGCACGCCCCATGCGCCCGACGCCGCCGCCCTCGATGCGGCCCAGGACATGAAGTCCGTCGAAGCTGCGGCGCGCGAGATCGCTCCCGTGGCACCGGAACCCGTCGCCGAGACGGTGCGCAGCGTACCGAAGAGCCCGCGCGCCGCGATCGAGCCCGCCGAGGTGCCGCCGCCGCCGTCGAAGACCCGGTCGAAGAAGGCGCGCAACCCGACCATCGTCTTCCTCAACGGCGTCTTCTCCTTCCTCACCATCCTCGCCGTGGCGATCGGCGGCTTCGTCGTCTACGCCAAGCAGCGCTTCGACGCGCCCGGCCCGCTTGCGGCACCGGTGGTGGTGGTCATCCCCAACAACGCCTCTCCGAGCGGGATCTCCGATCTGCTCGAGAAGAACGGTGTCGTCGCCGATGCGATGACCTTCCACCTCGGCACCCGGCTGATGAAGGAGGCCGAGCGCCTGAAGGCCGGCGAATACGAATTCCCGCCGCACGTGTCGATGCACGATGCGCTGGAGATCATCACCGAGGGCCGCTCGGTGCAACACCGCATCACCTTCCCGGAAGGCTGGTCGAGCGAGCAGATCGTGGCGCGGATCAAGGACGATCCGATCCTCAAGACCAGGATCGCCGCCATTCCCGACGAAGGCTCGCTGCTGCCCGAGACCTACAGCTACTCGCGAGGCTCGACCACCGGCGAACAGATCATCGACCAGATGAAGAAGGCCCAGGAGCGCCGCCTCGCCGACATCTGGGCCCATCGGGTCGACGGCCTGCCGCTCGCCACCCCGCGCGATCTCGTCATTCTCGCCTCGATCGTCGAGAAGGAGACCTCCAAGGCCGACGAGCGCCCACGCGTCGCGGCGGTGTTCATCAACCGGCTGAGGAAGGGCATGCGGCTCGAGACCGACCCGACGGTGCTCTACGGCATCTACGGCGGCAAGGCCTGGCTCGAGGGGCGGACCATCACCCGCGCCGACCTCGCCTCGCCCAATCCCTACAACACCTACCGCATCCAGGGCCTGCCGCCGGGGCCGATCTGCAACCCCGGACGTGCCGCGATGGAGGCGGTGGCCAATCCGTCGCGCACCAACGAGCTGTTCTTCGTCGCCGACGGCACCGGTGGCCACGCATTCGCCGAGACGCTCGAGGAGCACAATCGCAACGTCGCCCGCTGGCGTGCCATCGAGCAGGGCAAGGTTCCGCCGCCCGTCGCACCGACGCCGGCTCCGGCGCGATCGGTGGCTCCGAAGCCGGCGACTCCGAAGCAGAACTGAGGCAACCTCGGCGGGCCGATGCGATCGGCGCCCGCCCGCCAATGTCGAGGAACCCTGCCGATGTCTCTCCACAGCATGACCGGCTTCGCCCGCCTCGACGGGTCCGCCTGCGGCCAGCGCTGGACCTGGGAGCTGCGCTCGGTCAACGGCAAGGGCCTCGACGTCCGCCTGCGCCTGCCGCCCGGCCTCGACCGGCTGGAGATCCCCGCCAAGACCCGCATCGCCGACCGCCTCACCCGCGGCAACGTCCAGGTCTCGCTGTCTCTCACCCGTGAAACGGCGACGACGACGCTCAAGGTCAACGAGGAGATGCTCACTGCCGTCCTCGCCGCGATGAATCGCATCGCCGACCGGATCGACGCCGCCGCGCCCACGCTCGACGGCATTCTGTCGATCAAGGGCGTGTTGGAATCGGCGGAGGTCGAAGACGACGAGACGACCCGCACCGCCCTCGACGCGGCTCTGCTCGACGGGCTCACGACCGCCGTCGACGGCCTGATCGCCGCCCGTGCGAGCGAGGGCGTGGCGGTCGCGCGGATCCTCACCGGCCACGTCGACGAGATCGCGCGACTGACCGCGGCGGCCGAGGCCTGTCCGGCCCGCCGGCCGGAGGCGATCCGCGCCCGCCTCGCCGAACAGGTGGCGGCGCTGATGGATCAGGTGCCCGCCCTCGATCCGCAGCGCCTGCATCAGGAGGCGGTGCTGATCGCCACCCGCGCCGACATCCGCGAGGAGCTCGACCGTCTCGTCGCCCATGTCGCCGAAGCCCGCCGCCTCATCGCCAACGGCGGCGCCGTCGGCCGGCGCCTCGATTTCCTCGCCCAGGAGTTCAACCGCGAGGCGAACACGCTGTGCTCCAAGGCGAACGATCGCGAACTGACCTCCATCGGCCTCGATCTCAAGGCGGTGGTCGATCAGCTGCGCGAGCAGATCCAGAACATCGAGTGACCTCCGACGGCCGAATTGGTCGCCTCGGAAAGGGCGACCGGCCGGACCGCCCGTTTCCGCCGTCGACCTCATCGCCGAGAGCCCGCCATGCCCGACGCCGCCGCTTCACCGACCCTTGCCCGTGAGGCGCGCCGCGGCCTCGGTCTGATCCTCGCGTCGCCGTCGGGGGCCGGCAAATCGACACTGTCGCGCCAGCTGATCGCCGACGAGGGCGCCTCGATCCGCCTGTCGGTGTCGGTGACCACCCGGCCGCGCCGGCCGAGCGAGATCGACGGCGTCCACTACCTCTTCGTCGATCGCCGCCGCTTCGAGCAGATGCGCGATCGCGGCGAACTGCTCGAATGGGCCGAGGTCCACGGCAACTTCTACGGCACGCCGCGCGAGCCGGTCGAGGCCGCCTTCGAGGCCGGCCGCGACGTGCTCTTCGACATCGATTGGCAGGGCACCGTCCAGGTGGTGGAGAAGCTGCCCGACGACGTCGTCACGGTGTTCATTCTGCCGCCGTCGATGACGGAACTCGCCGCCCGCCTGCACCGTCGCGCCGAGGACACCGAGGAGGTCATCGCCAAGCGCCTCGCCAATGCCCGCACCGAGATCGCCGAGTGGCACCGCTTCGAATACGTGGTGGTCAACGACGACCTCGCCCGCGCCT
>CALMFH010000163.1 GCA_937864925.1 uncultured Alphaproteobacteria bacterium | reverse complement strand
CATCTTGTAGAGGATCGAGGTCGCCTGATAGCTCGCCTGCATCTGGGTCTGCAGCGCCAGCAGCTTGGTCGCGACTTCCGTCTGATCGGTGTTGATCGTGTCGTCGATGACCTTCTGATAGGTGGCGGACATCGCCGTATGGCGCGTCTTCGCCTGAGTGGCGGCCTGTGCCGCCCCGGCGAATTCCACCTCCACCGCTTCGATGCTCTGCACACCGGCCGGCAGACCGAGATTGCCCTTGGTGCGCAGCAACAGTTGGCTGTGGACGTCGCTGTCGGTGGCGGTACCGCCCGAGACGTCGACCGCGGTGAGCACCGCCATCTGCCTCAACGCCCAGGAGAAGGCCTCTTCGTTCGCCCGCATTCCGTAGGAGACGGTCACCGAGGTGTCGACCCGGGCGGTGGCATCGGCGCGCGCCGATGTCGCTTCGTTGGTGCCGCGATACCACTGCACCGTCGTCGCATGGGCGACGTCCGTGACCAGTGCCGTCGCGGTGTCGAAGGGCGGGCCGTCGACCCGGACGGGGGCGCCACCGTTCGCGGTGTCGAAGAACTCGTTTCCCGCCTGGACCGCCGAGGCTGCCACCAGATCGGTGTCGGCGAGTTTCTGGATCTCGCTGTCGATCAGAGCCGCGAGATTGTCGGCGGTGTCGGCTGCCGTCGCGCCGATCTGGAAGGTGTTCGCGGTGGTGTCGGTGGATGCACCCGCTTGGAGCTCGATCTTGCCGGTGCTGCCGTCCGGCAGCGCGAAGGTCACGGTGAGGCGATCACCCGCCTCGGGCTGACCCGAGAAGGCGATGGAGAGCGTTCCGGGAGAGCCGGCCGGGCCGGAGACGGTGGCATTCGACAGGGTCGAGGTCACCGCCGAGAGCTTCATGCCGAAGGGATGGGTGCCGTCCTCGGCCAGCGTCACCGTCCCGGCGACCGAGCCGAGTGTCAGCCGCCCGCGCCCGTCGGCGCCCTGGTCCGCCTGGAGCCGCTCGTCGATCACCTGACGCAGACCGGCCTTGCCGTTGGCCCCGTCGAGCATCTCGTCGACGCCGACGACGGGTTTGGTGTCGGTGGCACTACCGGAGAACATGTAGCGACCGGCGACATCGGTATTGAGCAGGGCGGTGAAGGCGTTGAGCGCGTCGAGCGCGTAGGTCTGGGAATCGGTGACCCCGGTTGTCGACAGATTGAAGGAGTTGGGATCGAGTCCGCCCTTCAGTTCCGATGAGATCTTCGACAGCTGCAACAACGTCTTGTCGCCGACCTGCATACGCACGTCGAGCGTCCCGATCGTCTGCTGGAAGGCTTCGACCCGACCGAGTTTGGTCTGGTAGGCGAGCGCCAGATCACGCGACGTACCGAGCCCACCGTAGGTCTGCGAGCGGACGCCCGAAGTCAGTTGCTGCGACAGGTCGTCGAGCCGGCTTCGCATCGTCGCGAGTTGGCCGACCAGGAGATCCGAATAGCCGGTATGGCGGACCGTGCTCATGTACTCACTCCACGCTCACGCCTCAGACCTGCATCAGGGCGTCGAGCATTTCCTTGGCGGTGGACATCACGCGGGCGTTGGCGGCATAGGCCGACTGCAGTTGGATCAACCGCGCCAGTTCCTGATCGACGTTGACCCCCGAGGCGGTCTTCATCCGCTCTTCGAGATTGGACTGGATGGTCGACTGGCTCTCCAGAGCCGACGCCGCCGACGCCGATGCTGCGCCCCAGTACGACACCATGCGATCGGCGAAGGTGGAGAGTGTGGTGGAGAAGCCGTGACCTTCCGCGGCCAGACCGGTCTCCGACCCGAAGGTGTAGGAGGTCGTCTCCAGACGCGCCAACAACGCCAGAGGCCGGGTCGCGTCGCCGGCCGCGGTCGCCGGGCTCGTCTGCCACTTCACCAGCAGCGAAGGGTCGGAGATCACCGCCGGGTTGACGGTGATCCGGGCGGCGAAGCCGATCTTCTGCGATCCGTGCTCGAAGCTGCCGGTATAGTAGTCGTCCGCCGCGCCGTCGGTGAACAGCGGCATTCCCGTCTCGCCGTCCTGCAACGCCGTCGAGGTGATGTCGGCGGAAAGACCGGTGGCGCGGGTGGCTATACCGCCGTCGTCGAGGATCTGCAGCACGTTGCCGGACGGGTTGGAAACGGTGAAGTCGGTCCCCAGCGCCGCCTGGATCTGCGCCGCCACCGATCCCATGCCGCCGGAGAAGTCGACGGCATGGACGGTGTCGTCGGGATCCGGGGTCGCGGTGTCGTCGATCGCCGGCGCGCTCGGGTCGTCGACGCGAACGATGGTGACCGTCTTCGCCTTCCCGGTCACCGCGTCGGTGTAGGAGAGCGTGACGCGATTGCCCTGCTGCAGTCCGGTGAGATCGATGTCGAAGCCGTTCGACGCGCCGGAAGTCACCGCCGTACCGTCGACCGTGTGGTTCGACATGGCCTCGGCGAGTCCGGCGGCGATGCCGTCGAGCTGCGCCTGGGCATGGACCAGCGTGACGTCCCGCAACTCGACCAGCGCCGCGATCGACCCGGAGCGCAACGCATCGGTGGCGATGAGATCGACGACCTGAGAGCCGTTGTCGGTGACCCGGATCGTGCCGACGCCGCGTGCGTCGTCGTCGGCCGACCACACGGTGTTGGCCGTCAGAGTGCCGCGAGCATCGAATTCGAATTGCGTGCCGTGATCGGAGACGAGCGTCAAGCCGGTGGTGGTGAACACCGAGAGATGGCCGTCGGTACTCTCCAGCGTACCGATGTCCATGTAGGTGGCGAGCTGACGAACGGCCTCGTCACGCGCGTCCTGCAGATTGGTGACGTCCTGACCGGCGTTCTCCTGGCCGACGATACGGGCGTTGAGATCGGCGATCTTCGTCGTCAGCCCGTTGACCGCGTCGATCTGGCCGGCGATCTCGGCCTCCACCGAGGTGCGGAGCGCCTGCACGTCGTCGGAGGCCTGATTGAGCTGGCTCGCCAGCACCTGTGCCTTGTCGACCATCGCCATCTTGCTCGACACGTCGTCCGGGCTGGTGGCCAGACCGTGCAGTGCCTGGTCGAAGTCGACGATCGCGGAGGCGACGTTGGCGCCCGCGTCGGTCTTGCCCATCGACTGGTCGAGTTGCGAGAGGTACTTCTGCTGCGTCTCGAGATAGGCGTTCGGGGAGCTCGACTGCAGCAACTGGCTCCAGATCGTCTTGTCGAATTCGCGGCTCACCACCGCGCGGAGACCGAAGACTCCCTGGAGTCCCTGATAGTCGATCGTGCCGACCCGCTTGGCGGTGTACCCCGCCTGGCCGGCACGCGCGATGTTCTGCGCCACCACGCCGGTTTCGGTCTGGTTCAGCTGCATGCCGGCGACCGCGATCGAAAGCGCAGATCCGATGGTCATGAGGAGAACTCCGAAACCGGGAACGCGGGGTCATCGTCCTCAGCGGACGATGGCGAGGATGTCCTGCATCATGTTGTCGGCCGTCGAGATCACCTTCGAATTGGCCGAGTAGGCCTGCTGGGTGATGATCATCTTCGAGAACTCGTCGGCGATGTCGACGTTGGAGGCCTCGAGCGCCTGGCCGGTGATCGTGGCACCGGAGGATTCGACCGCCGGACCGGAATCGCGCGTCACCGAGAAGGCACCGCCGTCCATGCGCTTCAACCCGGCGTCGCCGGCGAAGGAGAAGAGCGTCAACTCGGCGACGTCGACCTGTTGACCGTTGGAGTAGGTCGCCGTCAGACGGCCGGCGGCATCGACCGCCACACCGGTGAGGTTGCCCGAGGCGTAGCCGTCCTGGGAGATCGAGTTGACCGTCACGGTGGCGCCGGTGGTCGAATACTCGGTCAACCCGTCGGCGCCGTAGGCGAGCCGGATGGTACCGAGATTGTTGCCGTCGACGGTGAGGTCGGCGAGGTCGAGGTGATCGGTCGGCGAGGTCAGCTTGCCGGCGGAATCGAAGCTGAAGTCGGTGCCGGCGGCGGTCCACATCGCGGTCGTACCGGTCGCCGCCGAATCGGTCTTGTAGAACATTTTCCAGGTGTCCGGGCCCGACGCCGTCTTGGCCCAGCGCAGCTGCACGTTCACCGCCGAGCCCTTGGCGTCGTAGCAGGTGATCTGGCCGCCGTTGAGCGATGCGTCCTGGAACGACTGGTCGTCGGCCGCTTGAACGGTGGCCAACGTCGGATCGCCCCAGGTGGTGGCATCGACGATCGGAACCGACGCGTTGGCCGGCAGGTTGGCGTTGTAATCGACCTGGGTCGACGCCTTGGCCGCGAGCAGGCCCGTCGGCAACTTGACCGGCGACGTGGCGTCACCCGCCGGGTTGCCGGTGGTGGTGTCGATCGTCCGACCCATCAGGTAGTAGCCGGCACCGTTGACCAGATAGCCTTCGCGGTCGATCTCGAAGTCGCCGCGGCGGGTGTAGTAGCTGGCACCACCGAGCACCGTCTTGCCGTCGGATTCACCCGCCTTGATCTGCACCTGGAAATAGCCGTCGCCGGAGATCGCCAGATGGGTCGCCGACGACGAGGTCGTCACCGCACCCTGCAGCGTATTGGTCGCCCGCGACAGCGCCAGCACCGACCCGGCATTCTGGCGGATCGCCGCGGTCGAGGCGCCCGAGATGAGGTCCTGGAAGGACGTGTCGACCCGCTTGAAGCCGGTGGTCTGCGAGTTGGCGATGTTGCCGGAGATGTTGGTGAGCGCATAGGCCTGAGCCTGAAGACCCGCCACCGAAGTGATCATCGCATCGAAGATACCCATTCCACGCTCCTCGTCGACAGATGTCGTGCTGCAGGCGGACCTGCGTCGAGAAGACGGAAGCAGAAGCCGTGCCAGCCACCTCACCGGTGCCGAGTTTCTTGTTTTTCAATGAGTTGTGCAGGGAGATCGAATCGACTTCGGAAGCCGCGGCGGCACCTTCCGGTAATTCCTGCCGGGTCGCCCCCGTCGACCCGGTCGAAACGCCCCGGCTCCGTGGCCCGCCGAGCCGGCTTGTGCCGACGCGCGGCTTCCGGTTTATGGAAGGAGAGCGAACCGAAGATCACCGCGAGGACCGATGCGCTTCGAAGGCACTTCCGACTACGTCGCCACCGAAGATCTCCGGATCGCGGTCAACGCCGCCATCACTCTCGAGCGCCCGCTGCTGGTCAAGGGCGAGCCCGGCACCGGCAAGACCGTGCTCGCCCGCGAGGTCGCACAGGCGCTCGGCCTGCCGCTGATCGAGTGGCACGTCAAGTCGACCACCAAGGCGGCGCAGGGCCTCTACGAGTACGACGCGGTGTCGCGCCTGCGTGACGGCCAGATCGGCGACGAGCGGGTCCGCGACATCCGCAACTACATCAAGCGCGGCAAGCTGTGGGAGGCCTTCACCGCCGAGACCCGGCCGGTGCTGCTGATCGACGAGATCGACAAGGCCGACATCGAGTTCCCCAACGATCTCCTGCTCGAGATCGATCGCATGGAGTTCTACGTCTACGAGACCGGCGAGACGGTGCGCGCCAAGCGCCGCCCGGTGGTCATCGTCACCTCCAACAACGAGAAGGAACTGCCCGACGCCTTCCTGCGCCGCTGCTTCTTCCACTACATCCGCTTCCCCGACGCCGACACCATGACCTCGATCGTCGAGGTCCACTTCCCCGGCCTGAAGAAGCGTCTGCTCGAGGAGGCGCTGCGCATCTTCTTCGCCGTGCGCGACGTACCGGGGTTGAAGAAGAAGCCCTCGACCTCGGAACTGCTCGACTGGATCAAGCTGTTGCTCAACGAGGACATCGACGAGACGGTGCTGCGGCAGTCCGATCCCCGCAAGGTGATCCCGCCGCTCGCCGGTGCCCTGCTCAAGAACGAGCAGGACGTCCATCTCTTCGAACGCCTCGCCTTCATCTCGCGACGCGAGGGCCGGTGAGCCTTGTGCCGGCCGGGCGGACGGGCCGGCGGGCCCGTCAGTCCCCGGCGAACGCCGGGCACCCCCCGGTGCCGCAGGCGCCCATCGGCGCGCCGCAGGCCGGCCCCGTCGAGGCCGCGCTCGGCTCGACCGGCTTGGCGATCAGCGACAGCTGCCGCTCCAGGTCGACGGCCGCGCAGCTCGGGCATTCCGGCGTCTCGCCGCCGCGCACCAGCGTCGAGAACTCGTGGCCGCAGGATCGGCACTGATAGGCGTAGATCGGCATGGACAGGCTCCTCGTCTCCCGCGCATAGGAAAATCCCACGCGCCGATCAAGTCCGCAGGATGCCGCGCAATGGCGAGATCCTCGCCACCCGCCGTTCACGAGGCCGGACAGACCTTCGCCTCCGCCGCCAGTTTTTCCGCCCCGACCAGGGCGACGAGATCGACATCGGCGAGGATCGGCAGGTAGTCACCGGTCTCCGCCGTCTTCATCCAGGTGGAGACCGGGAAGGTCTTCGGCACCGGCGCGCCCTCCGGCCGGCAGCCGTCGATGCCGACCGACAGCGTCCCCTGGAAAGCGCCGGGCTCCTTCTCCGCCCGCGCCCTGGCCGCCGTCCGCGCCTCGAGAAGCCGCGCCACCTCGGCCGGGGGGATACGGAAGGCGCGGATCTCCTGCCCCGGCTTCGCCCGAACCGCCGACAGCCCGGTCTCCGCGGCGAGCGGTACGGATTCGAGCGCCAGTTCGATCTTCGCCTCGTCCGAGCCGTCGCGACGCGCCTGGGTCATCACCAGCTTCGCCCCGCCCCGCGTCGGAAACGCCTCCTTCGGCATCGCCACCGCCGCCCGGAGGTGCACCGGATCGGTGGTCATCGGATCGAAATTGCGCAGGGCCCACAGGGTCTTCGCCGGAACATGCGAACAGCCGCCGAGCGCCAGAATGCCGACGACGAGCAACCGAATGGATTTCATGACTTACCTCCAATCGAGATTTTTTTATCGTTTGACATTAATTTTTTTGCATGTCAAATGATGCCCATCGAAAGGAGTCCCCGATGACCGAACCCGCCCCGTCCGCCGCCGTCGCTGCCCTGCGTGCCCGCATCGGCACGCTCTGCCGGATCCTGCGCCTCGCCGCTCCGGCCTATGCGATCTGGGTGTTCGCGTTGCTCGCCATGCACTGGTCGGACGGCGCCGACGTCGCCCGCGCCTACGGCCACTGGCTCCGGACCGAGCTCACCGACGTGCCGATCGTCTCCCGCGCCGCCGGCTTCCTCGTCCACATGGTGGTATGGGGCCTGATCGTCGGGTCCTGCATGAACCTGTGGCTTCTGTTCTCGGGCTTCCTCGCCGGCCGCGTCTTCACCGTCGACACGGCGAAGTGTCTGCGCCGCCTCGCCCTCTTCGGTCTCGCCGCCGAAGCGGCCGACATGATCTCCCGACCGATCCTCTCGGCATTGGTGACGCTCCACCTGCCTCCGGGCAGCCGGCATATCGGCATGTTCTTCCAGCCGAACGATCTCCTGAACCTGATGTTCCTCGGCGGGCTCCTGGCACTCGCCCACATCTTCAAGGTCGCCGCCGAGATCGCCGAAGACCACGCCGCCATCGTCTGAGGGCCGCCCATGCCGATCGTCGTCAACCTCGACGTCATGCTCGCCCGCCGCAAGATGCGCTCCCGCGAACTCGCGGAGCGCATCGGCATCACCGAGCCGAACGTCTCGCTGCTCAAATCCGGTAAGGTGAAGGGCATCCGCTTCGACACCCTGGACGCGATCTGCCGCGTCCTCGACTGCCAGCCCGGCGATCTCCTCGAACATCGCCCCGACGGCGGCGAAACACCTTGAATATCAGCAGGTTCGTCGCGGGTTCGCAGAACTGCGTCATGACTGTCACACGTCTGTCATGGTATCGTTCCCGACGCCGTGCTATCGGCTCCGATCGGTGGACGATCCCAGCGAGAGACGACGTCGATGCCCCGCCTGCTGCTGTTGCGCCATGCCAAGTCGTCCTGGGACGACACGTCCGCCGACGATTTCGACCGGCCTCTCAATGCCCGTGGCCGGATGGCCGCGCCGGTGATGGGCAGCCACATCGCCGCCCACGGCCTCGCCCCCGACCGGATTCTCTCGTCATCCGCCCGCCGCGCCCGCGAGACGCTCGCCGGGATGCTGCCGCATCTCGACGGCGACATCGATATTCGGCTCACCCGCGATCTCTATTTCGCCGGGGAGGACCGCACCATCGATCAGATCCGCGCTCACGGCGGCAACGTCGCCACCCTCATGGTGATCGGCCACAACCCGGGCGTCCAGGAGACGGCTCTCGCGCTCCTCGGCGATGGCCCGGCGACGATCCTCGAGAGCCTCGCCGCCAAATTCCCCACCGCCGGCCTCGTGGTCATCGATTTCCCGGCGATGAAATGGGTCGACATCGAGCCCAAGACCGGCAGGGCCGTCGCCTTCCTGCGCCCGCGCGGCCGCAAGCTGGTCGAGATCCGCGCCGACGACGAAGAGGCGTGAGCCGCGCCACGTCCGCCCTTGGCGACAGGCCCCCACGATGCCTACATGGGGGTGGTCCCGCCGCCGAGGCCCCCCGATGCCCACCCCCACTCCGCCGTCCCTCACCTTCCTCGATCAGGCCCGTACCGCGCTCGCCAACGCCGGCGACTTCGCCATGGGCCTGGCGACCCCGACGTTGCGCCTCGGCGTCACCGGCCTTTCGCGGGCCGGCAAGACGGTGTTCATCACCGCCCTCGTCCACAATCTGCTGCACGGCGGCCGCCTGCCGCTGTTCGCCGCCGCCGCCCGCGGCCGCATCTCCACCGCCCGTCTCGACCCCCAGCCCGACGTCGACGTGGCACGCTTCGACTACGAGAACCATGTGAGGACGCTGGTCGAGGAACGCCTGTGGCCTTCCTCCACCCGCCGCGTCGCCGAGCTGCGCCTCACCCTCGAGTTCGAGAGCACCTCGCTCTTCGCCCGTGCCTTCGGCCGCGGCCGACTGCATCTCGACATCGTCGACTATCCCGGCGAATGGCTGCTCGACCTGCCGCTGCTCGCCAAGTCCTATGCTGAATGGTCGGCCGAAACCCTCGCTCGCGCCCGTCGGCCGGCTCATGCCGCGATCGCCGGTCCCTGGCTCGCCGCCACCGCCGCCACCGATCCCGCCGGCCCCGAGGACGAAGCGAAGGTGCGCGACCTCGCCGCCCTCTTCACCGACTATCTGCGCGCCGCCCGCGCCGACGAACATGCACTCTCGGCGCTCCCCCCCGGCCGCTTCCTCATGCCGGGCGACCACGAGGGCACGCCGGCCGTCACCTTCGCGCCGCTCCCCCCCGGGGGTGAGGGAGTGTCGAAATCGCTCGCAGCGATGATGGAGCGCCACTACGAGGGCTACAAGGAGAAGGTCGTCCGCCCCTTCTTCACCGAGCACTTCGTTCGCCTCGACCGCCAGATCGTGCTGGTCGACGCGCTCCAGGCACTCAACGCCGGCCCCGGCGCGGTCGCCGATCTCGCCGAGGCGCTGGGCGACATCCTCGCCTGCTTCCGCCCCGGCCGGACCTCCTGGCTCGCCTCGATCCTGACCCGGCGCATCGACCGCATCGTCTTCGCCGCCACCAAGGCCGATCACCTTCACCGCTCCTCCCACGACCGGCTGGAGAAGATCCTGCGCCGCCTCGTCGGCGACGCCATGGCGCGCGCCACCTTCGCCGGCGCCGAGGTCGACGTGGTGGCGCTCGCCGCCGTCCGCGCCACCCGCGAGGCGATGGTCGACCACGACGGCGAGAAGCTCCCCGCCATCCTCGGCGCACCCCTGCCCGGCGAGACCCTGGACGGCGAGAAACTCGATCCGAACGCCGAATTCGCCTTGTTTCCCGGAGATTTGCCGGAAGATCCGGAATCACTTTTCCCGCCGGCGGCGAAGTTGCGCGAAGCGGTGGATTCATCACCTGAAGTCCGAGCGAATTCCGATTCCCGATCAACCGCTTCACCACGGTCGGCGGACTCTCGTCCCGAGGTTTCACCACCCGAATCGGAATCGGAACATGAGGAACCGGTGGTCGAGTTCGTCCGCTTCCGGCCGCCCCGACTCGAGAAGACCGCCGAGGGCTTCACCCTGTCGCTGCCCCACATCCGCCTCGACCGCACGCTCGAGTTCCTCCTCGGAGACCGGCTGACATGACCGATGCCCCTCGCCGGCCCCGCGCCTTCCGCATCGATGCTCCGGGCGTCCATCTCGCCACGCCGGAGAGTGACGCCCCCCTGGGCACCCGCACCGTCGTCACCCCCGCCGACGAGCCGCACGACATCGTCGAGCCGGCGATGCCGGCGCCCGCCCGCCGCTTTCCCTGGAAGACGATCTTCCTCGCCGCTGTCGGTGGCCTCGTGTCGCTCGCCCTCGGCCTCGCCCTCGATCGCCTGATCTCCGACCTGTGGGCCCGCGCCACCTGGCTCGGCTGGACCGGCATCGGCCTCCTCGGCCTCGCCGTCCTCGCCCTCCTCGCCCTGGTGATCCGCGAAGTCGCCGGTACGCTGCGGTTGGCCAGGGTCGAGCACCTGCGCGCCCGTGTCGCCCTCGCGGTGACCAACGACGATCGCGCCGCCGCCCCCGCCCTGGTCGCGGACCTCGACCGGCTCGCAGCCGCGCGCCCCGAGAGCGCGCGGTCCCGTACCGCCCTCGCCGCTCACCGCGCCGAGGTGATCGAGGGCCGCGATCTCCTCGCCCTCGCCGAACGCGAGCTGATGGGCCCGCTCGACGCCACCGCCCGCAGCCTGATCCTGGAGGCGGCCAAACGTGTCTCGGTGGTCACCGCCATCTCACCCCGCGCGATCGTCGACATCACCTATGTCGCCTGGGAGAACCTGCGCCTCGCCCGCGCCCTCGCCGATCTCTACGGCGGCCGGCCCGGCACCGTCGGCTTCCTCAAGCTGCTCGGCCGCATCCTCACCCATCTCGGCATCACCGGCGGCATGGCGCTCGGCGACACGCTGGTGCAGCAGCTCGTCGGCCAGGGGCTCGCCGCTCGTCTTTCCGCCCGCCTCGGCGAAGGCGTGGTCAACGGACTCCTGACCGCCCGCCTCGGCCTCGCCGCGCTCGAGATCGTCCGACCGATGCCCTGGGTGGCGCTCCCCCGTCCCGCCCTCGGCGACATGGTGAGCGAACTCGCCCGGCCGACTGCGACGGCGAAACCCGAGGCCTCCACCTGAAGCAGGGGAGCCCCGCAGCGCCGGCCTCCCTCTTGCTTGACCTCGCTCAATGCGCAACTTTGGTCGAAGCCTAGAGTCGCAACAGGAATTTCACTGAACACACGGCGCTTCCGTCGCCGGGACGAGCCGCGACGAGGCGACGAGGAGGGCACGAGATGTTCACCAAGATCCTGGTACCGGTCGACCCCAACGAGATGGACTTCGCCAAGCCGGCCGTCGCCGCCGCCGCCAATCTCGCCATGCAGTCGAACGGTCATGTTCTTCTCGTCGGCGTCCTGCCGGTGATGAACGGCTACGTTTCGGAATTTCTCCCCGCCGACTTCGAGGCCGGCTTCGAGAAGGAGACCGAGACCCGCATCCACGCTCTCGGCACCGCCGCCGGGCTGAAGCCCGACCGGTTCTCGGTCAAGCTGCGCACCGGCTCGGTCTATCACGAGGTGATCGACGAATCGAAGGAGAGCGCCGTCGACCTCATCGTCGTCACCTCGCACCGCCCGCAGATGTCGACCTACCTGCTCGGCTCCAACGCCGCCAAGATCGTCCGCCACGCCACCTGCTCGGTGCTGGTGCTGCGGAACTGATCCGGGCTGCGACGCCGCCCCACCGCGATACCGACGTCGACCGCCGCGCAGGAGCGGCGGTCGAAGAGTTTTCGGCGTCCGCGTGCATCCGGCGGATCTGCTCGGTCGCCTTTACCACTCCTAAGAGAGATTCGAAGAGACTTCGCCCCGTGTGAAGCCGGTCGCGCGACCTCGACGGCACGACCGTCACAGGGGGCCGCCACGCGACGATGCGGGCGGAAGCAACATGTTCGATCTGTACGGGACCATCCGCCCTTTCGATTTCCTCCGGGCCATGGCGTATCGCCTCCTCTGGCTCGGCGTCTTCACCTTCGGCTATCCATTCATCCACTCCACGATCCTGCGCGCGACCGGTTGCGGGATGGACTCGTGCGGGGCGGTGGGTCTGGTCGCGGCGATGGCGATCAAGCCGACCGCCGTCACTCTGGTTCTGCTCTCCCTGCCCGCCCCGCTGATGGGCCGCTGCCGCGACGCCGGCCTTCCCGCCTGGCTCGGCCTCTTCCCCCTGATCTTCCTGGCGCCGGCCGTCACGACCCTGGTGGTCGCCGGCGCACCCTGGACAATGTCCTTCTCGCTCGGTCTGATCGGGCCGCGCCCCGTTCCTTGGAACCTCCTCTTCGCCGTCTGGCTCTTCGTCGTCCTCGGCGCTCTGCCGACGCGTCCACGCCGCGACCGGAAGGCCCGCCCGCTCACGCCCCTCGAACTCGCCACCGCCATCGCGCTCGCCTATCTCGCGGCGACCAGCATCCTGGGCCTGGGCCTCGCGCCCCCCGGTGACCTGTTGCTCTCCGTCGTATGGCTGGTGAAGATCATCTTCTTCCCGGTGTTCTGGCTGCGCTTCGCCGTCGTGGCCGCGACCGCTCTGATCCTGTGGTCGGCGTTGCGCGAAGACGGCACGGCGACGACGAGCGCCGGATCCACGACCCCGTCGTCTCCCGCCGAGCCGTCCACCTTCGGCCGCCGGACGACGTCGGAACCGGCGGTGTTCGAACGACGCCACAGCTTCACCGCCGCGAATACGGAGAACGCGACCCCGGGGGACACCGCACCGCGGATCCCGGTCGCCACCGTCGTCGCGGTGGCCACGGCCGCGGCCGTGATCCAGTGGTTCGCCGTGGCGAGCGGGCCGCGCGCCCCCCTGCGCTTCGCCATGGAACTCTCCTCGGTGATCGTCCCGACGGCGGCGCTCGATGGCCTGCTCATCGTCGCTCTCTGGTTCGCCGTCGCGACGCGGACGAAATGGTCGGTGATCCTCCTCCTCGTCGCGGTCACTCCCTTCGGACTGTGGGTTCGCGAACTGGCCGTGGATCACCGTGCCCGCGTCGGCCAAGCGGCCGAGATCGCCGCCATCCCGGTCACACCGCTCACCGCGCGCCCGACGACCCTCGTCATCCACGCTCCGGCTCTCGTCGACAGGGCGTTCGTGTCCGTCGTGTCCACCGCCGGCGGCTTCTCGACCGTGCTCGTCGAGCGCTCCGATCACACCTATTGGGACGCCACGCCGCCACGGCCCGGCGCCGTCGGACGCGCTCGATCGGCCGACGAGAAAGCCTCACCGCCAGCCGAACACCTTCGCCTCCTGATCGGCCCCGAGAGCTCCTTCTCCCAGCCGCCCGTCCACTTCCCCTCGAAGCGGGGACCCTTCGAGCTCCGCTTCCATACGGCGACGCGCGACGACCTCGTCGCCGTGACCTACGACCATCTCCGGCGGCAACGGGTGCTCGTGCCGCTCCTCGGCATCACCGGATGGCAGCTCGATGTGGCCGACGAGGCCGCGGACGGCTGGGGCGAGATCCCGGCCGAGTTGATCCGGCACGCCGTGTACGGGCTGTCTCCCGGCCGCTGACCACGCCGCAGCACGTGACCGGCCGATCGGCCGTTCACCGCGCCAACTCGCGCGCCGCACGGTCGAGGCCCTCGATCGTCAGCGGGAACATGCGGTCGCCCATCAACTGCTTCATCATGCCGATCGACGGAGTGTAGCCCCAGTATTGTTCCGGTGTCGGGTTGAGCCACACCGTCTTGGGATAGACCGTCGTCATCCGGCCGAGCCAGGTCGCTCCGGCCTCCTCGTTCCAGTACTCGACCGAGCCGCCGGGATAGGTGATCTCGTAAGGGCTCATCGAGGCGTCGCCGACGAAGATCACCTTGTAGTCGGACGGGTACTTGTGCAGAACCGACCAGGTGTCGATCTTCTCGGTCGCGCGCCGGGCGTTGTTCTTCCAAACGAAGTCGTAGAGACAATTGTGGAAATAGAACCACTCCATGGTCTTGAACTCGGTGCGGACCGCCGAGAACAGCTCCTCGCAGACGCGGACGTGGTCGTCCATCGAGCCGCCGACGTCGAAGAAGACGAGCAGCTTCACCGCGTTGCGCCGTTCGGGGCGCATCTGCACGTCGAGCCAGCCGTGCTTGGCCGTCTCGCGGATGGTGCCGTCGAGATCGAGTTCGTCCGCCGCCCCCGTCCGGGCGAAGCGACGCAGGCGCTTCAGCGCCACCTTGATGTTGCGGGTGCCGAGTTCGACCGAACCGTCGAGATCCTTGAACTCGCGCTTGTCCCACACCTTCACCGCCCGGCGGTGTCGACTTCCCTCCTGACCGATGCGCACTCCTTCCGGGTTGTAGCCGTAGGCACCGAAGGGCGAAGTGCCGGCGGTGCCGATCCACTTCGAGCCGCCCTGATGGCGCTCCTTCTGCTCCTCGAGCCGCTTCTTCAGCGTCTCCATCAGCTTCTCGAAACCGCCGAGCGCCTCGATCTGCGCCTTCTCCTCCTCGGTCAGGAATCTCTCGGCGAGCTTGCGCAGCCATTCCTCGGGAATGGCGACCTCCGCCGCCTCGCTCATCAGGTCGAGGCCCTTGAAGACGTGGCCGAAGACCCGGTCGAACTTGTCGAGATGCTTCTCGTCCTTGACCAGACAGACACGGGCGAGATGGTAGAAATCCTCCACCCGCCGCTCGGCCAGATCCGCCTCGAGCGCCTCCATCAACGTCAGATATTCGCGCAACGAGACCGGGATCCCGGCGCCTTTGAGCTCGGTGAAGAAGGTGACGAACATCGGGCCTCGCCGCACGGTTTCGTGCGCACAATCTGCGCCGAACCGTCCGCGTCGACAAGCGACCGCCGGAGGCCCGCCCGCGACGGCCCCGCTCGTGCCGGTCCGCCGCCATGCCACCGAGAGCAGCAGCGAGTTAAATGAATCTGAAGAAGTTGCTCGTAGCCTCGTCGGAAAGAACGAAGCACGCTGGGAGCGGGTCGAGGGGGGAGCATGCGCTCACGACGACGGATCGCCGACTTCGCGCACGACGAAGCCGGATCCTTCGTCGCGCTCACCGCGTTCATCGTCTCGCTTCTGGTCGTCGTCGTCGGTGCCACCACCGACTACATCCAGGCGATCAACCTCCGGAACCGCTTGCAGTCGGCGGCCGACGCCTCGGCGGTCGCCGGTGCGGTGGCGGCCCGCGACAGCGCGAGCGGAGGCACCAGCCAGACCGACCGCAATGCCGCGAAGGCACGCGCCGACGCTCACTTCGCCGAAGCCGCCGGGCGGATCGGCTCCACGTCGAGCGGAACCTCCTCGGTCACCTACGCCGACGCCACCATCACGGCGAATCTCACCTGGCAGGCGACCTTCATCCCTGCCTTCTCGCGCATCGTCGGCATCGAGACCTGGCCGGTCTCCGGCACCGCCCAGGCGTTGGCGCCGGTCAGTCTGCCGACCTACATCGACATCCACTTCGTCCTCGACACCTCCCATTCGATGGCGATCGGCGCCACCGCCTCCGATCAGTCGATCATGATGAACAAGATCGGCTGCACCATCGGCTGTCACATGCAGACCGGCACCGACACCGTCGCCCGCGCCCGCAACTATGGCGCCACCTTACGTTTCGACGTGGTGAAGTCGGCGGTCGCCGCCATCCTGACCAAGGCCAAGTCGATCCAGGACAAGTCGATCGCCGCCGGCCGCGGCTCGGTGATCCGGGTGGCGATCCACACCTTCTCCAACACGATGAAGACGCCGTTCGCGCGCTCCACCGACATCGCGGCCGCCGCCACCGCGCTGACCTCGATCGACATCGACCCCGCCATCGGTCAGAGCGGCACCAATTTCCACACCCTGTTCACCTCGCTCGGCACCGCCGGCCTCGCCTTCGGCGACGGCAAGACCGCCTCGACCCCGAAGTCCTTCGTCATCCTGATGACCGACGGCGTCGAAGGCTCGGTGACGCAGCGCTCCGGCAATCCGCAGTGGACGCGCGACAGCGCCTTCGTCAACTACGCTCCCTACGACCGCGACACCTCGTTCGGCTTCAACTGGGACATCCAGGGCTTCGACCCGTCGCTGTGCACCTCGCTGAAGTCACGCGGCGCCTACATGATGACCCTCAACGTCGAATATCTCATTCCGACGCTGGCGCCCGACAGCAGCGACGGCCGCTATCTCTTCGTCAAGAACTCCCTGAAGTCCCGGATCCAGGCCCACATGTCGAGTTGCGCCACGACCTCGGAGATGGCGCTCTACGCCTCGAGCCCGGCCGACATCACCGCCGCCACCGACAAGCTCTTCACCCTCGCCGTCTCCACCTCCGCCTATCTGGCCAAGTGAGGGACGCGCCGGGATGTCCGGCGTCATCGCGCGCCGGGATCGTCCCCTCGCCGAGCGCGTCCGGCAGGTCCGAACAGTCGCAGGCGTCCTCCACCATCACCATCGGCCAGCCCATGTTGGCGCCGGTGCGGATGGTGGTCGAGACGCACATGTCGCTCGCCCAACCGATACACCACACCTCGGTCGCACCGAGCCGGCGCAGGCGCAGATCGAGATCGGTGCCGATGAAGGCGGAATTGACCGACTTCACGACGAGCCCCTCCCCGGGTCGCGGCTCGAACCCGGGGCGCAGTGCGTTGCCGGGGTGATCGGGGTGGAACCAGGACCCGGCCTCGACCGAATCGTGGCGCACGTGGATCACCGATCGACCGGCCCTGCGAAATGTGGCGATCACCGCGGTCGCGTTGGCGTCGAGCTTCGGGTTGCCACGTGGCGGTCGTCCCGGCAGATCGATCGCTCGCTGCATGTCGATCACCACCAGCACCGCGCCCTCGGGAATCGTCATCGCTCCGCCCTCGTTCGTCGTCCTCGCCTCCGGCTCGGCCATCGATCACGCCAGCGCCGAAAAGCCTTGCCGAGACGTCCCGACCGGCATCTCATGGAGCCCCCCGCCGGTCCAGCCGACCCGCCGGGGGGCTGCTCTGCCGAAAACCCGTGACCGGAAGGTGTCGATGATACCCGCGCGCCGTCTCGCTCCCCTCGTCGCCGCCGCCGTCCTCGCCGGCTCCCTCCCCGCACTCGCCGCGTCGCGACCGGCGGTCGAGGGCGGTCGCGGCATGGTGGTCACCGCCAATGCCCGCGCCACCGAGGTCGGGGTGAAGATCCTCGAGGCCGGCGGCAACGCCATCGATGCGGCGGTGGCGGTCGGCTATGCGCTCGCGGTGGTCGATCCCTGCTGCGGCAACATCGGCGGCGGCGGCTTCATGACGCTGAGACTCGCCGACGGCCGCGAGCTTTTCCTCGACTTCCGCGAGACCGCGCCGAGAGCGGCGAGCCGCGACATGTATCTCGATGCCGCCGGTGAGGTGGTGAAGGACGCGAGCCTCACCGGTTGGCGCGCCTCCGGCGTGCCCGGCACCGTCGCCGGCCTCGACCATGCCCTCTCCCGCTTCGGCAGCCTGCCGCGCGATCGGGTCATGGCCCCGGCGATCGCGCTCGCCCGCGACGGCTTCACCCTCGCCCGCCCCGACACCGACATCCTCGCCCGCGGCACCGCCCGGCTTTCCCGCGACCCGGAAGCCGCCCGCATCTTCCTTTCCCCCGAAGCTCGCACCCTGAAGCCGGGCGACCGCCTGACCCAGCCGGACCTCGCGGCGACGCTGGAGAAGATCGCCGCCACCGGTCCCGATGCCTTCTACCGCGGCGAGACCGCGGCGAAGGTGGAGACGGCGATGAGGGCTGCCGGCGGCACCCTCACCGCCGCCGACTTCGCCGCCTACCGGGTGAACGAGACGACGCCGGTCACCTGCACCTATCGCGGCCATCGCCTGATCTCGGCGCCGCCGCCTTCCTCCGGCGGCACCACCGTCTGCCTGATCCTGAACGTGCTCGAGGGCTTCGACCTGAAGGCGATGGGCTGGCATTCCGCCGCGGCGGTGAAGACCTGGGTCGAGGCGATGCGCCATGCCTTCCTCGATCGCAATTTCCTCCTCGGCGATCCGGCCTTCGTGAAGGTGCCGGTCGACAGGCTGCTGTCGAAGGACTACGCCGCCGCGATCCGCGACCGCATCCGCGCCGACGGCCGCATCGCCTCGAAGTCGCTCGCCCCCGGCGTCGCCCCGCACGAGAAGCCCGAGACCACCCACTATTCGGTGGTCGACGCCGCCGGCAACGCCGTCGCCGTGACCTATACGATCAACGGCCTCTTCGGCGCCGCGGTGGTGGCGCCCGGCACCGGCCTCCTGCTCAACGACGAGATGGACGACTTCACCGTCAAGCCCGGGGTGCCCAACCTCTTCGGACTGGTCCAGGGCGAGGCCAACGCGATCTCCCCCGGCAAGCGCCCGCTCTCCTCGATGTCGCCGACCATCGTCCTGAAGGACGGCCGGCTCTTCCTGGTGCTCGGCTCACCGGGCGGCAGCCGCATCATCTCGATCGTCGCCGAGACGATCGTGAACATCGTCGATTTCGGTATGAGCCCGCAGGAAGCGGTCGATGCGCCACGCGTCCATCATCAGTGGCTACCCGACGAGGTCTATTTCGAGCCCTTCGGCCTCTCGCCGGACACGTTGGCGATCCTGAAGACCGAAGGCTACGTGCTCAAGGAGCAGTCCCCCTGGGGCGCGGCCGAGTTGATCGTCGTCGCCCCGGCGGAGACCACCGCCGGCCCGGCGAGTTCCGGCAACGATTCGGCCTCCTCCGGTGCGGTGCTGTCCGGCCGCCTCTACGGCGCCAACGACGCCCGCCGCCCGGCCGGAGCCGCCGCCGCACCGCCGTGAGGCGGCGGGAAGCGGGCGCACGCCGCATGGATGGGTCCGCTCCACCATGTCGCCTTGACTCGGTGTCGTCCGGCCGTCCAACTTCGACCGACGGGGCCTCGCCCGGCCCTGCGGCAAGGAGATCCCCCATGACGGCGAGAAAGACCATCACCCGCATCGCGGCAGCCGCGCTCGGCGTTGCCACTCTCGTCGGCGCGACTCTCGCGACGGCACAACAGATGTCCTTCTTCCGCATCGGCACCGGCGGCACCGCCGGCACCTATTTCCCGATCGGCGGCCTTCTCTCCAACGCCATCTCCAACCCGCCCGGTTCGCGGCCCTGCGACCAGGGCGGTTCCTGCGGCGTGCCCGGCCTGATCGCCACCGCCGTCGCCTCCAACGGTTCGGTCGCCAACATCAACGGCATCGTCGCCGGCTCGCTGGAGAGCGGCCTGACCCAGTCCGACGTGGCCTTCTGGGCCCATTCCGGCACCGGCGTCTTCGACGGCAAGCCGAAGGTCGAGGAACTGCGCGCCATCGCCAATCTCTATCCGGAGACCATCCATCTCGTCGCCCGCAAGGGCTCCGGCATCAAGTCGCCGGCCGATCTCAAGGGCAAGCGCGTCTCGCTCGACGAGCCGGGCTCGGGCACGCTGATCGACGCCCGCATCGTCATGGGCGCCTACGGCGTCACCGAGAAGGACGTGAAGGCCGAGTATCTGAAGCCCAACGCCGCCGGCGACCGGCTGCGCGACGGCGCGCTCGACGCCTTCTTCTTCGTCGGCGGCTATCCGACCGGCGCCATCTCCGAACTCGCCACCTCGGCCGGCATCGAGCTGGTGCCGATCGGCGGGCCGGAAGCCAAGAAGATCCTCGCCGACTACAAGTTCTTCGGCCCCGACAAGGTCCCGGCCGGCACCTACAAGGACGTCGGCGAGGTCGAGACCGTCTCGGTCAACGCCCTGTGGGTGACCTCGGCCAAGCAGCCGGAGGAGCTGATCTACGGCATCACCAAGGCGATCTGGAACGACAATTCGAGGAAGCTCCTCGATGCCGGCCACGCCAAGGGCAAAGTGATCCGCAAGGAGACGGCGCTCGACGGCGTCGGTGTGCCGCTGCATCCCGGCGCCGAGAAGTTCTACAAGGAAGCCGGTCTGCTGAAGTGAGACGAGGCGCGGCGCGGGCCATCGCCCGCGTCCACTCGATGCCGCGTCTCCCGGCGCGGCCCCCGGTGCCTGCCGAGATCGGATCTCCCATGTCGCAATTCGAACTCGACGAAGCGAAGGCCCGCGACCTCGAGGAGAAGTTCGACGCGGAGATCCGTTTCCGCCCGCTCGCGCCCCTCGGCGGCGCCATCGTCGGGGCGGCGCTCGTCGTCCTGTCGATCTTCCACTACTGGACCGCCGGCTTCGGCCTGCTGCCCGAGCTGACCCATCGCGGCGTCCATCTCGCCTTCGTGCTCGGGCTCGTCTTCCTGGTCTTCCCCGCCCTGCGCATGCGCGAGGTGGCGGCGACCGACGCCCTCCATCCCCTCGGCATTCCGGTCTGGGACTGGGGGCTGTTCGCGCTGGCCATCGTCGCGGTGCTGCACGTGCCGCTGATCCCGCTCGACGACCTCGCCTTCCGGGTCGGCAACCCGTCGACGACCGACGTCTGGCTCGGCGGCGCCCTGGTGCTGCTGCTGCTCGAGGGGACCCGGCGGACGACCGGCTGGCCGTTGCCGGTGATCGCCATCGCCTTCATCGCCTACGCGATCTTCGGCCGCTCGATCCCCGGCATCTTCGTCCATCCCGGCGCCACCCCGAGCCAGTTGATCAACCACCTCTATCTGACGACCCAGGGCATCTACGGCGTCCCACTCGGTGTGGTGGCGACCTACGTCTTCCACTTCGTGCTCTTCGGCGTCTTCGCCACCCGCATCGGCCTCGGCCAGCTCTTCCTCGACTGCGCCGCCTGGGTCGCCGGCCGCTACGCCGGCGGACCGGCCAAGGTGTCGATCTTCGGCTCGGCCCTGTTCGGCATGATCTCCGGGTCGTCGGTCGCCAACGCCGTCACCGTCGGCTCGCTCACCATCCCGATGATGGTCCGCCTCGGCTACAAGAAGCACTTCGCCGCGGCGGTGGAATCGACCGCCTCGACCGGCGGCCAGATCACCCCGCCGATCATGGGCGCCGCCGCCTTCCTGATGATCGAATTCCTCGATCTGCCCTACACGACGATCATCCTGGCGGCGATCGTCCCGGCCTTCATGCACTTCCTCGGCGTCTTCGCCCAGGTGCATTTCGAGGCCAAGCGCGACGGTCTGCGCGGCCTCTCGCCCGAAGAGATGCCCGACATCAGGGCAGCCTTCGCCCGCGACTGGCCCACCGTGATCCCGCTGATCGGGCTCCTCTGGATGCTGTTCTCGGGCTACACGCCCTATCTCGCCGCCTTCACCGGCATCACCCTGTGCTTCCTCGTCGGGCTCTTGAACCCGAAACGGCGGATGAAGCCGATCGAGATCTTCGAAGGCCTGCGCGATGGTGCCAAATACGCTCTGGCGGTGGGTGTCGCCTCGGCGACCGTCGGCATCGTCATCGGCGTGGTGACGCTGACCGGCGTCGGCTTCAAGATCTCCTTCATCGTCACCTCCTCGGCCCTCGACTTCGCCCAAGGCGTGGCGACGTGGCTTCCAGCCTGGATCATGGGGGTGAAGACGCTGACGCTGCTCTTCACCCTGATCCTGACGGCGCTCGTCTGCATCATCATGGGCTGCGGCATCCCGACAACCGCCACCTACATCATCATGGTGACGGTCGCCGCCCCTGCCCTCGGCCTACTCGGCGTCGAGCCGATCGTGGCGCATTTCTTCGTCTTCTATTACGGTGTACTCGCCGACATCACCCCACCGGTGGCGATCGCCGCCTACGCGGCGGCGGGCATGGCCGGAGCCGACCCGTTCCGCACCGGCAACACCGCCTTCCGCCTGGCACTGGGCAAGGCGCTGGTCCCCTTCGTCTTCGTCTTCTCGCCGTCGATGCTCCTGGTGGTGAAAGGGTTCTCGTGGAACGAGATGATCCTGGCGACCGCCGGCTGCATCGCCGGCATCGTCTTCCTCTCGGCGGCGTTCTCGCGCTATTTCCTCACCAACACCAAGCCGTGGGAGCGGCTCCTGCTGGCGGTCTCGTCGATCCTGCTGATCGCCCCGGAGCTGTGGTCGTCGCTGATCGGCCTGGCGCTGGTGGTCCCGGTGGTGGCGACCCAATGGCGGCGCGTGCGGATCGAAGCGCGCGCGGCGATGGTGTGAGAGAAGGCGGCTGCAACGGGGCAATTCGTCGTCGTCGGATACCGCGATTTCAGGCAGTTTCGGCGAGTCTTCGGACCCAATCCTTCATGGCATCGAGAAGTTCGAAGGTCGGGTAGTCGCGGATGTCGTCTTCGGAGAATCCCAGAGCGATCTGTCGCTCGTAGTGCCAAGCTTGGAAGTCCTCGTAGCGATCGAGGATGCGCCGCGGTCCCATCGTCTCGGTTCCGGCGACCTGTGCCAGCCAATTCCTGACCTTGCGTACCGCGATCTGAAAGTCGGCGCCGTGTGCCGCGATATCGCAGCCCGCGAGGTCGGAGAGAGCCGCCTGATAGCGGAACGGCCTTTCCTCGAGGATCAGAATGTTCTTCGTCGCCCAATGTGCTCCGGCGAATTGCCGGCAACCGTAGTCGACGCCGAGCTCGAACGGCATGTTGAGACGATACCGCTCACCTCGCTCCGTTGCTTCACAACGGCTGAGATCGTGGATCGAGTAACGCGATGCCGTGATGAGTCTTTTGATCTTTTCCAATCGAACCTGACCGGAATCGACGGTTTCGGTCGCGATTCTGGGGATGAAGCCGAGGGCGACGACGCAGAAGAGAGTCGCCTGGAGAATCGGCGCGTAGTCCGGGTCGAACGGGCAGTTGATGAAGACGGATCGGTCGAAATCGTCCGACACATCTCACCCCTTCGACGGGCAGAAAGTGCAATTATAGGAACAACGTTCACGAATTCGACCGTCTCGGCCGTGAATATAGAGTTCGGTGCCCTGGGTCCGAGCGAGATCGCGGGCCCGTTCGATCGCTTCGATCTGTGTGTCGAAGATACCGGTGGCCCGCGACGCACCGGTTCGCCGAACGATCCACTTGCTCCCACGGGGAGCAACGTGTTGGCCATTCCCGCTCATCTCGGCAGTCTCCCGAACCGACCCCGACAATGTAGGAGAGTTTCTCCTTGTTCGCCAGTTCGCCGAGCAGATCCGCTCGTGGATGGCCCTTCGGACCCTCCCGGCGCACCCCTCAGTTCACCCCGAGCTTCTTCTGCAGGTTGGTCGACGAGGTGGTGTACTGGAAGACGATGCGCTTGTCGGGGTCGACGATGCGCTTGGCCGCCTGGGACATCAGCGCCGCCTCGTGGAAGCCGGAGAGGATCAGCTTCAGCTTGCCCGGATAGGTGTTTATGTCGCCGATGGCGAAGATGCCGGGCTCCGAGGTCTCGAACTTCTCGGTGTCGACCGGGATCAGGTTCTCGTGGAGATTCAGGCCCCAGTCGGCGATCGGGCCGAGCTTCATGGTGAGGCCGAAGAAGGGCAGCATGCGGGTGGCAGGGGCCTCGACGATGGTGCCGTCGTTCTTCTTGATCACCGCGGCGGAGAGATTGGCGCCCTCGCCCTTCAGCTCCTGCACCTGACCGATGACCAGCTCGACCTTGCCCTCGGCGACCAGCTTGCGCATCTGCTCGACCGAGTGGGGGGCGCCGCGGAAGTCGTCGCGGCGATGGACGAG
>CALMFH010000162.1 GCA_937864925.1 uncultured Alphaproteobacteria bacterium | reverse complement strand
TCGCAGATGAACACCGTCGGTCCGGCGATGAGTTTCCTGACTTCGTGTTGCGACTTGCCGCAGAACGAGCAGTAGAGGGTGTTCTTGGTGTCGCTTCCGGTGACCTTGCTCATCGTCGACCTCGTATTCGCGGCCTCTCGCCGGGTCGGTCGGCGCCGTGGCGCCCTCCGTTCCCTGCGCGGTCCGACGGCGCACGCGCCGTCGACCCTTGCGAATCCGCCTCCCCTTCGACCGCTCGATGCTAGGGCGGCAATGCTCAAAGCCGTCTTAACGGCTCCGACCCGCCCGGGCCCGCGGCCGGTGCAGCGATGCACCGGTTCGAGGCGGCGTCTCTCTTTCTCCGAGAGACCGCGCCATTCCATCCGTCACTGCCGTCCGTCGCTCGCGCGACCGGACACCCGCGACCCTTCGTGACGCCCCGAAGCGACACGAAACCGACACGGCGGACGTCCGAACATGGGTCCGGACGTCGCCGAAATCAACCCGCCGCCGCTTCGAGCGCGGCGCGGGAGACGATGACGTCGTCGACCAGACCGAAGGTCTTGGCACCTTCGGCGGTCATGAAATTGTCGCGCTCCAGCGCCTCGTGGATCGCCTCGAGCGTCTGGCCGGTGTGCTTGACGTAGATCTCGTTCAGCCGCTGCTTCAGCGACAGGATCTCCTGGGCGCGGATGGCGATGTCGGTCGCCTGGCCGCGGAACCCGGCCGACGGCTGATGCACCATGACCCGCGAATTGGGCAGGCAGAAGCGGGCGCCCGGCTCGCCGGCGGCGAGCAGCAGCGACCCCATCGACGCGGCCTGACCGATGCAGATGGTGGAGACCGCCGGCTTGACGAACTGCATCGTGTCGTAGATCGCCAGACCCGCCGTGACGGAACCGCCCGGCGAGTTGATGTACATGGCGATCTCCTTGTTCGGGTTCTCGGCCTCGAGGAACAGCAGCTGGGCACAGACCACCGTCGCCATGAAGTCGTCGACCGGACCGGTGACGAAGACGATGCGCTCCTTGAGGAGACGCGAGAACAGGTCGTAGCCGCGTTCGCCCCGGTTGGTGACCTCCCAGACGTTGGGAATGATCATCCCCATGGCCTCGATGGGATCCTTCATCGTCCTACCTGACCTTTCGATCCGAATTCCGGCGGGAGTGGACCACCGACCCGGGTCGCCGTCCCCATCGCCGCTTGCCTCGTGGTCGCGAAACATCGCTTCGCGCGACGCCCAGGGGCTCGGCCCCCGCATTTCTCGATACATATAGCTTGGGTCGGGGAGAAGGAAGGGGCGGCGATCGGCCTTTCCAGATCCACCGCCAGACGAGGTGAACGCCGAACTCACATACCTCACTTCTCGCGCTAAGCCCGATGCTTACGAGACCTTCTTCGCGCGACGCACGAAACAGAGAAGCGGGCCCCCCGGGGGCCGCCGGCCGCTCCGATCACGCGACTGCGATCCTTCGCGGTCGAATCGCCGCCGATCAGGCCGCGTCTTCGTCCGCGAGAAGCTCTTCCCTGGTCACTTCCTTGTCGGTGACCTTGGCCTCGGCGACGATCAGATCGACGACCTTCTCCTCGAAGATCGGGGCGCGTAGCGAGGCGAGCGCCATGGCGTTCGAGCGGAAGTAGTCGAACACCTGCTTCTCCTGGCCGGGGAACTGGCGGGCGCGCTCGATCAGGGCACGCGACACTTCCTCGTCGGTGACCTTCACTTCGCGCTTCTCGCCGACCTCGGAGAGCACCAGACCGAGGCGCACCCGACGCTCGGCGATCTTGCGATAGTCGGCCTTCGCCTCGTCCTCGGTGGTGTTCTCGTCGGCGAAGGTCTTGCCGGTCTGCGCCAGCTCCTGCTGGGCCTGGGCCCAGATGTTCTCGAACTCGCCCTCGACCAGCTTGGAGGGCAGCTCGAACTGGTACTGCTCGTCGAGCTTGTCGAGGAGGGCGCGCTTGACCTTGGCGCGGGTGGCGCCGGCGTACTGCGAGCCGATCTGCTCCTTGATGATCTCCTGGAGCTTCTCCAGGCTCTCGAGGCCGAGGCCCTTGGCCCACTCGTCGTCGATGGTGAGCTCGCCGGGCGAGGCGATGCCCTTCACCTTGCAGGCGAACTCGGCGTCCTTGCCGGCGAGATGGGCCGCACCGTAGTCGGCCGGGAAGGCGACCTTGACGGTGACGTCGTCGCCGGTCTTGTGGCCGATCAGCTGATCCTCGAAGCCGGGGATGAACTGGCCCGAGCCGAGCACGAGGTCGACGTCGTCGGCCGAGCCGCCCTCGAAGGCGACGCCGTCGATGGTGCCGACGAAGTCGATCTTGACCTTGTCGCCCTTCTTCGCCTTGGCGGTCTTGGCGCGGTCGGTGTAGGGGCGATTGCCCTCGGCGAGCTGCTCGAGCCGTTCCTTGACCTCCGCCTCGGAGACGGTGACCACCGGGCGCTCGATCTCGATCGCCGACCAGTCGAGGATCTCGAAGGTCGGCAGCAACTCGTAGGAGGCGTTGAAGACGAGGTCGGCCTCACCGGCGACCACCTTCTCGGCGTCGCAGCCCTCGGCCAGCGCCACGTCCGGGTTGAGCGCCGGGCGCTCCTTGCGGCCGTCGACGACGTCGCGGATCGCCTCGCTGATCATCGAGTCGACGATCTTGGCCATCTCCTGAGCGCCGACCAGACGCTTGAGGTGCGCGGTCGGTACCTTGCCGGGACGGAAGCCGTTGATGCGGACGGTATCCTTGAGCTCGGCCAGGCGCTTGTCGAGGCGGCCGACGAGATCGGCCATCGGCACCGTGATGGAGAGTTCGCGCTTGAGGCCCTCGGCGAGGGTTTCGGTCACCTGCATGGGATCGACGTCCTGGATATCTCGATGTGACGCGGGAACGGGTCGGGGACGCGCGCGCGAGCGCGGGGGTCACGAGTCCGAACCCGCCGTGGTGGCGCTTCTTAAGCGCGCGGGGCGGGAAGAACAAGGGGGAAAGCGCCTCGAGCGATCCGCCGACGCGCGAAATCTTCTCCGCCGCCGCCGCGGCCGGGGCGAACCCACCGGCCCCGACCGACGACGGGACCTCCTCTGCGGGGGCTTGCGCTCACAGTGACGGTGGCCCACCGTTCGTGTCGATCGGCGACGCCGTCGCCCCGTCCCTCGAGGTTCCGGTGACCGAGACGATCCGCCTCCCCCGCTCGATGTTCGTCGTCCTTGCCGTCGCCCTCGTCACACAGGGCGTCGCCCTCCACCTCATGGGCCAGCCGACGATCTGCACCTGTGGAGTGGTCCGGATCTGGGTCGGCGACGTGCTCGGCCCGGAGAACTCGCAGCAGCTCTCCGACTGGTACTCGTTCAGCCACGTCATCCACGGCATGATCTTCTACGGTCTGGCGCGGCTCACCCTGCCGCGAGCCCCGATCGTGGCGTGGTTCGCGCTCGCGGCGGGACTCGAAGTCGCCTGGGAACTGGTCGAGAACTCGCCGACGATGATCGAGCGCTATCGGATGCAGGCGCTCGCCCAGGGCTATTCGGGCGACGCCGTGATCAACTCGCTGTCGGACACGGTGATGATGGCGATCGGCTTCGCCATGGCCCGGCTGTTGCCGGTGCGCGCCACCGTCGCGGCGGCCCTGACCTTCGAGATCCTCACCGCGGTGACGATTCGCGACGATCTCACCCTCAACGTGATCCAGCTCGTCCACCCGGTCCCGGCGATCGCCGCGTGGCAGAGCGGCCTCGCCCCTCCTCGCTGACGTCCGTCGCGGGGCACGAGGGCGCCTAGGCTCTGCCCGATCGCAGGGCGGCGCCTCGATCTCAGCCGTTGCGGTTGGCGTAGTACTCGCGCTTGTGGTGATACATGTGCGCATCGGCACGCCGCGCCGCCTCCTCGAGGCGCTCGCCCGGCCGGCTGGTGGCGGCACCGACGGCGAAGCTCAGCGACACGCCACCGTAGAACTGGTTGTTGAGATCGCAGAGCCGGCGGATGTCGTCGACCATCGCCTGGCCGCCGCGCTCGTCGGTCGCCGGCAGGATCACCGCGAACTCGTCGCCGCCGATGCGCGCCGCGTTTCCCGGCGCCTTGACCGCCGAGGCGAGGATTTCGCCGGCGCGGCGCAGCACCTGATCGCCGGCGGCATGGCCGAAACGATCGTTCACGTCCTTCAGGCCGTTGAGATCGGCGAGCAGAATGGTCACCGGCCAGAGCCCGCCGCGCTGCAGGCGATCGATCTCGTCGACGTAGAAGGAGCGGTTGTGCAGCTTGGTGAGCACGTCGTGCTTGCCGAGGAATTCGAGATAGGCCTCGGCCTTCTTGCGGGCGGTGATGTCGGTCAGTGCCACCTGCACCTGACCCCAGTCGGCCTCGTGGCCGGGCAGGACCGAGAACTGCATGAGGAAGTGCAGTTCGTCGCCGTCGAGCGAATAGTTCACCACCTCGCGACGCTGCATCAGCTTGCCGTTCCACAGGTCGACGAGTTGCTCGCGGAAGGGCTGGCGCATGCCGTCGCGGAAGATCTCGTGCTTGCGCTTGAGCAGTTCGGTCCGGTCGCCGGCGTGGAAGACCCGCAGCGTCTCGCGATTGACGTCGAGGATGCGGATTTCACTCATGCAGCGTTCGACGAATTCGGGATGGACGTCGGTGAAGGTCCGGAAATCCTCGATCCCGCAGGCCCGAACCTCGTCGAGAAGGCGCTTCACCGCCGAGAAGTCCTCGACCCAGAGCGACACCGGCGAATGGTCGAAGAGGCCGCGAGCGTGGGCGTCGCTGGCGGCCAGCGCCCGGCGTGCGGCCTCACGATCGCTGACGTCGTCGACGGCGACGAGGACGCGGGCCCAGTCCTCCTCGGAGCCGGGCAGCACATTGCCGCTCACCAGAACGTCGAGGCGGCGATCGGAGAGCGTGTAGTTCACGCCCTGGCCACGGAAACCACCCCTACCCTCCCACAGCTGCATCAGTTCCTCGACATGACCGGTCAGCATCTCGCCGCGGAAGACGCGATCGAGACCGGCGTAGAGGCGGATCCGGTCGGGTGCCTCGTAGAGTTCGAGAGTGCGGCGATTGACCTCGACCACCCGGATGAGCGCGGTCAGGGCGCGCACACGATCGAGATCTTCGAGCAGATGGGCGCGCAGATCGCCGACCCCCTCCCCGCGCCACGCCTCGAGTTGCGCCTTCACCCCCGAGTAGTCCTCGAGCCAGAGCGAGACGGGCGCGAGATCGAAGAGGACCGACGCGGAGCTTGACACATCCGGATCGGGATCGAGATCGGGGAGTTCGGCCGGAGAGGTGCGCATGGGAAGCCCGCTCATCATCGAATCGCGGCGCAGAGCGCCATCGAGATGCAAGCCGGGATCCGGTTAACACCTCGTTCACGAAACTCCGAATCGGCGACCGATACCACCACTCTGCCCGTTGCGGCCGGGCCTGCGGGACCACTCACGTCGACGCCCGGCATGTCGTCCGCCCGGACCGCCCGTCCCGGCGCGCCCGATCCGCGATCGCATCGGCTCCGCGGCGAGCGAGCCGAAACCGTCGCCGACCGAGTTTCAGCACCTCTCGATCCGGAAGACACCGCACCCGTCGTCCGGGCAGGCCCCTCCGCCGCCGGTGGGGCGGTCCCGCCCTTGAACCGCGATCGGCACGCCCCGCAGCGCCTCGCGTGGTCCGGACGATTCGAAGGATGGACGCGACCTGTTCGGCCGCCGACCCGGCTTTCGCCGCGACGATCGCCCCCTGCCCGGGCCATGCCGCCTCGGAGGAATTCGGCCTGGTTCGAAAGTGCCTCGCCGAATTCGGACACGGCGCTGATTGACGGGATTCTCCTCCCCGGGGTATTGCCATTGACGATTGAAACCGACCCATCGGATTGCGCGTGTCAGATCTCCTTGTCACATGACTTCTCCCGCCCCCCCTCGCACCATCCTGTTTCTTCAAGGACCGCCATCGATCTTCTGGAGTGAGTTGGCGTGCGCTTTCGAAGAGCGGGGAGTGCGTGTACGACGCGTCCGGCTCAGTGCGGCCGATCATGTCTACTGGCGTCGCCCCGGCGCGATTTCCTACCGGGGGACCCTCGCCGAATGGCCCCGGTTCCTCGCGGCATTGATCGAACGCGAGGGCGTCACCGATCTGCTCTGCTATGCCGACCGTCCGCCGTACCATGCCGCTGCGACACGGGTCGCGGCCGAGCTCGGGATCGTCTGCCACATCGTCGAAAACGGCTACCTCCGCCCCGACTGGATCACCCTGGAACGGGGGGGAATGAGCGCCTATTCGCATTTCCCCGAAGATCCCGAATCCATCAGGCGCATCGCGCGCGACATGCCCGATCCCGACTTCGAGGTTCGCTATCGGCACAGTTTTTCCCTACTGGCCATGCACGAAGTCATCAACGATCTTTCCAACCGCTTCGATCCGCTGCTGCATCCGCATTTCGAAACCGACAAGTACTATGACCCGGTGGTCGATTTTCTGTCATGGGTGCCGCGGCTCTTCCACGCCCCGCGGCTCCGTCGAGCCGCGGCGGCCGTCGAGAAATGGGATCCGACGACGCGGTTCTGGTTGTTGGCCATGCAGCTCCAGTCGGACTATCAGATCCGCGCGAACTCGCATTACCGGCATCTCTCCGAAATGTTGGACGAGGTGATCTCCTCGTTCGCCGCGCATGCGCGGCGAGAGGATCGTCTCGTCGTCAAACTGCACCCTCACGACAACGGGCTCGAGCGGTGGGATCGGATCGCCGAGCGACTCGCCGGCGCGCGCGGGGTGTCGGGCCGGGTGCACACGATCCTCGGTGGCGACCTCGGGCGGCTCCTCGGTCGCTCGCAGGGCGTGGTCGTGGTCAATTCCACGGTGGGCATCCACACCATTCGGGCGCGCAAACCTCTGAAGGTGCTCGGCTCGGCCGTCTACGACCTACCCGGCCTCACTCACCAGGGGGCGCTGGACACGTTCTGGACGGAGCCCGAAGCCCCGGAGCCCGGTCTCGTCGACGACTTCGTCAGAGCCCTCGCCGGGTCCATTCAGCTCAAGGGAGATTTCTACGACGTCGCCGGTCGCGCCGCGGCGATCGCCGAGATCACCGAAAGCATCCTCTCCGGCCATCCGAAGCAAACCGCTGCCTTCGTCGATCCGCCTCCCCGTCTCGCGCGGCTTTCGGCTCGTAGGGCCCTGTCGGCGGAACGTGGAAGCGGACCATGACCGCATCGCAGGCGGCGAACGACCTCTTCCCCGTCGAAGGCGGAGGCGAACTCACCGGGATCGGCGATCGGCTGGTGGAGATCCGCTTCGATGATCCCGACCATCGATTGGGCACGTGTCCCGAAGTCGTCATGGAACGTCTCGACCCGCGCCGCCCCGAACCGTGCCGTTCGCTACCGCTCGACGAAGTAGGAAAGGGCCGGTACTTCGGCTGGCTGCCCGACGACGTGCGACGCGTGGTGGTCCGCGCAGACGAGACGGGGGTGGCCGATGGCCGCCCACCACACATACGCCTTCGCGCGGTCCCGGTATGGCGGATGATTCTGCTCGCGGTCGTGCATCGCCCGCGCCGGCTCCGGAGAGTTCTCGCGCTTCTCGTCGCCGGCAATCGCAAAGGGGCGAAGATGCGCTTCGTTCGCCTCTTCGACACGATCGGCGCTCCGTCCTACGCCCTCTGGGCGCGGTTGCGCGAGCACGAGGATGCGCGGGCCCGCCCGGCCGAGATCGCGGCGGTCGCGAATTGGCCGACCCGGCCGACGGTTTCGATCCTGATCGGTCCGGGATCCGCCTCCGCCGTGGCGACCACGCGCACCGACCTGCAGGCCCAGACCTATCCGCCCGTCCAGGTGGCGGAAGCGCACGCGACCGTCGTCGGCGACATCTGGGGAAGTGTACCCGCCGGAACACGGCTGTCGCCCGACGCGCTCCTTCACCTCGTCCGGCCCTTCGCCTTCGACCCGGAGGTGGTGGCGAGCTATTCCGACGAGGACCGGATCGGATTGCTCGGTCGGGCGCGCGATCCGGACTTTCGGCCGGCCTTCGGTCGGGCGCAGGCCGAGACGGGAGCGCTCGATCCGAGTCTTCTTCTCCTGCGCCGGGAAGTGCTCGAACCCGACGAGAACAGCTCGGCCCGGACCGCCGCGGCACGCCTGCTCGAGGTGTCGCGTCGACCTCGCGCCCGGATCGCCCACGTCCCCCGGGTGCTGATACATCGGCGTGGACGGATCGCCCGGGCCACCCCGGTCCGCTCCGTTCCACGATTGGACGACGCGGCCCGTCCCTCGGTCAGCGTGATCATACCGTCCCGTGATCGGGCGGATCTCCTGGAGGCGTGTCTCGACGGACTGTTCCGGCGGACCGCCGGTGTCGATCTGGACATCGTGATCGTCGACAACGGCAGCCGCGAGGCGCGAACCGCCGAGTTGTACGACCGGCTCACCGCCGAGCCGAGGCTGCGCCGTGTCGATCGGCCGGGACCGTTCAATTTTCCCGCTCTCATCGCAGCCGGCGTCGAGGCGGCTCGTCACGAGCTCGTTCTCCTCCTCAACAACGATGTGGAAGCGATCGAATCCGATTGGCTGCGCGCCATGATCGCCGAAATGGCCGAACCCGACGTCGGCGCCGTCGGCGCGCGCCTCCTGTTTCCCGACGGGTTCGTTCAACACGGGGGCGTGACCCTGGGAGCCGGCGGCATCGCCCGTCACACTTTCCACTTCTTCGCCCGCGACGACGGCGAAGATCGGGGCTGGCTCGCCCGGCGACGCGACGTCTCGGCGGTGACCGCCGCTTGTCTGTTGACATCGCGGACGCATTGGCGTTCGGTCGGCGGCATGGACGCCGATCGATTGGCGGTCGCCTATAATGATGTCGATTTCTGTCTGAAACTGCGGCGCGCCGGGCTGCGCGTGATCTGGACACCGGAAGCGACACTCGTCCACCGCGAATCGGTCACACGGGGACCAGCCGAAAAGAACGCGAAGTTGGCCGACGAGGAAGCCGTGATGATGGAGCGTTGGGCAGGCGTCCTCGGTCGCGATCCGTTCCACAACCCCAATCTCTCGCTCGTCGCAGAACCTTTCGTTCTGGACGGTCGACCGGGCGACCGTCGGGCGCGTTTTCCATGATCATGCGCATCTATCGCAAGGCTGCCGCTTCGGTCCGCCGACTCGCCAGATCGGTGGCGGGCACGGTCGAGACCATGTTGCCCAGCCCGACCGTCCGTCCCCAGGGGGAGCCACGTCCTCGTGGCGAGGTGACGCGGATCGTCGTCTTCGCGCGCCTTCCCAATCCGACCATCGACTACTATCTGACGGCTCGACTGGCCGCCCCGGGAATGCCCCCGTTCCGCATCGTCGACATTCGTGACCCGACCGTCGCCGGACTGGAGCCGGACGGGACCTTCGTGCTCATCTGTCGCTATGCCTCGAAGAAGGTCGTCACCTGGATCGAACGACATGCCGAGCGGCTCGCAGGTGTCGGATTCTTCACCGACGATCATCTCGGCGCGGTGATCACGGGCACCGAGGCCACCGTCGGATATCGGCTGTTTCTGCTCGCCCGAGGCGTGGCTCCTCTGCGCCGCCTCAATCGCCACATCGACATGTTGTGGGTATCGACACGCGCCCTGGCCGACTCGATCGGCGTCGAAGGTATCGGCGTGCTGCCGCCGGCGCCGCACCCCGAGGTGTGGGAGACGTCCCGCGACCCGACCCGTGGTGGCGAGACGGCGGACGACGAGGCGATCAAGATCGTCTACCACGCGACGGACGTACACCTGCGCGAACATGCCTTTCTCGCCCCGATCATGGAATCGGTGCTGGCGCAACGGCCGAACGTGGTCTTCGAGGTGACCGCCGACCACCGTGCCGGTCGCTACTGGAAAAGCATGGACCGCGTCACGGTGACCGGTCCGACCTCGTGGCCGGAGTACCTCGAGCGAACCCGCCGGGAGCCCGCCGACATCGCGCTCGTCCCTCTGCTCTATTCCCGCGCCAATGTCGCGCGCGCCGGTACGAAGCGAATCGACGTGGTTCGCCTCGGAGCCGCGGGCATCTACTCGCGGTCCCACGCCTATGGCGATCCCGAGGACGATGGTGAGATACGCCTCGACAATCGCCGCCGGCTGTGGATCGCCACCATCCTCAAGCTGGTCGACGACCGCGACCTGCGCCGAGAGGCGGCAATGGCCTCCCGCCGGTTGGTCGAGGCGGCAGCGAGGAGCGCCGAACTCGGCCTCCCCGGCCTCTCGCTCGCCACCTCGGACCGCGGCGCCACAGGAAAGCCATTGATGCCAATCACTTGATGGGGTTGGGGCATCGACGTCATGTGTGACCCGATTGTCACTTCCTGGAAACCAATTTCGTGGTAACCATCGTTTCGCGTTAGACGAGCAGAGCGACACCGAGCCGGCGGAACATGGCTGGGTGGGGTGCGTCCGTCGCGAGAGGAACAGTGATGCGTCTTGGTAAGCAGATCACCGTCATCGCCTTCGGCGGTCTCGTCCTTGCCGGCTGTTCCGCCCTACCCGCTCAAGGGCCGTCCGCGTCCGACGTGATGGCCGATGGTGCGGTCGTCGACGCGTCCCATGAAGGATATCTGGTCGTCGATCTCGACGCGCGGACCGCCGATGTTCTCTCGACCAAGGGCAACACCTCGTTGAAGTCGCATTTCGGCGACCGCCGCGACGCACCGGACGCGCGGATCGGGGTGGGCGATTCGGTTTCCGTGACGATCTGGGAAGCCGCAGCCGGCGGTCTCTTCTCCTCGCCGTTGTCGTCGAACGGACCGGGATCGCGGTCGGTGGTGATCCCCGATCAGGTGGTCGCCCGCGACGGTTCGATCACGGTTCCCTATGCCGGGCGGATTCCGGTGGCGGGGTCCTCGACCCCGGCGGTCGAGAAGAAGATCGTCGAAGCCTTGAAGAACAAGGCGATCGAGCCCCAGGCTCTGGTCACCGTCAGCCGCAACATCTCGAACACCGCGACCGTCACCGGCGAGGTGGCGTCGGGTTCTCGCGTGCCGTTGTCCGTGCGTGGCGATCGGATCCAGGATGTCATCGCGGCCGCCGGCGGCGTCAAGGCTCCGGTTCACGAGTCCTTCGTCAGTCTCACGCGTGACGGGAAGACGGTCACCGTGCCGTTGCAGACCCTGGTCGATCGCCCTGCCGAAAACATCTTCGTGCGCCCGGGAGATACGTTGACCCTGGTGCGTGACCCTCAGACTTTCACGGCTTTCGGGGCGACGGGACGCAATTCGGTCGTTTCATTCGACGCGCGAGGAATCACGCTCGAAGAGGCTGTCGCCAAGGCAGGCGGCCTTCTCGACTACCAGTCGGATCCGTCGGCCGTGTTCGTGTTGCGCAAGGAACCGGTCGGCATTGCGCGCCAGCTGAACCCGTCCTACCCCGTTCCCGTCGGTCGCACCTCCGTCGACGTGGTCTATCGGGTCGATCTGAGAAACACCAACAGCTTCTTCCTCGCACGGCGCGTCGCCGTGCAGAACAAGGACATCATCTACGTCGCCAATGCGCCCTCCACCAGTGTGCAGAAGGCGCTTTCGATCATTCAGCAGGCTGCCGGGCCGGTGGTCATGGGGAAGGCTCTGACTCAGTGATCCGCCGGCGCCGCCGGCGGGCTGGGCAGAGTCGATCGCGTGTGTTCGGCCGACCGGGAGCCTGAGCGGGTTCGCCGGAAGGTTCCATTGGCCCGATCGCCCATACTGCCGTCGATGGATTGCGAGCTCGACGATCTGAAGGAGCCCCCACTTGGTCGGTGTCACATTGATCGAACCTCGCCGGTTCGCCGATGAGCGCGGGTGGTTCACCGAGGTCTACAGCGAGCGGGCCTTCGCCGAACGAGGGATCACCGTCCGCTTCGTTCAGGACAATCATTCCCTCTCGGTTTCCGTCGGAACCGTGAGGGGTCTTCATTTCCAGACGCCGCCCCATGGCCAGGCGAAGCTGGTTCGCTGTATCCGGGGACGCGTCTTCGATGTGGCCGTCGACGTCCGGCGGGGGTCTCCGACCCTGGGCCGTTGGGTCGGCGCCGAGCTTTCGGCGGACAATGGTCGACAGCTCTATGTTCCCATCGGATTCGCGCACGGCTTCATGACGCTCGAACCGAACACGGAAATCACCTACAAGGTTTCCGATGTCTATTCTCCGGCCGAGGACGGCGGCGTGCGCTGGGACGATCCGGCCATCGGGATCGAATGGCCCACGCTCCCGGGGGTGACGCCGACGCTCTCCCCCAAAGATGAACGCCTGCCGTCGCTCGGCGAATTCGATAGCCCGTTCGATTACGACGGCATACCTTTGTCACCGCTTTGAACTCGACGTTTCAGAGGATCTGTATGCGTATCATGGTCACCGGGGGCGCCGGGTTCATCGGCTCGGCGCTCGTCCGACATCTGATCGAAGAGACCGAACACGAAGTCCTCGTCTTCGACAAGCTCACCTACGCGGGTACGCTGACATCGTTGGAGCGGGTCGCCGCCTCGCCGCGTCATCGCTTCACCAAGGCGGACATCTGCGATCGTGCATCGGTCGAGACGGCATTGAGCGACTTCCGACCGGATCGGATCTATCATCTCGCCGCCGAGAGCCATGTCGATCGTTCGATCACGGGCGCCGCCGACTTCATGTCGACGAACGTGATGGGTACGTTCAATCTGCTCGAGTGCGCTCGACGCTATTGGACCGGTCTGAACGGGGCCGCGAAGCGCGATTTCCGCTTCCTCCACGTCTCCACCGACGAGGTCTACGGTTCACTCGGGGCAGAGGGCCTGTTCACCGAGACGACGCCCTACGACCCGTCGTCGCCCTATGCGGCTTCGAAGGCGGCCTCGGACCATCTGGCGATCGCCTGGGGCCGCACCTACGGCCTGCCGACCGTCGTGTCGAACTGCTCCAACAACTATGGACCCTATCATTTTCCCGAGAAGCTCATCCCGCTCGTCATTCTCAACGCCCTCCACGGCAAACCCTTGCCGGTCTACGGCGACGGCTCGAACGTCCGCGACTGGCTCTATGTCGAGGACCACGCCCGCGCACTCCATCTGATCGCCTCGGAAGGCAGGCTCGGCGAGACCTACAACGTCGGCGGGCGCAACGAGCGTCGGAACATCGAGGTGGTGCGGACGATCTGCGCGATCCTCGATCGCCTGGCACCGAAGAAACATGCCCACGCGGATCTGATCACCTTCGTCACCGACCGGCCCGGCCACGACGCCCGTTATGCGATCGACGCGACCAAGCTCGAAACCGAACTCGGCTGGCGTGCACGTGAATCGTTCGAGACGGGGATCGAGAAGACGGTCGCGTGGTATCTCGCCAACGAGACCTGGTGGCGACCGTTGCGCGACAAGGTCTATGCCGGCGAGCGCCTCGGTGTGCTCGCCGCCGAAGGGACGACGCGATGAAACGCCGTTTTCTGGTGACCGGGACGGAAGGACAGGTGGTCGGCTCCCTCGTCGAGAAAGCCGAGAGGCGTGACGACATCGAACTCGTCCTGGTCGGCCTGCCGGATCTCGACCTCTCGCAGACGGCGATGATCGCCCCGGCGATCGAAGCCCTACGGCCGGATGTGATCCTGTCCGTCGCCGCCTACACCGCCGTCGATGCGGCGGAAACCGACGAGGAGATGGCGCACGCGGTCAACGGCATCGCCCCCGGCGAGATCGGCCGGGCCGCGGGGCATCTCGACATCCCGGTGGTGCATCTCTCGACCGACTACGTCTTCGCCGGCGACAAGCGCACGCCCTACCTGGAGACCGACGAGACCGGCCCGATCGGCGCCTACGGTCGCACCAAGCTCGCGGGCGAAACGGCTCTCGCCGCGGCGACGGCGAACCATGTGGTGCTCCGCACCGCGTGGGTCTACTCGCCGTTCGGCAAGAACTTCGCCAAGACGATGCTGCGGCTCGCCGAGACCAGAGACCGGATTCCCGTCGTCGCCGACCAGTTCGGCAACCCCACCTCGGCGTTGGACATCGCCGACGCGTTGCTCGGGGTGGCGGAGAACCTCCTCGCCTCCTCCGCGCCCGCGCTACGAGGGCTCTTCCACATGACGGGGTCGGGCGAGGCTTCCTGGGCCGATTTCTCGGAGGAGATCTTCCGCATTTCCAAGGCCGTGGGAGGGCCGGCGGCCGAGGTCGATCGCATTGCGACCTCTGGTTATCCCACCCCGGCCAAGCGTCCGCAGAACTCGCGACTCGACTGTGGCAAGCTCGCCCGTGTGCACGGGATCCGACTTCCGCACTGGCATGGCTCGACCGTGGAGGTCGTTCGCCGGTTGATCGAAGGCCGTACGATGTGACTCGGTCCACCGACCGACAGATTTTCGGGGTATCGTCATGAAAGGTATCATTCTCGCCGGCGGAGCCGGAACCAGGTTGCATCCCATGACGCTGGTCATGTCGAAGCAATTGATGCCGATCTATGACAAACCGATGATATACTATCCTTTGTCGGTTCTGATGCTCGCCGGTATTCGCGAGATACTGATCATCTCGACACCGAAAGATCTGCCGATCTTCGAGCGCCTGCTCGGGGACGGCTCGCAGTGGGGAATTTCCCTCTCCTATCGGGTTCAGCCGACACCCGGAGGTCTCGCACAAGCCTACGTCATCGGCGCCGACTTCGTCGCCGGCGGGCCGTCGTGTCTGATTCTCGGAGACAACATCTTCCACGGTTCCGGCCTGCAGCACTCGCTCGAACGCGCCTGCGAACCCCGTCCCGGCGCGACGGTCTTCGCCTATCACGTCAGTGATCCCGAGCGTTACGGTGTCGTCGAGTTCGATGCCGACATGAAAGCGTTGTCCATCGAAGAAAAGCCGAAGAAGCCGCGCTCGAACTGGGCCGTGACCGGCCTCTACTTCTACGACGAATGCGTCGTCGACATCGCGGCGAATCTGCAGCCGTCCATTCGCGGCGAATTGGAGATCACCGACGTCAACCGCGTGTACCTCGAGCGCAATACCCTCTCCGTCGAAGTGATGGGGCGCGGCTACGCTTGGCTCGACACCGGTACTCCGGACAGCCTGATCGAAGCGGCCGAATTCGTCCGCACACTCGAGAAGCGCCAGGGCTTCAAGATCGCCTGCCCGGAGGAAATCGCCTATCGCCTGGGCTTCATCGACGCGAGGCAGCTTCACCGCTTGGCCGGTTCATTGGGCAAAGGCAGCTACAGCACCTATCTGCGAGCTCTGTGCAACGACCATCTGTGAAGCCGGTCCGAAGGCGGACCGGCGCCAGCGCAGCCGCTTTCAGTCCTCGGCACGAGGTGTCAACGCCTCGGCCTGCGAAACGAGAGCATCGAGTTCGGCCTCTGTCAGTCGAATCGGGTCCATCGCATTCGGATAGGCGAGCACGTTCGGGAAGGCCGGCGCGCCGACGATCGGCGTGCCGACGACGTTCACGACCGTATATTCAAATTTCCGAAAATATTCGCTGATTTCTGGTGTCAAATTCTCCAGAATGATCACCGGACGCCCGCCGCCGATTATGCGTGTCATACCCTTCAGGACTTGGTATTCTCGCCGCTCGACATCGATTTTCACAAATCTGACGTCGTCGGGAATTTCGACCAAACTATTCATGTCGGCCTGTACGGTGCTGACGAGCGTCATGCGTCGGTCCCGGCACCAATTTGCTGATGTCTTCGAGGGAGGCCCAGCCCGAAAGCCCCTCGGGAACGTGCAGGGTTTCGACCCGTGTATCCTCGCCCACCGCGAACGGCCAAAGCCTCACATTGTCGCCGATGCCGAGAATTCCCGAAAAAAGCTTCGGATTGGGTTCGAACGCATGCACCATTCCACTCGGACCAACGAGAGCTGAAAGTACTCGGGTATGATCTCCGAGGTTAGCACCACAATCGATTACTACGTCACCAGGACGAGCAACCCTACTATATATCAGCCTCGTTGCAGTTTCATTTATAAAGTGCTTCTGGCCATGATCGAACTTCATAGCATCTTCAATATTTCTCATAATCGTCCCTTCCATAACCAAATGTTCGTAGCGTCAGAATTTACAATGGCCGCCAAGCGAAGTCCATCAGTCGACCGAACAACTCCCGATCTTTATCGACGAGTCTCAGCATTACGGCCGGATCGACGTCATCTTTGTGCAACACGCTCATCTTGCGTGCATTGACGCCCGCCGGAACCGTAACGCCGAAGGTTTGCTTCGCGAATTCCCCGATGTACTCGATCGGCACGATCGTCGGCGCCAAGCGCCCCAGGAACTCCATCGTCTCGGAGACCTCTTCGTCGCCGCAACCCAGATAGGCCAGGATGACTTCTCGGTAGATCGCGTCGTAGGCCGCGGATGAAATCAGTCGATGCGCCCATTCAGCGGTTGGCGAAAACGGGGCGTCGACCATTGCCAACCAAGCGGCTACGGAATCGAGCTCTCCCCGCACCGGATCGTGAAAGGCGCCACTGCCGAAGGCACGCCGCCATTTGTCGACCAGCGCGTCGAGTGACGAGATCGTCGATTCGTCGCCATCCAATGTATTTGCGATTCGACCTAAAATAAAATTGACATTAGAAATTTGAATCTCCGCCGGATCTCGAATGATCGAAAGTATCTTTTCGGTTCCCCTCCACCTGATGATATCACCCCAATGCTTCAAATGGATATGACCACTCAGAAAAACTATCCTTGTTCGGGCTGCATTTTGAAAAACTCTACGCCGAGATTCTGCGCCCTGCTCTTCGAATGACTCGACGATCACATTGGCGACGGCAGAGGAACGGCCGAGCGCTTCCACGAAAGCAGTGCCCGCGGTCTTCGGGATATGCGGGAACACCCAGGTCTCGAAACAAGGAGCGTTGGCGAGGCTCAGGCCGCACTGTTGGCCAGTTGCAAGGATCCATCGCGCGTATCGCAGCGCGGATGTCGTATGAGCCTGCTCATATCCCCAGGGCATGCGCCCGGTGATTTCGAGCCAGTCCCGCATCTCGAATCTGGGAAGATTCAACGCGTGAGGTCCCACTTTTCGCTGTCCGGCGAAGCCGGGCGCCATTCTGATTCCATGCCCGTCGCCGCTTCGATTCGAAGTCGCCACCGACGGGGGACACCCCGGATCGGACAGTGAAGGTGGTTCGGGCGCCCCCGGAGGTCAAGCGATTTCGGTCGGCGGTACGACGGGCAGTGTCTCCGAAGGCTGTTTCCTGTCGATTCGATGCGATGATTGTTGTGGACGAAACGGTCACCGACGATCCTCTGATCGGCGATGATCTCGTACCGGAGACCGATCGGCGCCGGATCGGTGTCGCCGACGGACCGGCGCCCACCGCCGCCCTCGACGATCTCGGTGGAATGACCGCACCGGTCGTCGTCGCCCGGCATCGGCCTCTGCCTCTGGTCGTCGAGCAATCGCGAGCCGGCCTCGGAGAGCGCGCGAAGCATCCTACCGCCTCGTCCGTCGTCGCGGCGCAGCGCCACCGAGTCGGCGAACGCCGTCGACGAAAGACCTCCGCCGACGGTTCTCGGAAACGCCCGACCGAACGGACGACGATCGAAAGTCGAGGCGCCAGACCCGTTCCTTGGACCATCGCCGCCCGCGCCCGCCATGCAGCACGCATGCGTCACGCCGGCCGAGCTGCCGCCCCGAACACGCCGGGGATGTCGGCAGCTCGACGTGAGGCGACCTTACGCGATCAACTCAGCAGGGCGCCGTTCTGCACAGTCCAGCCGGCACCCGGATGCTGCGACGTGAAGCCTCCGGAGGTCACCTCGACACCGGACATGCGCCACAGGTAGGTTTCCGCGGTCGCGGTATTCTGCCAGAGGATGTCGCTTCGGGTGTCGCCGTCGAAGTCGGCGATCGAAACGACTGTCCAGCCGTTGTCGACCTGCCATTGCGTCGGGGCGCCACTGGTGACGGTGGAGCCGTCGAGGAACCCGATGTAGGTCAGGCCGTTCAGGACATCGGCGCTGTCGTCGGCGTTTTCGTAACGGAACAGAATGTCGGTCTTTCCGTCTCCGTCGAAATCACCTGTACCGACGACACCCCAATTGCCCGAGCCGGCCTGCTGACTGAGAAGTGCGGCATCGAGTACCTGGGTCCCGTCCATCTTCCATTCGTAGAGGACGCCGTTCAACGGATTCGTCGAATCGGTCTGGTCTTCGTACCGCCACATCACGTCGGCATTGCCGTCACCGTCGAAGTCCCCGACCGCCGCCACCGTCCAGTTCGGATCGGTGACCTGCTGCGACGTCCCGCCGCTGGAACTCCAGTCGATCTCGGCGCCGTTCATGATGTCGAGGTACAGCATTCCCGAGGCGGTGTTGCGGTAGAGCACATCCGTCTTGCGATCGCCGTCGAAATCCGCCAGAGCGGTGATCTGCCAATCACCGGTCAGTTGCTGGACGACGCCGCCGCCGACCGCCGCGGCCTCGTTCTGGAAGGAGACGTAGCTGACGCCGTTGAGAGGGTCGGAAGGATTCGAATCGTTCAGGTAGGTCCACAGGACGTCGGAAGCACCATCGTTGTCGAAGTCGCCGATACCGCCGACCCGCCAGTCGAGATCGACCTGAACCGACGTCGTCGCGCCGCCGGCGACGGTCTCGCCGTTCATCGTGTAGAGATAGGTGACGCCGGCCAGTGGCGAGGCGGAATCGCCCGTATAGCGCCACAGGATGTCGCTGGCGCCGTCACTTCCGAAGTCGTGGCTCACCTGCTTGCCGACCCAGAGGGTCTTGTCGGCGAACACGACCTTTTCGACGCTGGTCAGCGTGTCGGTACCGCCGGTACCGTCGGCCACATAGACGGTGGCGCCCTGGTGAGTGACGAGACCGGCGAGCGGCGTGCCACCCGCGGTGACGTTCGTGTACCGCGCCGAGTCGACGCCCGCACCGCCCACGATGACGTCGCTGCCGGCACCGCCGGTCATGATGTCGTCGCCGTCACCGCCGGAGAGCCTGTTGACCTGGTCGTCGCCGGTCAACTGATCGGCATCGGAGCCACCGTTCAGGTTCTCGATTCTGACGATCGTGTCCTCCACAATGCCGCCGACCTGGACCGTGGTCGGTGTCGCTCCGTTCAGCGTCGCGACGACGGACACCGTCTTGTCGCCGTAGTCGGCGGTGTCGACACCGGCGCCACCGTCGATCTGATCGTCGCTGTCGCCGCCGCGGAAGGTGTTCGCCGAACCATCGCCCGTGAGAATGTCCGCGGCGAGGCCGCCGAAGACGTTTTCGACATCCGAGATCTTGCCGCGCGCGACCCCGCCGATGACGACGTCGACCGGTGTCGTGCCGTTCAACGTCACGACGATCGCCGCGGTCTCACCGGTGTAGTCGACGGTGTCGGAACCGTCTCCGCCCTTCACCACGTCGGTGCCCGCACCCGGCAGGAACATGTCGTCACCGGTACCGCCCACGAGTTCGTCGTTGCCGTCGCCGCCGTCGAGGCGGTCGTTGCCGGAACCGCCATAAAGCGTGTCGTTGCCGCCCAGGCCGCGGATGACGTCGTCGCCACCCAGCCCGGCGATGGCGTCGTCGACCGTGTCCGATCCGTCGAGCGTGTCGGACCCTTCGGTGGCTTCGGTCGCTGCGACGTCGATGACGTCCGTCGAGATCGATCCCACGGTGGTCAAGGCGCCACTGTTGTTGGCCGTCACGACGTTGAGAGGAGCCGACGAGATGTCGGAGACGGCGATCCCGAGCGTACCGAGGATGTCGATGTCGCCCGCCGAGCCGATCGCGAAGCTGGACAACCCCTGCGGTGACAGGAACGTGTCGTAGCTGCCGTTCGGGCTGCTCTTGCCGACGATGACGATCCTGTCCGATCCACTTGCCGAGAGCTCGAATTCGGCGAGCTCGCCATTCATCAGATCACCGAGATCCTGACTACCGACGATCTGCGCCTCCGAATTGACGATGAATGCCTTCACTCCGTAGATCGGATTCCCGGTCGAATTGACCTCGAGGCCGAACAGTTTCATGAACTGAGTGAAGACACCCTCTTGTACCATCAGTCCGCTCGACGTCTTGAGCCCGAGGTTGCGGCTCAATTCGGCGTAGTCGTCCTGCGTTCCGCCGATCTGCGTCACGACGTGGTTCGAAATTTCGGCGAGCGGAGCAGACCCGCCGATCGTGGTGCGGTTGGCGTCCGCGTAGGGATACATGAGTTCGTCGGAGCCACCGTCGACGTGCCGCAGGCCGAGAATATGACCCGCTTCATGGGCCACCACCTGCGAAATCAGACCGATGTCGGCGACGCCGTTGGACACCATCGCGCCGGACAGGACGAAAGCGGAGTCCGACTTGTCTTCGTTGCCGAAGTCGATGTGTTCACCGCGACCGAGTAGGCCTGGTTTGGCGCCGAGCCACGAAGGTAGATCTGCAACGGTTCCACCGATGTGGATCGTAGAATACTCTCCGCTCGTCGGTTCGACGGAGGTGAATTCGATCAGGAAGTCCTTGTAGATCGCGTTGACGTTGGCGATGATCGAGTTTTTCTGCGCATCCGTCAGATCGGCCGCCGGCAGACTCAGATTCTTGAGATCGAAGAGGGACTCGAACGCGATGGAATCGGCGCCGAAATCCAGGTACACGATCTGCGGCTGCACGAAGGTCATCGACTTGACGAAGGCGGCGCTGTCGTAGATTCCGTCACCGACGTCCGCGATCGTGATCGTGATCGTCACGGTTGTCGCCGAGAGGTCTATCGGCGCGGTGACGGTCAGCGCCGGGGTCTGCCCGTCGAAGAACGTCCCGGTCGGAACCAGCGTCGAACTGAAGAAGTTGTTGTTGATGGTGATGGGATTTCCGTTCGTGTCGAACGCGGCTTCGACACCGTTGACCGTCACGGAAAAGTAATCATTGTACTGACTTCCGACATATTCGGGGTATTCTTCCGACAAGAAGGTGAAATCGAACTGCAACGCCTGAGCTCCCGTGGGCTTGGCCACGGTGAAGGTCAGACTGACCGTGTCGTCGGCGGTGCCGCCAGCCCCGAGATCCGTCCCTTGGCTCCCCGCGGTGTTGGGTAAGCCGACCTCCGATGCGATGCCGTTGGACAGAATGAGAAAAGGTTCGCTCGTGGAGCCGGGGAACCCGGCCAGGGTGGCATCGGAAACGGCGATGGCTTCCGACGTGCCCGACAGAGTCGCGGTTGCACCGACCGGCAGGCCGAGAAGCGCGGGAATGTCGGCAACAGAAACGTTCTTGATCGTCATGGTCGCCTCGATCGAAATTGGCAATGACAAGACGCGATGTATATAGTATGTTTCTGCAGATGCGTAAACAAAATTTCACCGGCAAGAGTTGTGGCTACGCTTTCGTGGTAATGCTGATGGCTATTCTTCCTGTAGATGCCGAGTCCCAAGCCGGATTGGATCTCATGCTTCGTGAAGCGAGGTTCGAGCGTGGTCTAATCGCAATCGAAATTGATGTGCGAAATCCATATGGCATTTCTCGTGAGGGCGTTCTTCTTCGTGTTTATTGTACGTCCGAGGGGGAGCAGAGGCAGAATCTTCACCTGATTGCGACTTCATCGCGCGGGCGCGCCGAAGCGGAACAGGTGCGGAAGCGGGTGCCGGTCGATCAGGAAATCGACCTGCCGGGTGGAATTCCCGCCGGAGGACGGGCTCGGCTCTCGTTCCAGGTGAAGACCCCGGTCGAAGACCGAAACGGCATGTGCTCGCGGGTCGAACTGCGTGGGACATGGTGATTCGTTCGACGCCGGAGCATCTCGTACCGCATGATACCGAGCGTACGAAGTTTCGACCCATTCGAAACTTCGTACGCGAAGGCGAGCCCGAATGGGCGTCGGCCGGTCGGGCCGTGATGCTCATGAAATTCGGACGAGTCCGAATATCATGAGCCCGATATGAAGCGTCCGTCCAAGATGGATGGAAGTCGAGTCCCGTGCCGGACAGGACCCGGTCGACTTCACCGCCTCTACCCGATCCGGTTCGACCTTCGCCCTGACCGGTGGTGATGTACTCCCCGTCTTTCTGAGCTCGGCCCGGACCTTTCCGACCCGGTTGGGATTCGCGAGCGCCGCCTCGTCCGAGGAGAGACTCGGCAACGCGTTTCGAGGCGTCGGCGGCGGGGGAAGGCGGACCTTTCCGATCGACGACCGGCGTCACGAGAGTCCGAGCCATGGCCCGTGACGGGTGCCCAGTCCTTGCTTCGGCTGCGTCGGTCGGAAGGCCGACGCGTTTCCGTTCCGATTTCATCCCATATGGACGCCACTCTGGATCGTCCAGTCGAGCCCGACCTGTTGCGAGGTGTGGCCGCCTGCGGTGACGCTCGCCCCGTTCATCGTCCAGAGGTAGGAATCCCCGGTCGCGGTCTGCCGCCACAGAATGTCCGACTTGCCGTCGCCGTCGAAATCGCCGATCGAGGCGACCTGCCAAGCGGTGTCTGCCTGCCATTGCGTCGGCGCTCCCGAGGCCACCGTCGTTCCGTTCATGAAGTCGATGTAGGTCGCCCCGTTGAGCGGATCGGAGGTGTTCGAAGCGTTCTCGTAGCGGAGCAGGATGTCGGCGGTGCCGTTGCCGTCGAAATCACCGGTGCCGGTGACCTGCCACGCATCGCTCACCTGTCGGCTGATCGGCCGGGTGTCGCTCACCGTGGTACCGTTCATCTTCCATTCGTAGAGATTCCCGTTCAGCGGGTCGGACGGGTTCGCGGCGTCATCGTAGCGCCACAGAACGTCGGCTCGACCGTCACCGTCGAAGTCGGCGACCGCCGCCACGGTCCAATCGGGGTCCGCCACCAGACCGGAGGTGAACCCGCTCCGGCTCCAGTCGATCGCCGGGCCGTTCATGATGTCGACCCAGGTCTGTCCCGAAGACGTGTCGCGATAGAGTGTGTCGGCCTTGCCGTCGCCGTCGAAGTCACCGACACCGACCAGGCGCCAATCGTTCGACAGCTGTTGCACGACGTCGCTGCCGGCGCCTACGGTCGCTCCGTCCTGGAGCCAGATATAGCTGGTGCCTTCGAGTGGATCGGAGGGATTCTTGGCGTTGTCGTAGACCCAGAGCAGATCCGACTTGCGGTCACCATCGAAGTCGGCGATCGCGGCGATCTGCCAGTTGGGCCCGACCTGGACGGAAGTCATCGTCTCCTTCGTCACCGTCGCCCCGTTCATCGACCGTAGAGAGGTCGTGCCCGAGCCGTTCCGGACGAGGATGTCGGACTTGTGGTCACCGGTGAAGTCACTGAACGTATTTGGTTTTTCGAGCGTCCAGGTCACGGCGTTGCTGGTGCCGAGGTTGCCGACCGCGTCGGTGGCCTTCGCGGTCACCGTCTGGGCACCCTGGACGTCGGGCAGCATGACCGTCGCCGACCAGTGTCCCGAGGCGTCGGCGGTCGTGGTGCCGAGCGCGGTGGTGCCGGCGAAGAGCGAGATCGTCCGGCCGGCGTCGGCGACGCCGATGCTGCCGGTGATCGTCTGCGACCGGGCATTGGTCGCACCGCCGGTCGAGCCGATCGTCACCGTCGGAGCGACGGTGTCGAGCGTCCAGGTCACGGCGTTGCTGGTGCCGAGGTTGCCGACCGCGTCGGTGG
>CALMFH010000161.1 GCA_937864925.1 uncultured Alphaproteobacteria bacterium | reverse complement strand
TGATCCGCGCCGGCTTCGGCAACAACAACGTCGACACCTGCGCCCGCGTCTGCCATTCGCCGACCGGCTATGGCCTGAAAGTGGCCTTCGGCACCTCGGCGGGGACGCAGGACTTCGATTCGGTCGAGAACTCCGACGTCGTCATCGTCATCGGCGCCAACCCGACCGACGGCCATCCGGTGTTCGGCTCGCGGCTGAAGAAGCGGCTGCGCCAGGGGGCGAAGCTGATCGTCATCGATCCGCGCCGCATCGATCTGGTGAAGAGCCCGCACATCCGGGCAGCGCATCATCTGGCGCTGCGCCCCGGCACCAACGTCGCGGTGCTGACCTCGCTCGCCCATGTCATCGTCACCGAGGGACTGATCGACCAGAGCTTCGTCACCGAGCGCTGCGATCTCGACGCCTTCGCCGCCTGGGCGGAGTTCGTCGCCGATCCGCGGCATTCTCCGGAGGAGGTGGAGACCATCTCGGGCGTGCCGGCGGCGGAGATCCGCGGCGCGGCGCGGCTCTATGCCAAGGGCGGCAACGGCGCCATCTACTACGGCCTCGGCGTCACCGAGCATTCCCAGGGAACCACCTCGGTGATGGCGATCGCCAATCTCGCCATGGCGACCGGCAACATCGGCCGGCGCGGCGTCGGCGTGAACCCACTCCGCGGCCAGAACAACGTCCAGGGCTCGTGCGACATGGGCTCGTTCCCGCACGAGTTCTCGGGCTATCGCCACGTCTCCGACGACGCGGTGCGCGGGCTGTTCGAGGATCTGTGGGGGGTGACGCTCGACGCCGAGCCGGGCCTGAGAATCCCCAACATGTTCGACGCGGCGATCGAGGGCACCTTCAAGGGCATGTACATCCAGGGCGAGGACCTGTTGCAGTCCGACCCCAACACCGCCCATGTCGCCGCCGCCTTCGCGGCAATGGAATGCGTCGTCGTCCAGGATCTGTTCCTCAACGAGACCGCATCTTACGCCCACGTCTTCCTGCCCGGCGCCACCTTCCTCGAAAAGGACGGCACCTTCACCAACGCCGAGCGGCGCATCCAACGCGTCCGCAAGGTGATGACGCCGAAGTCGGGCAAGGCCGATTGGGAGATCACCCGCGATCTGGCGAAAGCGATGGGCCGCGACTGGGGCTACACCCACCCGAGCCAGATCATGGACGAGATCGCCCGCTCGACGCCGGCCTTCGCCGGGGTAACCTACGAGCGGCTGGAGCGCGAGACGTTGCAGTGGCCGGTCAATGCCAAGGCCCCCGACGGCACGCCGATCATGCACATCGACGGCTTCGTGCGTGGCTCCGGTCACTTCATGATCACCGACTACGTGCCGACGACGGAGAAGACCGGTCCGCGCTTCCCGCTGCTGCTCACCACCGGCCGCATCCTCTCCCAGTACAACGTCGGCGCCCAGACGCGGCGCACCGCCAACGTCGCCTGGCACGCCGAGGATGTCCTCGAGATCCATCCGGCCGACGCGGAGAACCGCGGCATCCGCGAGGGTGACTGGGTGAAGATCGCCAGCCGGGCGGGCGAGACGTCGCTGCGCGCCGTCCTCACCGACCGGGTGGCGCCGGGGGTCGTCTACACGACGTTCCACCACCCGGCGACCCAGGCCAACGTCGTCACCACCGAGAACTCGGATTGGGCCACCAACTGCCCGGAATACAAGGTCACCGCCGTGCAGATCTCGCCTTCCAACGGGCCGACACGCTGGCAGGAGGACTACGAGGCACAGGCGGCCGCGTCGCGGCGCATCGCGGCGGCGGAGTGAGAGCCATGGACACCGCCAAGCTCGTCACCATGGCCAACCAGATCGCCGGTTTCTTCGCCGCCCAGCGCGGTGGCGCGGCGGCCGAGGCGGCCGATCACATTCTGAAGAACTGGGACGGCCGCATGCGGGCCGGTCTCGCCGCTCATCTCGCCGCCGGTGGCGCGGGGCTCTCCGATGTCGCTCGGGCGGCAGCGGAGATCCTCGGGCCGGCGCCGGCAGAACATTGACGGGAAGCCGCGCCCGATCGTGGGCACGGCTTCCGAATTCGTGGTGATCCGGCGAAACGAGGCGCCGGAGGGTGCCCTGAACGCGACCTCGTAGGAAAAGCGCCGGCCGAGAACGGCCGCGAGGGGGAAACACAGATGACGACCATGGAGACGACGGGCGCGAGCCCGGCGAACGGGGAAGGCTTTCTCGACCGCTCCCACACCATCGCCAAACCCGGGTTCAATCGCTGGCTCGTCCCGCCGGCGGCGCTCGCCATCCATCTGTGCATCGGCATGGCCTACGGCTTCAGCGTCTTCTGGCTGCCGCTGTCGCGTTCGATCGGCATCTCCAAGTCGGTCGCCTGCCCGGCCGACATGGGGCTCTTGCAGGCGCTGGTCACCACCAGCTGCGACTGGAAGGTCGCCGACCTCGGCTGGATGTACACCTTGTTCTTCGTGCTGCTCGGCTCGTCCGCGGCGATCTGGGGCGGCTGGCTCGAACGCGCCGGCCCGCGCAAGGCCGGCTTCGTCGCGGCGCTGTGCTGGTCGGGCGGCTTCATGATCTCGGCGGTCGGCGTCAGGACCCACCAGCTGTGGCTGATGTGGCTCGGCTCCGGCGTCATCGGCGGCATCGGCCTCGGCCTCGGCTACATCTCGCCGGTGTCGACCCTGATCAAATGGTTCCCCGACCGCCGCGGCATGGCCACCGGCATGGCGATCATGGGCTTCGGCGGCGGCGCGATGATCGGCGCGCCGCTCGCCGACATGCTGATGAACGCCTTCCGCACCCCGACCTCGGTCGGCGTGTGGGAGACCTTCGTCGTCATGGGGGCGATCTACTTCGTCTTCATGATGGCCGGCGCCTTCGGCTATCGGGTGCCGCCCGCCGGCTGGCGCCCGGAGGGCTGGCATCCGCCGCTGCCGACGGTGCGCACCATGATCACCCACCACGACGTCCACCTGAAGGACGCGCACAAGACCCCGCAGTTCTGGCTGATCTGGGCGGTGCTCTGCCTCAACGTCTCGGCCGGCATCGGCGTCATCGGCATGGCCAGCCCGATGCTGCAGGAGATCTTCGGCGGCGCTCTGATCGGCCTGCCCGACGTCGGCTTCACGGCTCTCGACGAGGGTCAGAAGAAGACCGTGGCGGCGATCGCCGCCGGCTTCACCGGCCTCCTGTCGCTGTTCAATATCGGCGGGCGTTTCTTCTGGGCTTCGCTCTCCGACAAACTCGGGCGCAAGAACACCTACTTCGTCTTCTTCCTGCTCGGCATCGTCCTCTACGCGGCCTCGCCGTGGGCGGCGCACATGGGCTCGAAGGCGCTGTTCGTGCTGTTCTTCTGCGTCATCCTGTCGATGTACGGCGGCGGCTTCGCCACGGTGCCGGCCTATCTCGCCGACATGTTCGGCACCGCCTTCGTCGGCGCCATCCACGGCCGGTTGCTCACCGCTTGGTCGACCGCCGGCATCATCGGGCCGGTGGTCGTCAACTACATCCGCGAGGCGCAGATCGCCGCCGGCGTGCCGCGGGCGCAGGTCTACGACTACACCATGTACATCCTGGCCGGGATGCTGGTGGCGGGTTTCGTCGCCAACCTGCTGGTCCGGCCGGTGGCGGAGAAGTGGCTGATGACCGACAAGGAGACCAAGTCGGTGATCGTCCACGACCTGATGACCAAGCGCGAACACCACGAGAGCTACGGCATCGGCCGCGGCGGCCTCGACGGCAAGGCGGCGGTCGCCTGGGCGGTGGTCGGCCTGCCGATCCTGTGGGGCATGTGGATCACGCTGTCGAAGGCGCTGGTGCTGTTCCAGTGATCCGACGGCGGTGACGGCAGCGCGGGTCCGGGGTGTGGCTCCGGACCCGTCGACATCGGCGGTGATCGGCGGATCACGGTCGGAGCGTCGGCCCTCCTGCCTTTCCGGCAGCCCTGCCATCTCGACAGGGGCGGCGCGACCGGTTATCGCAGCCTCGACCCTTTTCCTCTCGCCGAGGTTCCGCGTCCGATGTCCGAGAAGTCCTTCGTCCTCGTCCTCTCCTGCGCCAACCGCCCCGGCATCGTCGCGGCGGTGTCGACGCATCTGTTCGAGCTCGGCGCCAACATCTCCGATGCCGAGCAGTTCGACGACACGCTGTCGGATCTGTTCTTCATGCGGGTGATGTTCGAGATCGACGGCCACGATGCGGCGTCGCTGAAGCGCGGCTTCGCGCCGATCGCCGAGAAGTTCGGCATGGACTGGCGCCTGCGTGACCGCTCGCAGCCGCGCAAGGTGATGATCCTGGTGTCGAAGTTCGACCACTGTCTGGTCGACCTGCTCTATCGCAAGCGCATCGGCGAGCTGTCGATGGACGTCACCGCCATCGTCGCCAACCATCCGCGCGCCACCTACGCGCACGTCGAATTCACCGACACGACGTTCCACTACATGCCGGTCGACAAGGGCAACAAGGCGGAGCAGGAGGCGAAGATCCTGCAGTTGATCGAGACCACCGGCACCGAAATCGTGGTCCTCGCCCGCTACATGCAGATCCTGTCGAACGAGATGTCGACGGCGCTCGCCGGGCGTTGCATCAACATCCACCACTCGTTCCTGCCGGGCTTCAAGGGCGCCAAGCCCTATCATCAGGCGCACGAGCGCGGCGTGAAGATCATCGGCGCCACCGCCCATTTCGTCACGCCGGATCTCGACGAGGGGCCGATCATCGCCCAGGACGTCGAGCACATCACCCATCGCGACACGCCCGACACGATGGTGCGCAAGGGCCGCGACATCGAGCGGCGGGTGCTGGCGCGGGCCCTCTCCCACCTGCTCGACGACCGGGTGATCCTCAACGGCCACCGCACGGTGGTTTTCCAGGACTGAGGACGCGGAGCCCCGGCGGCAGTCGGGGGCCGTCACCGAAGCGGTGGACGATGCTTCCAGAGGCGTCCGTTCCGAACGCGTCTCGGCGTGAGACGTCCGAATTTTCGTGGTCGAAACAAACGGCTCGGACCGAGGAGCGGCCGTGAGGCCGCGTCTCGAAGCGTCTCGCACCGTGCTGGCGCAGGGCCGTCCGCCCGCGCTCAATTGCGGTTGTAGACGTCCTCGTAGCGGACGATGTCGTCCTCGCCGAGGTAGGAGCCGGACTGGACCTCGATCAGATCGAGCGGGATCTTGCCGGGATTCTCCAGCCGGTGCACGGCGCCGAGCGGGATGTAGACCGACTGGTTCTCGCTGGCGATCGTCACCGTGTCGCCGACGGTGATGCGTGCCGTCCCGGACACCACCACCCAGTGTTCGGCGCGGTGATAGTGGCTCTGCAGCGACAGCTTGCAGCCCGGATCGACGGTGATGCGCTTCACCTGATGGCGCGGCCCGTGATCGATCGAGTCGTAGGACCCCCAGGGGCGGAAGACCTTGAGGTTCTCGGTCGCCTCCTTGCGGCCGCTCGCGGTCAGTCGGGCGACGAGGCCCTTGACCTTCTCGGCCTGATCGCGGGCGACGACCAGCACCGCGTCGCGCGTGGTCACCACCACGACGTCGTCGAGGCCGACCACGGCGGTGAGACGATCCGGCGAATGGACGTAGCATCCGTTGGCGTCGAGGAAGGCGGCGTCGCCCTTGGCGGCGTTGCCGAACCGATCCTTTTCGGCGAGATCCCAGATGGCGCCCCAGGCGCCGACGTCGGACCAGGCGAAATCGGACGGCACGACGGCGGCTCTGGCCGTCTTCTCCATCACCGCATAGTCGACCGATTTCGGCACGGCGATCGCGAAGGCCTCGGCCTCGAGCCGGAGGAAGTCGAGATCGCGCGTGGCATGAGCCACGGCTTCGGCCACGGGACGGCCGATCTCGGGGGCGAGGTGGTCGAGTTCGTCGAGGAAGACCTTGGCGCGGAACAGGAAGTTACCGGAGTTCCACAGGCAGCCCTCGGCGACGTAACGCTCCGCCGTCGCCTCGTCCGGCTTCTCGACGAAGGCGGCGATGGCCGAGACACCCGGTTCGGCGAGCGCGGCACCGGGGCGGATGTACCCGTAACCGGTCGCCGGGCGGCTCGGACGGATGCCGAAGGTGACGATGCGGCCGGCCTCGGCGGCGGCGGCGCCACGGCGAACGTGGACGAGAAAGCCTTCGACGTCCGGCATGGCGTGGTCGGCGGCGAGCACCAGCACCAGCGACTCCGGATCGCGGGTCAGCGCCAGCCGCGCCGCGGCGGCGATGGCGGCGCAACTGTCGCGGCGCATCGGCTCGAGAACGATGTCACCCTTCACGCCGACGGCGCGCATCTGCTCGGCGACGAGGAAGCGGTAGTCGGCGCCGGTGACCACCACGGGGGCGTCGAAGTCCGATCCGATCACCCGCTTCAGCGTATCCTGGAACAGCGAGACTTCCCCGGTCAGCGACAGGAACTGCTTGGGGAAGCTGTCCCGTGACGCCGGCCAGAGGCGCGAGCCGGAACCACCACACAGGACGACGGGAACGATCTTGGGCATGAAATCCGATCTCCGGAGACACGAATGGAACGAAGGCCGCCACCGCGAACACCGGGTAGCAGGTCCGATGCCGGCGGACAAATACACCGATTGAACGATCCCACCGGCTTCGCGACCGTCGCCGGGGTTCGTCGAAGGGGATCGTAAATAGCGCGTTCGCGTCACCGTTGCCAGAGGTCGCGCCCGTCGGCCTTCGGATCGCCATACGTGTCGATCACCGGCACGAAACGCGAACACCGCCCTTTTCGCCGCGCCGGACTCGCGCCATATTGGGTGTATGACCCGACCATCGAAATCCCGTTCCGACGCCCCGCTCGCCACCTCGGGGGCGAAGAAGCGCCGTCGGCCGACGCCCGATGATCTCGATACGGCGGAGCCGCTCGGCCTGCCGTGGGAGGACGGCGGTATCGGTCCGTCCGGATTCGGCGAGATGCCGCAGGCGTCCTTCGATGTCGGCGCCGCGCCGCTTTCCGGCTCGATCGCAGACTGGGCCGAGGAAATCGCCAAGGCCGCGACCGCGCCGGCTCCCGCCGGGCGCAAGAAGCCCGGCCGGCCGAAGAAGGACGATACGTCGGTGACCGCCGCCGAGCGGGTGGCGAGCGGCCTCAATGCGGTCGCCGGCCTGGAGATCGGCCTCGAGGAGGCGGTGAACGCCCCCAAAGGCGGGGCCACCGCCACCGTCGAAGCGCTGTCGGCGCTGATCTCGTCCGGCAATCCGCTGTTCAAGGACGGCAAGCTGTGGACGCCGCATCGCCCCGAGCGGCCGCCCAAGTCGGAAGGCGGTATCCGCTTCGATCTGGTCTCGCCCTTCGAGCCGCAGGGCGACCAGCCGCAGGCGATCGAGGATCTGGTGGCCGGCATCGACCAGGGCGACCGCACCCAGGTGCTGCTCGGTGTCACCGGTTCGGGCAAGACCTTCACCATGGCGCAGGTGATCGCCCGCACCCAGCGCCCGGCGCTGATCCTGGCGCCGAACAAGACGCTGGCCGCCCAGCTCTACGGCGAGTTCAAGTCGTTCTTCCCCAACAACGCGGTCGAGTATTTCGTCTCCTACTACGACTACTACCAGCCCGAGGCCTACGTCCCGCGCACCGACACCTACATCGAGAAGGAATCGTCGATCAACGAGCAGATCGACCGGATGCGCCACGCCGCCACCCGTTCGCTGCTGGAGCGCGACGACGTCATCATCGTCGCCTCGGTGTCGTGCATCTACGGCATCGGCTCGGTCGAGACCTACACGGCGATGACCTTCTCGGTGGAGGTCGGCGAGCGGCTCGACCAGCGTCAGCTCCTCGCCGATCTGGTCGCGGTGCACTACCGCCGCAACGACGCCGCCTTCCAGCGCGGCGTCTTCCGGGTGCGCGGCGACACGGTGGAAGTCTTCCCCGCCCACCTGGAAGATCGGGCGTGGCGGATCTCCTTCTTCGGCGACGAGATCGAGGCGATCGACGAGTTCGATCCGCTGACCGGGCAGAGGACCCAGGCGCTGAAGTTCGTGAAGGTCTACGCCAACTCCCACTACGTGACGCCGAAACCGACGCTGCAACAGGCGATCCAGTCGATCAAGAGGGAGCTCAAGCACCGCCTCGTCGAGCTCGAGGCGGCCGGCCGCCTCTTGGAGATGCAGCGGCTCGACCAGCGCACCACCTTCGACCTGGAGATGCTGGAGGCGACCGGCTCCTGCGCCGGCATCGAGAACTACTCGCGCTATCTCACCGGCCGCCGCCCCGGCGAGCCGCCGCCGACGCTGTTCGAATATCTCCCCGACGAGGCGCTGGTCTTCGCCGACGAGAGCCACGTCACCATCCCGCAGATCGGCGGCATGTATCGCGGCGACTTCCGCCGCAAGGCGACGCTGGCCGAATACGGCTTCCGCCTGCCGTCCTGCATGGACAACCGGCCGCTGCGCTTCGAGGAATGGAACGCCATGCGGCCGCAGACGGTCTGCGTCTCGGCCACCCCGGGCGGCTGGGAGATGGAGGAGGCCGGCGGCGTCTTCGTCGAGCAGGTCATCCGCCCGACCGGGCTGATCGACCCCGAGGTCGAGATCCGCCCGGCGACCAAGCAGGTCGAGGATCTGCTCGGCGAGGTGCGCGAGGTGGCGCGCCGCGGCAACCGCGTGCTGGTGACGACGCTGACCAAACGCATGGCCGAAGACCTCACCGAATACTTCCACGAGAACGGCGTACGTGTACGCTACATGCATTCCGACGTCGAGACGCTGGAGCGCATCGAGATCATCCGCGACCTGCGCCTCGGCGCCTTCGACGTGCTGGTCGGCATCAACCTGCTGCGCGAGGGGCTCGACATTCCCGAGTGCTCGCTGGTGGCGATCCTCGATGCCGACAAGGAGGGCTTCCTGCGTTCCGAGACGTCACTGATCCAGACCATCGGCCGCGCCGCCCGCAATGTCGACGGCCGGGTCATCCTCTATGCAGACGGCATGACCGGCTCGATGGAGCGCGCCATCGCCGAGACCGATCGGCGCCGGGAGAAACAGCAGGCCTATAATCTCGAGCACGGCATCACGCCGGAATCGATCAAGCGCAACATCTCCGACGTGC
>CALMFH010000160.1 GCA_937864925.1 uncultured Alphaproteobacteria bacterium | reverse complement strand
AGAATCCATTTCACCACTCGACGCCACTCGATTTCTTCAAATGCGATTCCCCTGGGGCGCTGTCGGCGTGATCGATCTCCAGTGCCGCCTGGACCACGGCGAGGTCGTCACCACCGGCGTGGAAGGCGGCGGCGGCCTTCCGCAATTGGTCGGGGTCGGGGCGGTCTTCGGCGTCGAAGACCGTGACGAAGGGTGCGTCGACGCAGGCGAGCGCGAAGTTCAGCGCCTTCGGCTTGGTACGCGGCACGGCCGGCGGCACCACCAGGATCTCCACCCCCGTCCCGGCGACCGCGCCTTCGGCGGCTCGCCGCGTCGCCTCGTCGTCGGCTTCGACCACCAACCGTAGATCGAGGCGATCGTCGGGGTAGTCGAGACACAGCAGCGCGGCGACGAGATCGCCGACAACCGCCGCCTCGCGATGCAACGGAACCAGTACGGCGAAACGCGGCAGATCGGCGTCGGCGAGCGGCGTCGGAGCCGGTGGGGCGATCATCGCCTCGGCGAGGAGCGCGCGCAGGATGCCGATGCCGAGAAAGACCCCGGTCCACACCGCGAGCAGCGTCCGCGACAGATCGAGCACGGCGGCGGTCCACGCCGCGACGACGAGAAGGATCGCAGCCACCTGGATCGTCGACACCGATCCGGCGGCCGAGGCACGTGGATCGCGGTCGAGAATCGCCCGGACGGCGCGGCGCACCAACCCGGCCGCGTGGCGCGCCACCAGGGCGCGACGGATCTCGCGTGGCGTGGTGATCGCCACGCGGCGGCGCTGTTCGGGATGGCGGCGCAGGAAGTCTTCGACCGGCGCCAGCTCGGTCGGCTCCGGCGCGGTGACGAGGATCGCCGTGTCTCCCTCGCCGACGAGCAGGGCATGGGCGCGGCGGAATGTCTCCGGATCGGGCGGCGGTGTCGCGGCGGGTTCGGGTGTCGGATCGACGCGGTCGCAGAAGGCGACGCCGAGGCGGGCGGCGAGGCGACGCCATGGCCCGGTCTCGTCGACGGACCGGCCGACGCCGGGCTCGTCACCCGCGGCATCGAGGGACGGATCGATCGCTTCGTCCGATGGCGGCAGCGGCGGTCGGTGTGGGCGCGCAGGCCGGGCGGCCGCGGCGGCGCGCGGGATCGATGGCGGACGTGCCGAAGTGCGCCGGTCGAGCCGTGGCGGGGCCGAGGGCCCGTCGGCGGGCAGCGGCGGCGGTCCGCCTCGATCGGTGTCCAGCCCCCCGAGAAACATGCTTTCTCGCGCCCCCCACCTCGCCTAATGTCCTCGCAGCGCGACTCCGGCACCCGGGATGCCGCGTGGTGCACAACCGACGGCACGCCATGATTGCATCGAAACTCCTCACTGTCGCGGCAAAACTACCGGTGGCGCTCGCTTCGGTGGTTCTACTGACGTCGATGCAACCGGGTCTCACGCAGGAGCGCCGACCGGCGACTACAGGACAGGAGCGGCGGCGGCCGGTCCAGCCCACGGCGGCGGCACCGACGACACCGGTCGCCCCGACGCCGCAGGCCGCCGAACCGACGCCACCGCCGGCGAGCGAGCGCGGCGAGGAGGCGAAACCGCCACCGCGGCCGGCGCTGCCGCGTGTCGCCTTCCCGAACTTCTGGGATCCGGAGAGCCGGCCGCGCAAGCCGACGACCGACGTCGGGACGATCCGCTTCCTCACTTCGGGCGACTTCCCGCCCTTCGGCTTCCTCGACGACGGCGGCCGGCTCACCGGTTACCACGTCGATCTGGCGCGGCTGTTGTGCGCCGAACTCGGCGCCACCTGCACCATCCAGATGCGGCCCTTCGGCGAGCTCGCCACGGCGCTCGCCGAGAAACGCGGCGACGCCATCGTCGCCGGATTGCGCGTCAACGCCGAGATGCGCGATCGCCTCGACACGTCCGCCTCCTACCTGACCACCCCCGGTCGCTTCGTCATGCGCGAAGGCGCGCGGCTCGATCCGACGCCGGAGACCCTCGCGGGACGATGGATCGCGGTGGTCTCGGGCTCGGCGCACGAGCGCTTCGTGCTCGACACCTTCGCCGGGTCCCGTGTCGCCGCCTATCCGGACGAGGCGGCGGCGCGCGACGCGCTGCGCGACGGCGCCGTCGACGCCCACTTCGGCGACGCCGTCGGCCTGTCGTTCTGGCTCGACGGCGAAGCGGCGCGCCGCTGCTGTACGTTCCGCGGCGGTCCGTGGTTGGAGAGCGCCTATTTCGGTGAGGGCCTCTCGATCGCGGTCGCCAAGGGCAACTTCCGCCTCAAACGTGCCCTCGACTACGGACTGCAGCGGCTCGCCGAGGACGGCAAGCTCGCCGAAATCTATCTGCGCTGGTTCCCGCGCAGCTATTACTGACCCCCATGTTCCCCGACCTTCGAGTCCCGATGACCGACCTCCTGTGGACCGCTGCGGCCGAGCCCCGCGCCACCCTCCTCCTCGCCCACGGCGCCGGAGCGCCGATGGATTCGAGCTTCATGACGCGGATGGCGGAGGGGTTGGCGGCGCGCGGCCTCACCGTCGCCCGCTTCGAATTCGGCTACATGGCCAAGCGGCGGACGACCGGCAAGAAGCTGCCGCCGCCCAAGGCGGAGAAGCTGATCGTCGAGTTCCGTGCGGCGATCGAGGCGGTCGTCGCGGCGCCCGAGCGGGTCGGGCCGGTGGTGATCGGCGGCAAGTCGATGGGTGGGCGGGTGGCGGCGATGACCGCCGGAGAGGTACTGCCCGATGCGGTCGTGGCGGTCGCCTGTCTCGGCTATCCGTTCCACGGACCGGGACGGCCGGAGGAGATCCGCCTCGCGCCACTCGTGAACGGCCGACTGCCGATCCTGGTGCTGCAGGGCGAACGCGACGAATTCGGCAGCCGAGCCGAGGTCGAAGCGCTCGACGCCGGACCGCATACCCGGTTCGAATGGATCGAGGACGGCAGCCACGACTTCGGCCCGCGCGGCGCGTCGCCGGCAACGCTGAAGGGCAACATCGCCCATGCCTGCGACGCACTCGCCGGTTTCACCCTCGACTTCGCCGCCACGACGGCATGAGGTCGGCAACGATCGCCCCTCGAACCGAGCAGATTTCATTCGTGGACAGCTTCCCGGAAATCCTTGCTCCGCCACCCACCCGGTTCGGGACCGCTTGCCTTGTCGGCGAAGCACCACATCCCGATAGTCCGGGGCGTTCGACGGCGTCGGCGAGCGAGGTTCCGAACCCTCGCCCGCCGGCGCTTCCATCCTCCACACAGCACGCGACGGATCCGACGCTCGCCGATCGGACCTACGGCGCGTCGCCCAGAAGGTCGTGAACTCTTGTCTCTCTTCGCCTCCCTCGATCCGGTACACGTCGTCTCCGGCTTCGGCGTCGGTATCCTGGTCGGTATGACCGGGGTCGGCGGCGGCTCGTTGATGACACCGCTTCTGGTGCTGCTCTTCGGGGTCCATCCGGTGACCGCGGTCGGAACCGATCTGCTCTTCGCCGCCCTCACCAAGAGCGCCGGCGTCGTCGCGCACGGGTTCAACCGATCGGTCGACTGGGTGGTCACCGGCCTCCTGGCGGCGGGAAGCATACCGGCGACGGCGCTCACGCTCTTCGTCCTGTCGCGGATGGAGGTGCACGGGGATGCGGGCAAGACCGTCGCCACCATCCTCGGTTGGGCGCTGATCGCCACGTCGGCGTCGCTGCTCTTCCGCCGCCAGATCCTCGCCTGGGCGAAGAACCGGTTCTCCCACGAGCCGAAGCCGGGCGCCCGCACCGCCGCGACGGTGATCACCGGCGCCGTGCTCGGCTTCATCGTGTCGCTCTCGTCGGTCGGGGCAGGAGCGATCGGCATGACCGTGTTGCTGATCCTCTACGCCAATCTGCCGCTGGTGCGGCTGGTCGGCTCCGACATCGCCCACGCGGTGCCCCTCACCCTGCTCGCCGGGGCGGGCTACTGGTGGATCGGCTCGGTCGACCTGACGCTTCTCGGGCAACTGCTCACCGGGTCGGTGCCGGGCATCCTGATCGGCAGCCTGCTCGCGCCGCGCGCGCCGGAAGCGATCCTCAAGCCGTTGCTGGCGACGGTCCTGGCGATCGTCGGAGCGAAGCTGGCGCTGGCGTGAGGCGAATTCACCACTTTCGAACGAAGCTCACGTCACCACACGTCGGCCATCGTCTCGGCGAACTTCGGCCATCGGCCGTCGATCCCATGTCCTTCGCCAGGGGGCTCGAGATCCCCGACGAGAAGGAACAGGGACCATGTCGATCATCCGAAACGCCGCCGACACGTCGCGCCTCGCACTCCTCGCCACTCTCGCCGTCGGTTCGCTGCTCGCCGGTGCGGCTCCGACCGCGGCCCAGGCCGAGGGGTTCGCCGACACACCGCAGATCCAGATCCTCGGCCATGCGGAGGAGGTCCATGCCAACGATCGCGCCGTCGTCCGGCTGAAGGTGACGGTCCGAGAGGCCGATCTCGAGAAGACCACGACGGCGCTCGTCGAACGCAGCGCCAAGCTGATGTCGGCGTTGCGCGACAAGGGCTTCACCGACAAGGACCTGACCACTTTCGGACCGACGAGCGACGAGGTCTGGGAGATCACGCGCAGCGACAAGGGCATCGAGACCGGGCGCACGAAGCTCGGTGTCGACGGGAGTTGGGGCCTCCGGATCACCCTCGACGGGATCGACCGACCGGAGGGCCGCGAACGGCTCGCCGCCTTCGTCACCGCCGCGGGGCTCGGCGGCGCGACCCTCGACCAGTTGACCTTCGGTGTCGCCAAGGAGGCGGAGATCCAGGCACGGCTCGACCGGGCGGCGGCGAAGAACGCCATGGACAAGGCGCGCGACCTCATCCTCGCCACCGGCGCCAAGCCCGGTCGTCTCCTCCGGCTGAGCGACACGATGCACCACTCCGGCTCTCCGGCCGACATGGCACGCGCGATGCCGAAGGCCTTCCTCACCATCCCGGTGTTGCCCGGCGACCGCGTCATCTCGGCGATGGCCGAGGTCGCGGTCGAGATCCTCACGCCGTGAGGATCATCCGCCCGCGTGTACCGTCGCCGGGTCGAATTCGTAGTGGGTCGAGCAGAACTCGCAGGTGACGACGATGCGGCCGTCGACGGTCATGTCGTCGACTTGGCTCGCGGTGAACTGCGCCAGCATTCCGGCGACGCGCTCGCGCGAGCAGCGGCAGCGCTCGACGAGCGGCTGACGTTCGAAGACGCGGGCGCCGCGCTCGTGGAAGAGCCGATAGAGCAACCGTTCGGCCGTCACCTCCGGGTCGGTCAGTTCGACGTCCTCGACCGTGCCGACCAGCGCCTCGGCTTCGGCCCACGCCTCGTCCGGCTCGACGTGATGGTGAACGTGCCCCTCGGGCGCGTCGCCGGGGTGGAGATCACGGGCGCGGATGCGGTCCTCGCTCTCCGGCAGGAACTGAACCATCAGCCCGCCGGCGCGCCAGGCGTGGCGGGCGATGCCGCCGGTGTCACGGGTCAGCACCTCGGCGACCGCGAGGCGGACGCGGGTCGGGATCTGTTCCGACTGGGTGAACCAGACGTGCGCCACCTCCTCGAGGCCGGTGCGGTCGAGGACGACGACACCCTGGTAGGGCTTCATCGTGCCACCCTGGTCGATGGTCATGGCGAGGTGGCCGCGGCCGAGAAGGTCGGCCGGCGCGGCGCGGCCCTCGGCGACGGCTGCGGCGACCGCGGTCGCGTCGAAACTCGCATAGGCGCGGATGCCGTCGGGGGTCTGGAAGTCGACCACCAGCATCGACACCGGACCGTCGGTGCGGGTCTGGACGGTGAAACGACCGTCGAACTTGAGCGAGGTGCCGAGCAGCGCGGTGAGTGCGATCGCCTCGGCCAGCAGGCGAGCGACGGGCTCGGGATAGTCGTGGCGCGCCAGGATGGCGTCGAGCGCCGGGCCGAGCGCGACGACGCGGCCGCGCACGTCGAGTTCGGGCACGGTGAAGGGCAGGACGGTGTCGAGGGCGGCGGTGTCGCTCATGACGTTCTCGGAGACCTCACGCAAAGACGCGAGCCGACCCGGCCCCATCGGGCGGTCGGCTCGCACGTCGCTCATATGGGAGGCGGGCGCCGGATTGCGAGAGGCGCCCGGACCGTGGACCGGACAGGCTCGGCGTCAGGCGCCGCTCGCGCCGAGGCACCAGGCGAGCACACCCTTCTGGGCGTGGAGGCGGTTCTCGGCCTCGTCGAAGACCACCGACTGCGGTCCGTCGATCACCTCTTCGGTGACCTCCTCGTCGCGATGGGCGGGCAGGCAGTGCATGAAGATGGCATCGGGGTTCGCCGCCGCCATCAGGCGCCGGTTGACCTGATAGGGCTTCAAGAGGTTGTGACGCCGCTCGCTCTCGTCGTCGCCCATCGACACCCAGGTGTCGGTGACGACGCAGTCGGCACCGGCGACCGCCTCGTAGGGATCGGCGGTCAGATGCACCGAGGCACCGTTCTTGCGAGCCCAGTTGACGATGTCGACCTTGGGTCCCAGTTCCGGCGGCGTGGCGATGCGCAGGCCGAAGCCGAAGCGGGCCGAGGCGTGGATCCACGAGGCGAGCACGTTGTTGGTGTCGCCGGTCCAGGCGACGGTCCTGCCGGCGATCGAGCCGCGATGCTCCTCGAAGGTGAGGATGTCGGCCATGATCTGGCAGGGATGGGAGACCTTGGTCAGGCCGTTGATCACCGGCACGGTGGCGTGGGCCGCCAGCTCGCGCAGCGCGTCGTGATCGAGAATGCGGATCATGATGGCGTCGACGTAGCGGGACAGCACCCGCGCCGTGTCGGCGATGGTCTCGCCGCGGCCGAGCTGCATCTCGTCGCCGGTCAGCATCACCGTTTCGCCGCCGAGCTCGCGCATGCCGACGTCGAAGGAGACGCGGGTGCGGGTCGACGGGCGTTCGAAGATCATCGCCAGCACCTTGCCGGCGAGCGGACCCTGGCCACGGAAAGCACCGTTGCGGACGCTCTTCAGGCGCTTGGCCTCGTCCATCACCGAACGCAGCTGGTCACCGGAGAAATCGGTGAGGTCGAGGAAATGGTTCTGACCGCTCTTCAACATCACGCGGCGGCTCCCTTCTCGCCGGCGGCGCCGGCCTGCTCGAGGCTCCGGGCGGCAGCTTCGATCCGCGCCACGGCCTCGTCGATCTCGGCGTCGCTCACCGTCAGGGCGGGGAGGAAACGCACGACGTTGTCGCCCGCGCCGACCGCGAGCAGCTTCTCGGCCCTGAGCGCCGAAACCACCTCGGCCGGCGCCTGCCGGCACTTGAGCCCGAGCAGCAGGCCTTCGCCGCGCACCTCGGTGAAGACCGCCGGATGGAGGTCGACGAGGGACGCGAGCTTCTGCTTGAGCTTGAGGCCCTTGGCGCGGACGGCGGCGAGGAAGCCGTCTTCGAGCACGACGTCGAGCACGGCGTTGCCGACCGCCATGGCGAGCTGGTTGCCGCCGTAGGTGGTGCCGTGGGTGCCGGCGGTCATGCCGGAGGCGGCGTCCTCGGTGGCGAGGCAGGCGCCGAGCGGGAAACCACCGCCGATGCCCTTGGCCGAGGCGAGGATGTCCGGCGTCACGCCGACGCCCTCGTAGGCCCACATGTGGCCGGTGCGGCCGAGACCGCATTGGACCTCGTCGAAGACCAGGAGGAGGTCGCGCTCGTCGCAGACGCGGCGCAGGAAGGTGAGGAAGGACGGCGGCACCGGCCGCACGCCGCCCTCACCCTGGATCGGTTCGATCAGGATGCCGGCGGTCTCCGGGCCGATGGCGGCGAGCACCTCGGCCTCGTCGAAGCCGACGACCTTGTCGAAACCCTCGACCTTGGGGCCGAAGCCCTCGAGGTACTTCTCCTGGCCGCCGGCGGCGATGGTGGCGAGCGTGCGGCCGTGGAAGGCGCCCTCGAAGGTGACGAGCCGGAACCGTTCCGGCCGGCCCTTCGACCATTGCCAACGGCGCGCCGTCTTGATGGCGCATTCGAGCGCCTCGGCACCGGAGTTGGTGAAGAAGACGCGATCGGCGAAGGAGGTCTCGACGAGGCGCCGAGCGAGCTTCTCCTGATGCGGCGCGGCGAAGACGTTCGACACGTGCCACAGCTTCTCGGCCTGATCCTTCAGGGCGGCGACGAGATGGGGATGGCAGTGGCCGAGCGCGTTGACCGCGATGCCGGCCATCATGTCGAGCCAACGCTCGCCATCGGCCGTCTCGAGCCACACGCCCTCGCCTCGCTCGAAGGCGATATCGGCCCGAGCGAAGGTCGAGAAGAGCGAGGTCTCGGTCATGGCGCGTACTCCGGTGCGACCTTTCGAAATGCGAAAACCACGGCGGCGGCGCGGGGGATCTCGATGCCTCGCAGGAGGACCCGAGGTCCGCGACCGGGCACGCCGAGATCCGACATCCCGTTTTCGGATGGGGCGACCCGCCCGGACGTCGCGGAACGGAGGGTCGAAAACGAACAGTGCCGCCTCGACGGCGGCACCACGTTTCGCCGCATATTGGCGGAGGATGGCCGGAAATGTCAATGTTTCCGCCATGCCCGAATTCGTCGCAGGTGTCGGGGCGATCCCATCCGACGACGAACCGACCCGACCCGGAGGCCGACTGTTGCCGATCGGACTCGATCCTGGGGAAAAGGCATCGTTCATCCACCGAAACGATCCGACGCCGGGTTGATGGCGAGTCTACCGATAGTGTAGTTTACGGTTCGTTAAACACGACATCTCGTGCGGCGTCTCTTCGGTCCCCGAGTTCCCCGTCATCGTTCGCAAGGCGCGACGCCGGTCGCGCCGGCCGGAGACATCCTCCGGACGACGGGGGATTCGGTGGGGAGGAACGCTCACCGACAGTGAGGACGCGATGATCTCCTGGACCGACGAGCGGGTCGAGCTCTTGAAGAAGCTCTGGAGCGAAGGGCTCTCCGCCAGCCAGATCGCCGGCGAGCTCGGCGGCGTCACCCGCAACGCGGTGATCGGCAAGGTGCACCGCCTCGGCCTCTCCGGCCGCGCCAAGGCGCCACAGCCGCAGGCGGCGCGCCCGAAGAAGCCGGCCGCGCGGCCGGCGACCTCGATCGGTCGCTCCTCCGGTCCGGTCAGCCTCGGTGCGGTGGCGCTGAAGGCGGACGCGGCACCGGTCGCCCGTCCGCAGCCGGCGCCGCAGCCGCAGATCTGGTCGCTGTCCGAGGAGCCGCTGATCGCCAACGCCTCGGTGCTGCAGATCAACGAACAGACCTGCAAGTGGCCGATCGGCGATCCGAGCGCGAGCGACTTCCACTTCTGTGCCCGCCGCTCCGACGTCGGCATCCCCTATTGCGGTTATCACGCCCGGATCGCCTATCAGCCGGTCTCCGACCGTCGCAAGGATCGGCGGATGGTGCGCGGCTGAGCGAAAGACGCCCGGTCTCGGGCGACGCTCGCCAGCGAAACGAGATCTCTCGGACGGCAGAAGGCTCGCGGAGTGATCCGCGAGCCATCGGTTTTTCGGGGACGGCGTGACCGGTCAGGCCGCGGCGACGTCGGAGAGGAAACGGTCGATCTCCTTCTCGAGGTCGGCAGCGGTATGGGCGACACTGGCGGCGGCATCCGATACCATGGTCGATGCATGCGAGGTCTCGGCCACCGAGGTACCGACACCGGTGATGTTGTCGGCCGCGGTGCGGGTGCCGCTGGCGGCTTCGGAGACGTTGCGGGCGATCTCGGCGGTGGCCGCGCCCTGTTCCTCGACCGCACCGGCGATCGCCGTGGTGAAGGCGTTCACCTCCTCCATGATGCGCGCGATGTCGGCGATCGCCTCCACCGCCGATCCGGTGGTGGTCTGGATCGCCGAGATCTGACTGGAGATCTCCTCGGTGGCCTTGGAGGTCTGATTGGCGAGCGACTTCACCTCGGCCGCGACGACGGCGAAGCCCTTGCCCATCTCGCCGGCTCGTGCCGCTTCGATGGTGGCGTTGAGGGCGAGAAGGTTGGTCTGTTCGGCGATGTCGCGGATGAGACCGACGACGGCGCCGATACGGCCCGCGGCCTCGGCGAGTTCGCCGACGGTGTGGTTGGTCGAGCGCGTCATCCGAGCGGCGCGGTCCACCACTTCGGTGGTGCGGGTGACCTGGCGGCCGATCTCTTCGACCGACGCCATCAGTTCCTCTCCGGCGGACGCGACGCTCTCGACGTTGGTGGAGGCCTCGCGCGAAGCGACGGAGGCGCCTTCGGCACGGTTCGCCGTCTGGCGCGCCACGTCGGTGAGGGCGCGGGCGGTGTCGGTCATCTTGCGCATCTCGGCACCGACCGAGCCGATGAGTCCGCCGACGTGATCGCGGAAACCGGCGACCAGACGTTCGACCTTCTGCTCACGCGCATGTTTGGCGGCGTTCTCTCGCTCGGAGGCTTCGGTCAGGGCGCGGCGCTCGATCTCCTGGCGGCGGAACATCGCCACCGCCTGCGCCATCTCACCGACTTCGTCGCGACGGTCGATGTCGAGATGGACGTCGAGGTCGCCGTGCCCCAGTGCCGTCATCGCTTCGCGCACCGCGGCGAGCGGCCGGGTGACCGAGCGCACCATCAGGAAGGCGAAGCCACCGATCAGGACGACGAAACCCATCGACGCGAGGCCCATCCACAGGGCGGAGTCACGGAACTGCGTCTCGATGTCGTCGACCCACATGCCGGTCCCGACCACCCAGTTCCAGTCGGGCACGCCGACGACATAGGTGATCTTCGGCAGGGCGGTCTCGGTGCCGGGCTTCGGCCACAAGTAGCCGATCTGTCCCTGGCCGGACTTCTGGACGACGGCGTTCATCTCCCGGACGAAATAGGTGCCGTTGGCGTCCTTCAGATTCGAGAGATCGGCGTTGCGCATCTTCGCATTGGGGTGGAAGAGCATGACCCCGTCCAGACGCTGGACGAAGACGTAGTTGTCGCCGTCGTAGCGCATCCGGCTGACGGCTTCGCCGGCGACCTTCTTGGCTTCCTCGACCGAGATCTCGCCCTTGGCGGCGCGCTCCTGGGCGGCCCGAACGACGTGAGTGGCCATCTCGACCATTCGACGCAACTCACCCGTCTTGTTGGTGTAGAGGCTGGCATGGATCGACCACAACCCGACCGCACCGACGGCGAGAAGGCCGATCACGGCGACCGCCGCGACGAGGAAGAGACGAGCGGAGATTCCACGTAGGCGTTCGAGCATTTCGACGTCCTCTGACGAACGAGGTGGTGGAGTTCGAACGGGACGAAACGCACGAGCCCCCGGATCGGAGATCCTCCCTCGTGGCCCAGATGTTCCGCGAGGGAATGTATCTCTCATTACCGATCATCGAGAGGAATCGTTAATCATCGGGAAACACCCCGTCTTCAGCACCGATAGCGACCAGAAATTCTTCGCCATGACAGCATTTTCCCACTGATCATGGTCAGTAAAAGGAGAAAAATACACGTCGAATTCGTGGTAAAGTTGTCGAAGCTGAAATGTCTGTCTCTCGGATCATCATCCGCCGGGGATATGAACGACGATTCGCGCTCGATTCCGCCGACGGAAGATCCGTAATTGTCCCGAGGAGAACAGAGTCGCGATACGGTCGCGCGCCCTTCGAACGGACGTGTCGGGGTGGGCGAACCGGCTCACGCTCGCCGGTGCCCGGCGGGCGTGTGGACCGGCGCGACGTCATCGTAGCGGACGGTGCTCTCTCGGGCTCGTACGACGGGCGCCGGCTCAGCCCGCCGGGGTGCCGCCAGCCGCCACGGGACGATCGCTGCCCCAGGGTTCGCCGTGGCCGATCACCCGCCTGACCGACCGTCGGGTGGCGCGCACCGAACGTTCCACCTCGTCGATCGCGGTGTGCAGGTCGCAGATCGAGACCTTCGGGTCGGCCCGGCAATGGAAATTGACGATGAGGCCTTCGCCGGTCGCCCGCACCCGGACCGCGTGGATCTCGCCGACGATCCCACCACGAACCGCCGCGTCCTCAAGTGCCCGGGTGACCTCGGCGATGGTGGCGGGGTCCGTGTCGTGTCCGGCGAGGCGATCGACGGTGATCGGTTCGATGTGGGTCTCCACTTCGACTCCCGGTCCCAGCTCGTCGGCGATGGCGTTCTCGAGGGTGGAGGCGATGTCGTGCGCCGCATCGAGCGCCATGCGGCCATCGACCTCGAGATCGAACGACACCGACATGCGACCGTCATCGAGCGACTGGACCGTCAGATGATGGATGGCGAGGGCGCGATTGCGGGCGATCACCATGATGCGCTCGTGCACGGTCTCGTCGTCGAGCGCGCGCGGGTGGACGACGACCGAGGTCTCGGCCTCCGGCATGTCCGCCTTCACGGCCGCGAGGATCGCCGCCTTGATCGCGGCGGTATCCTCGAGCGAGCGGGTGCGGCTCACCGCGACGTCGAGATCGACGAAGACCATCGGACCCGACGGCCGAACGCGGATGCGCTCGACCAGAACGACGCCCGCCACCCGGTCGACGACGTCGCGCAGCCGATCGGCGACGCCTTCCGGTGCGGTGTCCATCAACGAGTCGATGGTGCGCTTGCCGAGCCGCCAACCGGCGAGGCAGATGAAGGCGGAGACGCCGATCGCCGCGACCGCGTCGCCGAGCGGGAACCCCATCGCCACGAACCCGAGTCCGACGAGTACCACCGCCGACGACCACATGTCGGAGGAGAAATGCAGCGCATCGGCCTCGAGCGCCTGGCTGTTGGTCTCTTCGGCCACCTTCTCGAGGTGTCGGGCCCGGAAGAAGTCGACGGCGATCGAGACGACGACCACGCCGACCGCCACGATACCGACCTCGACCTCGCCGCCGTGCCCCATCAACCGCTGCACCGCCTCCCAGATGATCCAGCCGGAGGCGACGAACAAGAGGCCGGTTTCGGCGAGGGCGGCGACGCTCTCGACCTTGGCGTGGCCGTAGTGGTGCTCCTCGTCGGCCGGTTCGTCGGCGATCTTGACGGCGAAATAGGTCATCACCGTCGCACCGACGTCGAGAAGGCCGTGGATCGCCTCGGAGAGCAGACCCAGCGATCCGGTGAAGACCGCCGCGACCGCCTTGGCCAGGGTCAGCGCCGTACTCGCCACGATCGACGACAGCGCCGCCGCGGCCTTCTTCCGGGAATGCGTCTCAGAGGCGATATCGGTCATTTTTCCGCGTCCGTTCAAGGAGATGAGCGGATCTAGGGGTTCTTCGCCGCCGCTGCAAGTCCGGGCCGTCACACATCGGGTGAACACGGTCGAATGACGTTGCGTGACATCTTTCCGTCGATGCGCCGTCGCGGCCGCCGACGCCGACGCTATTGCACTGCGGCAACACTCTCCGTTTCCGCTGGGTCGGGACGCGGATCCATGGTGGCCGTCGCGGCTCGGGCTCGCTATTAACCGTATCGAAGCGCGGCGCGGCACAAGGTCGTGGTGCGAATCACCCCCACCCGCCTCGATTCCGAACGGATCCGACGATGCCTGCCGTTTTCCGCTCCCGTGCCCTGACGGCGCTCGCCGTGCTCTCGTTCCTCGCCGCCCCGGCCGCCGCCGAGGATGCGACCGACACGCTGCGCACGCTCTATCGGATCGCGCTGTCCGCCGACATGTGCGGCTTCCCGATGCAGAAGCGTCAGGCGGAGGTGCTGGGCAAGGCGATGGACAAGGCGCTCGTCGAGAGCGGCCTCGACGAGGACAAGGCCGAGGCGCTCTACGCGGCGGTCGACACCGGGCTCGAGGCCGAGGGCTGGGACAAGGTCTGCTCCCAGAAGGGCGACTGGGCCCGCGACTACCGCGCCATCCTGGCCGCCCGCACCCAGTGACCCGGCCCGATCGCCGGTCGCTCGCGCCCCGTCACACCTCGTCTCACCGTCGCCGCAGCAGAAAGGCCGGGCCGCGACCGAGGATCTTCTCGTCGATGACGCCGATCGCGCCACGGTCCTTCTTCGGATAGTCGAACAGCGACAGGACGTGGCGCATGGCGTTCAGCTTGAGCCGCCGTTTGTCGTTGCCGAGCACCACCGTCCACGGTGCCGCGTCGGTGTGGGTGCGCTCCAACATGCGATCGCGTGCCCGGCCGTAGTCGTCGTACCGGCCGATCGCAGCGTAGTCGATCGGTGACACTTTCCACACCTTGAGCGGATCGTGGCGCCGGTCGTGGAAACGGGTGAGCTGCATCTCCCAACCGACGTCGACGTAGAACTTGACCAGCCGGATGCCTTCACGGGTCAGCATGTCCTCGAAGCGCGGCGCTTCTTCGAGGAACATCTCGGTCTGTTCGGGGGTGCAGAAGCCCATCACCGGCTCGACGCCGGCGCGGTTGTACCAGGAGCGGTCGAACATCACGACTTCGCCCGATGTCGGCATGTGGCCGACGTAACGCTGGAAATACCATTGCCCCTTCTCGGTGTCGGTCGGCTTGGACAGCGCCACGACGCGGGTGCGGCGAGGGCTCATGTACTGACGGAAGGCGCCGATCAGCGAGCCTTTGCCGGCGGCGTCTCGCCCCTCGAAGACGACGACGAGGCGTTCCCCCCGGTCGATCGCCCAGGTCTGCAACTTGACCAGCTCGACCTGCAGCGCCTCGAGTTCGTCGTCGAAACGATCCTCGTCGTAGGGCTCGTCATAGGGGAAATCGCCGGAGGCGAAGGCGCGGTCCTTCACCCATTTCGGCAGCTTCGGATCGTCGAGATCGAAAGATTGCCCGGCTTTCCCGCCGTTTCCGGCCTTCTTGGGATCGTCGTCTCTTTCCGCTTTCTTCTCGTCGTGGTGATGCTCACCCATGGACAGCGCCCCTCCGATTCGCCCGGTCTCCTCGGCGGTGCGCGACGAGGCGACCACGGTACGCGTCGCCTCGACACTATCACCGTCGTGGGCGGGTGCGAGCCCCACGGCAGGAGAGGAGCGGCGCGATGGCCGCCAGTGACATGAACGGATCCGCGACGACCACGGGCGAGGTCGACCTTCCGGACGGTGTCGCCGAAGAGAGCGAGGCCCGCCGTTTCGCCGCGCTCGCCGCCCATCCCGGCCCCGAGGCCGGCATGGTGACGGTGATCGACGCACTCGACGACCCCTGCATCCTGATCGATGCGACCGGCCTCGTCGTCCACGTCAACGGCGCGACCCGCGCCCGCTATCCCGGCGTCCGCCCCGGCGATCCGCTGGTCTTCCGCCTGCGCCACACCGTGTTGCACGACGCCTTCGCCCGGGTCGTCGCCGAAATGCGGCCGGAGACGGTCGAATGGCAGGAGAAGGTGCCGACCGAACGCTGGCTCGAAGCTCATCTCGCACCGATCCCGCCGGCGCGAACCGCCGAGGCGGGCGAGCGGCCACACTGGGTGCTGCTGCGCATCGAGGACCTGACCGAGACGCGGCGGGTGGAGCGTATGCGCGCCGACTTCGTCGCCAACGCCAGTCACGAATTGCGGACCCCCCTCACGGCGGTCATCGGCTTCCTGGAGACCTTGCAGGGCCCGGCCCGCGACGACGCCACGGTGCGCGACCGCTTCCTGGCGGTGATGGCCGAGCAAGCCGGGCGGATGAAGCGATTGATCGACGATCTCCTGTCGCTGTCACGCCTGGAGATGCGTGCCCACGTGCGTCCGGAGGCCACGGTCGATCTCTGCGACATCCTGCGTCAGGTCGTCGATCTGGTGAGCCCGGCCGCCGGAGCCGCCCACGTCGCCCTGCGTCTCACCGGCTGCGACGGCCGGCGCGAGGCGCGTGGCGATCGCGAGGAACTGGCGCAGGTCTTCACCAATCTGATCGAGAACGCGGTGAAGTACGGCGGCCGTGGCGGACGGGTCGAGATCACCGTCGACACCGCACCCGACGATCCGCGCCACGTCGTCGTGGCGGTGCGCGACTTCGGCGAGGGCATCGATCCGGTCCACCTGCCGCGGCTCACCGAACGCTTCTATCGAGCCCATACCGAGAAAGCCGGCGCCACCCGTGGTACCGGCCTGGGCCTCGCCATCGTCAAGCACATCGTCACCCGTCACGGCGGACGTCTCACCATCGAATCCGTGCCCGGCGAAGGATCGACCTTCTCGGTCCGCCTCGACCGGCCCGCCACCACGGTGGCGAAGACTCCGCGCGGTCAATGACTTGGTCCGTCACGAAACCGTCGTCGACGTGTCATAGAAGGAGGCGGGGAGACGGTGCGTCCGATCGGGGCGGTGGCCGTGTTCCACGACGGGAAGGGTGCGGCACGACCGGCCCCGAGGAGGAGAGCATCCGATGACCGATCATATCGTCGGTTCCTACGACCAGGAACTCCAGGGCCTCGCCGGCCGGATCGCCGAAATGGGCGGCATGGCGGAAGGGCTGGTGGCCGATGCCATCACCGCTCTGGTGCGCGGCGACACCTCGCTCGCTCAGAAGGTGATCCTCTCCGACCAGCGCCTCGACCGACTTCAGCACGAGGTCGAAGACCTGGCGATCCGCATCATCGCCAAGCGTCAGCCGATGGCGCGCGATCTGCGCGAGATCTTCGGTGCCATGCGGGTGTCGGGCGACCTCGAGCGGGTCGGCGACCTGGCCAAGAACATCGCCAAGCGCGTCATCGCCATGGGCGGCCACGTTCAGATCAAGCGCATCGTCATCGGCGTCGAGCATCTCTCGGAGATCGCCCTCGAGCAGCTGAAGAACGTGCTCGACAGCTACACCTCGCGCGACGCCGTCGAGGCGCTGCAGGTGCGCAATCGAGACGACCAGATCGACGCGCTCTACACCTCCCTGTTCCGCGAGCTCCTGACCTACATGATGGAGGACCCGCGCAACATCACCTTCTGCACCCATCTGTTGTTCTGCGCCAAGAACGTCGAGCGCATCGGCGACCACGCCACCAACATCGCCGAGATCGTCCACTACGTGGCGACCGGCGAGCAGCTCGTCGACGAGCGCCACAAGATCGACGAGACCGAGGCCATGCCGCCGATGGCGCAGGGCTGAGCGGGGTGGGGCGATGGCGCGCGTGTTGATCGTCGAGGACGAGGAGGCGCTCGGTCTCCTGCTCAGGTACAACCTCGAAGCCGAGGGCTACGACGTCGAGGTCGTCACCCGCGGTGACGAGGCCGACACCCGGCTGAAGGAGAGCGTACCGGATCTCCTGATCCTCGACTGGATGCTGCCGGGACTCTCCGGCATCGAGCTGTGCCGCCGACTGCGGACCCGCGCCGAGACCGAGCGACTGCCGATCATCATGCTCACCGCCCGCGGCGAGGAGAGCGAGCGTATCCGCGGTCTCTCCACCGGCGCCGACGACTATGTGGTCAAGCCATTCTCGACCCCCGAGTTGATGGCCCGCGTCCGCGCCATGCTGCGCCGCATTCGCCCGGAACTGGTGTCGACGGTGCTGAAGGCCGGCGATCTCGAGATCGACCGCGAGACCCATCGTGTCCGCCGCGGCGGGCGTGAGATCCATCTCGGACCGACCGAGTACCGCCTGTTGCTGTTCCTGATGCAGTCGCCCGGCCGGGTCTACTCCCGCGAGCAGTTGCTCGACGGGGTGTGGGGCATGGACGTCTACGTCGACGAGCGCACCGTCGACGTCCACATCGGCCGCCTACGCAAGGCGATCAATCGCACCCGCGATCGCGATCCGATCCGTACCGTCCGCGGTGCCGGCTACGCCTTCGACGACCAGTTCGCCGCGTCCGCCGGCTGAAACCGTCCGCAACTCGCCCGACCTCCACGTCCGCCGGCTCAGCCGCGCGGATCGGGGAAGCGGTGGGGCGGCAGACCGGCGATCTGTGCCGGGAAGGTGACGACGGTGCCGGCCGGCAGGGTGGCGGTGGCCGGATGTTCGGTGCCGGCACGGACCAGTGAGGTGACGAACAGGCTGCGTAACCCCTCGCCGCCGAAACACGGCATGGTCGGCCAGGCGACCGGCAACTGCCAGTACTCGATCAACCGACCATCGGGGGCGAACCGGTTGAGGCGACCGGCGGTGGCGCCGGCGCTCCAGTAGAAGCCGGCAGCGTCACAGGTACAGCCGTCCGGGCGGCCGGTGGCGTCGTCGAGGGTGGCGAAGCGCGAGCGGTTCGACATCTCGCCGGTCGCCGGATCGAAATCGAAGCGGTCGATCCAGGGCCCACGGCTGTCGGCGAGCCACATGGTGCGACCGTCGGGGGACCAGGCGAGACCGTTGGAGACGATCAGCCCGTCGAGCTTCTGCTCGACCCGCCCGTCGGCGGTGACGCGGTAGAGTGCGCCGACCGGCCGACGCTCGGGGCGCTCGTCCATCGAGCCGACCCAGAAGGCGCCGTCGGGTCCGACCTTGCCGTCGTTGAGGCGGGTGGTGTGAAGCCCGACGTCGACCTCGGCGAGGGTCTCCCAGGCACCGGTGTCGGGATCGAGGAAGACCACCGAGCGGGTCAACGCCACCACCAGCCGGCCGGCGGTGGTCAGACCGAGAGCCGTCGGGCGGTCGGGCGGTGGGGCGTTCCACATGCGATGGGACGAGCCCTCCGCGGTGACGTGATGGACTTCGCCGCCGTCGATGTCGACGAAGAACAGGCGCTCGCGCCGGTCGTCCCAGATCGGGCTCTCGCCGAGACGGAAGATCTGATCGAGGAGGGGCTGCGGGTCAGGGACGATGCGGATGACGCTCACGGCGAACTCGCTCCTTGTTCGATCTCGGCCACGGGGCGGCTCGTCCGGGGCCTCACCCGCACCCGGCACCGGCGACGGAGGGCGGCACCCGCCGACGGCTCCGGTCGCGGATCAGAGTCGCCCGCGGCGTCGCCGCCGTCCAGCACAAATGGATCACACCGGCGGACGAATGCGCGGCATCGCGCCGTTGTTTCGATCATCGGCTCTGCGGCCGACGCGCAGCAGCCATGAGGCCGAAGCGCAGGTGGAGGCTCGGTCGACGGCGCGAACACCGCTTTCTCGAGGTTTCGTCAACCTTGTCGAAAACCGTTTCGGCTTCGTGACATGCCCGTCCGGGATCACTCGGCGCATCCGCGGCGGCGGCGGCCGTCGGAAAGGTTCGCGAAGGATCGACGGAGGCCCACGGTCGTCACTCCGAGGAGGCGGGTCGCGGCCGGCGACGATCACGGCCGGACCGAGAAGCGAGGTGGCGCGAAAACGCGAAAGGGCGGCAGATGCCGCCCTCATCGGGAGATCGACGACGACGTCGCCGGTCAGTGGGCAGGGCCCCGCGCGGCTTCCTCGATGCGGCTGCGCACCAGACCGATGTCGCAGAGCTGGCGGTCGTCGAGGGCAGACAGCTCGCGCACCGCGCGACGATAGCTGCGATAGCGCTCGATGGAGGAACGAACCTGAGTGGCGAATGAGTAGATGGTCATGTTCTTCACCCCGGAGACCTGCGGTCCCCCCTTTGGTTCCGCACGTCATCGGCGGGAGCCGCCGCCTTTCCGTGCCGTTCGATGCCTCTCAGATAGACAGCAGCCTGCCTATTTTGAAGGCGGTCCATCCAGCCCCTGCCATGCGTCATACGCATGGCTTCGGCGGAACTGGTTAACCCTTCGTGAATGTGACGAAGAGTCGGAAATCTTCTGTTTTCCCCCGCTCCCCGCCATTTCTCGGAGACCGCGGCGGCCGTCCGGGATCGTGGCAAAAAGTCGGCAGAGATTCGACAGCCATGCGGCAAGCGCGGAACGCGACCGCGCGCGCCACCCCGCCGAACGGCTCAGTGCGCCGCCACCTGGGCGGGCGCGGCCATGCCGTCGTCGAGCGCGACCCAGCGGTTGGGATCGTCCTGCGACTGGCGCTTGACGAAGCGGTAGCCGGTCGAGACCCAGGTGCGGACCTCGTCGCGCATGTTGTCGAGGACGAAGTCGCCGTGGTCGGTCTTGGCGGTGAGAACCGCGTGGCCCTCGCCGTTGTGGTCGACGACCACGGTGACGAGCAGGGCCTGCCGGGGGAAGCCGCGCTCGATCAGCACCTTGCGCTTGAGCAGGACATAGTCCTCACAGTCGCCCTTGCCGTCGGACGGGTAGTCCCAGCGATCGGGGACGCTCCAGTGTTCCTGATCGGTGATCGGCTCGATGGCGGCGTTGATCGACCGGTTGACCTCGACCAGGACGTTCCAGGACGCGGTGTCGAGGCGGACGTCCTGCGGACGCGCGCCGGACCCGCGGCATTCGGCCGGCATCCGACGGCAGAAGTCGAGCCAGCCCCACACCGGACGCGCGTCGCCGACCGGTACGGCGTTGGTGGTCGCCGGCAATCGCGGCGCGACCACCGCTGTCTTCGTCTTCGGAAACTGTTGAACTTGCGCGTGCGCCCCTGCGCCGACGATCATGGATACAGCGAAAACCGCATAACCCCAGATATTCTTCGTCGTCATGTCGAAGTCACCCCACATCCCAGTGAGAGCACCTTCGCATACTCGAATTATATCCACGTCAAATATTGGACGTGAGTTTCTGAGATCGACTCAATACATTATTTGTACTCTCTAATGAGAGATTTCTACATTACTTCGAAATTGTCGCGCCCTCGGCAAGACTCTGGAAACCATGACCGGAGCAGAATGGCGGAATTCCGCGGGTTCCCCCCGCCCCCCGACGATCTCTCGCCGCGCGGGACGACACCGGCACGGCGCCGGAAGGGCGGACGGCGGTCGAGAATTTTTCGCGATCGGATCCAGGACATGGCGACGGCTTGTACCAACGGCATCGATCTCGGCTTCGTCGACCTCGGGTCGGCCAAGGCGGCGGCGCTCGGAGCGGTCCAGGGAATCACCGACCTTCTGCCGCTCTCCGCGGCGGTCCATCTGCGGCTGATGCCGACCGTCCTCGGCTGGGCGGGGCCGGGACCGGCCTTCGCGGCGGCGATGCAACTGGGGGCGTTCCTGGCGATCGTCGCCTATTTCCATCGCGACGTGTGGGCGCTGAGCCGCGGGGGGTTCGAGGCGGTGCGCAGCGGCGACCATCGCAGCTTCGAGTTCCGCACCCTCGTCGGTATCGCCATCGCCACGCTGCCGATGGCGGTCGGCTGGCCGCTGGTCCGTCGCCATTTCGACTTCTGCGGGGCGCCGGCCCGGGAACTCTGGGTCCTCGGGACGGCGAGCGTCGGTCTGGCGGTGCTGCTGGCGGCGGCGGCGCTGGTGCGCCGGCACGAACGGCCGTTCGAGGAGATCCGCCTGCGCGACGCGGTCGTCGCCGGCCTCGCCCAGGCGGTGGCGCTGATCCCCGGTGTGTCGCGGTCCGGCGCGGCGCTGACGGCAGCGCTGTTCATGAATCTGAAGCGCACCGATGCGGTGCGCTGGTCCTTCCTGGTCGGGCTGCCGGCGATCGCCGGTGTCGGACTGAAAGGGCTCCTCGACCTGCGTAAGGCCGGGATCGGCGTGCAGGGGTGGGAAGTGGTCGGAGCGGGGCTCGTGGCCACCACGATCACCGCCTTTCTCGCCATCTGGATCGCGATGAAGGTGATCGAACGCTTTTCGGTATGGCCCTTCGTCGCCTACCGCATCGTGATCGGCGGCTTCCTGCTGCTCGTCGTCTGGCTCGAGGTGCTGGCGTGAGGGGGGTGCTAACCTAGCGATCGTCACCGGACGCGGCCGAGGTCGATCGGGGCGGTCGCGAAAGAGTGCGATGCGCCTGCGGCTCTTCGCACCCTACGGCCTCGATCGAACCGCACCACGCCGGCGCCGGTTCGACGCGTCCGTCCGCCCGCGTCAGCCGATGCCGAAGCGGCCGGTGCCGACGCGGCTCTGCAGGCGGGCCTGCTTGACGAAGCGTTTGGCGATGCGCTCGCGCTTCAGGCGCGACAGATGGTCGATGAAGACGACGCCGTCGAGATGGTCGATCTCGTGTTGCAGGCAGGTGGCGAGCAGGCCATCGGCCTCGATCTCCTGCGCGACACCGTCGCGGTCGAGGAACTTCACCCGGCAGCGCGCCGGCCGCACCACGTCGTCGTAGTGTTCGGGCACCGACAGGCAGCCTTCCTGATAGATGTTCGTCTCCTCCGAGACCCAGGTGACTTCGGGATTGACCAGGAATATCGGCCGCTTCTCCTCGCCCTCGCGCGACACGTCGAGGGTGACGAGGCGCTTCGGCACGCCGACCTGGATCGCCGCCAGTCCGATGCCGGGGGCGGCGTACATGGTCTCCAGCATGTCGTCGAGGACGCGGCGGATCTCCGCGTCGACTTTCGCCACCGGCTCGGAGACGAGTTTCAGGCGGGGATCGGGAAGGGTGATGATGTCGAGCTTGGCCATGGCCGTCAGATAGGAGAGCCGATCGAGCCGGTCAATCGGAACCGCGCGGAACAGGCGAGAACAAAACAGGATCTCTTAAGAGAATCGGGCTAGTTTCACGCCATGCAGGATGCTCTTCGTCGATTCGTCGCCGACATGGCCACGCTCTCGCAGACGGTCACCACCGTCGGCATCGCCGTCGCTCTCGGTTTCCTCCTCGTCGTCCTCGTTCTCGCACTCGCCGCGGCGCGGGGCCGTGCGCGGCGCGAGGCGGTGGTGGCGGAGCGGACGCGCGAACTCGACGAACGGCTCGGCGAGGTGGTGCGGCTGCAGGCCGAGATGACCGGGCGGATGCAGACCATGGCCGAAATCTTCGGCTCGCGGCAGTCCGATCTCGCCCGCGGCCTCACCGAACGGCTCGACGGGCTCGGCCATCGCCTCGGCGACACACTCGACGGTCAGGCGCGGGCGACGCACGAGAACCTGACGCGACTGGCCGAACGGCTGGCCGTCATCGATCGCGCCCAGCGCGGCATGGCCGAACTCTCCGGCGAGGTGGTGCAGCTCCGGTCGATCCTGGCGAACAAGCAGGCGCGCGGCGCCTTCGGCCAGGGGCGGATGGAGGCGATCGTCGCCGACGCCCTGCCGGCCGACGCCTATGCCTTCCAGGCGACGCTCTCGACCGGGGTGCGCCCCGACTGCCTGATCCGCATGGGTCGCGACGCACCCGACCTCGCCGTCGACGCCAAGTTCCCGCTCGAGTCCTGGTCCGCCTTCCACGCGGCGCTCGACGACGAGGCGCGCGACCGGGCGGCACAGGGCTTCCGCCGCGACGTCGCGCGTCATGTCGGCGACGTCGCCGGGAAATATCTGGTGCCGGGCGAGACGCAGGACATCGCCTTCCTGTTCGTGCCGTCGGAGTCGATCTTCGCCGATCTTCACGAGCATTTCGACGACGTCGTCCAGAAGGCGCATCGCGCCCGCGTCGTCATCGTCTCGCCGTCGCTCCTCACTCTCGCCATCCAGGTGGTGCGCTCGATCACTCGCGATCAGCGGATGCGCGAGCAGGCGCACGTCGTTCAGGCGGAGGTCGCCCATCTCCTCGACGACGTCGGCCGGCTGGCGGAGCGAGTGGCGAAATTGCAGACGCATTTCGGTCAGGCGGCGCGGGACCTCGACCAGATCGCGACGTCGGCCGACAAGGTGGCGCGGCGGGCAGAGCGGATCGAGAGCCTCGATCTCGGCACCGCAGCCGTGCCCGCACCGCAGGCGCCGGCCGATCCGGTCCTGCCTTTCGATCGCAACCGTCTCGCCGGAGAATGAGATGTCGCTTCTCGTCGCCATCCGCGGATGGACGCCCGACGCCTGGATCGAGCGCTTCCGCCGTCTCGCGCCGGAGCGCGCGGTGCTCGACGCGCGACAGCCGTTCGATGCGGCTGCGGTCACCCACGCGGCGGTGTGGAAGCCGGCGCCGGGGTTGCTCGCCTCGCTGCCGAACCTCGGGGCGATCTTCAATCTCGGCGCCGGCGTCGATGCGCTCCTCGCCGATCCGACCCTGCCGGACGTGCCGATCGCCCGCATCGTCGATCCCGATCTGACGGCGCGGATGACCGAATGGGTGACGCTGAACGTGCTGATGCATCATCGGCAGGTGCGGCTCCACGCCGAGAACCAGAAGGGGGCGATCTGGGGCGCTCTCCCGCAGCCGGCGGCGAAGGACGTGACCGTCGGAGTGATGGGGCTCGGGGTGCTCGGCCGCGACGCGGCGGCGGCGCTCGGCCGGCTCGGCTTCCGCCTCACCGGATGGAGCCGATCCCCGCGCGAGATCGACGGGGTCGAGTGTTTCGCCGGCGCTTTCGGGCTCGGGCCGTTCCTGGAGCGCACCGACATCCTGGTCGTGTTGCTACCGCTCACCGACGGCACCCGCGGTCTTCTCTGCCGCGATCTCTTCGCGCGCTGGCGCCGGCACAACCACATGGGCGGACCGGTGCTGATCAACGCCGGCCGTGGTGGCCTGCAGGTCGAGACCGACGTCCTCGCCGCGCTCGACGAAGGCACACTCGCCGCCGCCTCGCTCGACGTCTTCGAGGCCGAGCCGTTGCCGAAGACATCGCCGCTGTGGGCTCATCCCAAGGTCACGATCACCCCGCACTGCGCCGCCGATTCCGACGCGGAAGCGTTGGCGCGGGTGATCGTCGCGGCGATCCGCCGGGAAGAAGCGGGCGAAGGCATCGCCCCGGAGACGCTGGTCGACCGGCGGACGGGGTATTGAGCCTCAACCCGGCAGCACGATCCGTCTCACCGTCCTGAGCGGCGAGCCACCGGCTTCGATCCGCGCCAGTCCCTCGTCGATGCGTTCGATGCCGACCGCCATCATCCAGGCGTTGGCGTGGAGGAAGGTCGTCGCGTCGCGCACCAGAGCGACGTGGCCGGGCCAGAACAGCAGGTCGCCGCGATGCCAGGCACGCGGGTCGAGATCGACCGCCTCGCCGGTCGTCGCCTCCTGCTGGTCGGCGTCGCGCGGCAGGGTGACGCCGCAGGCTTCGTAGGCGGTCTGGGCGAGACCGGAGCAGTCGAGACCGAGCGAGGTGCGCCCACCCCAGAGATAGGGCGTTCCGAGGAAGCGTTCGGCGACCGCCACCGGGTCGGTCTCGCGCGTGTCGACCGGCACGAGGTGGTTCGCCACGATCGCCCGACCCTCGGGGGTGACGGCGAAGCGACGGCCGTTCGCTTCCGTCTCGCGCATCACGACGACACGGGCGCCGAAGCTCGCCCAGTCGGTCGGAGGCAGTTTGATCGAGGCGCCGGGGTAGAGGAAGGTGCGCAACGCCGCGACCCTGTGGGTGGCGGGCGCCCCCTCCCCCTTCAGGATGGCGTGGCTCGGCAGCCAGCCGACATAGCCGTCGCGGGCGAGTTGTACCCAGGCCCAGCCTTCGTCGTCCTCGTCGTAGACGGTGAGCCGCTCGCCGTAGAGCGCTTCGGTGTCGAGGGCCGCATCGGGGCGCGGGGCGCGACGCAGAGGTGCGAGGCCCTCGATCACCCGCGCCGGCTCGCCGTCGACGAAGCGCTCGGCGGTGACCCGGCCTTCGAGATGGCGGGCCGCCAGATCGGAGCGGGCGGGGGTCAGGCGCGGATCGAGATCGGCCATCGGATGTCCCGAACTAGAGGCCGATCAGGCGATCGGCGGCGGTGTAGACGACGAGCGAGACGAGGAAATCGAGCGCCACCAGACCGGCGGTGAGACCGGGCGGCGTGGCACAGGCGATACGTGTCACCATCCAAGCATAATAGAGGCCGAACCCGAGCGCGGCGAGATTGAGCGGGCCGAGCGCCTCGAGCGGCAGGAGGCCGAGGAGGAACGCCGCCGTGACGACGAAACTCGGGACGGTGGCGAGCAGCGTCGTCCAGTTGCGCGCCACCATGTAGGGGACGTAGACGCGGGCGAGGCCGAGCGGCTTCGCCACCACCGCGAGGAGAACCGGAAAGGCGATCCATGTGAGGACATAGGCGGCGAAGCCGCCGACCCAGTAGAGCGGCCCCTCCAGCGTCTGCGGTCCGACGCGGGCGGCCACCGGCAACAGGCGTTGCGCCGAGAGCTCGACGACGGGCATCGGCAGGCACAGGGCCATCGCGGCGAAGGAGCGCCAGAAGCCGCCGATCGTCAGGTCGAAGAAGGCCATGCCGCGCGCGTCGCCGAGGAGCAGACGCCAGGAGCCCTTCAGGGCGCGGACGATTTCGTCGCCGCCGATCATCGCTGTGCCGTCTCGAACCAGCCGAGCAGGAAAGCTTCGTAGACCTGGGTCAGGGTCTCGAGATCGGCGACGGCGACGCGCTCGTCGACCTGATGCATGGTCTGCCCGACCAAGCCGAATTCGACCACCGGGCAGTGGTCCTTGATGAAGCGGGCGTCCGAGGTGCCGCCCGAGGTGGAGAGGCCGGGGCGGCGTCCGGTGACGGTCTCGATCGCCTCGGAGAGCGTGCCGATCAGGGCGTCGTCACGGGTGAGGAAGCTGTCCGACGACGGGCTCTCCAGCGTCAGTCTCCACTCCACCTCGTTGCCGGCGGCCTCGCGCAGGCGGCGGGTCAGCTCGGCCTCGAGCGTGTCGCGCGACCACCGGTCGTTGAAACGGATGTTGAAGCGGGCGCGGGCCTCGGCGGGCACGACGTTCCACGACGGATTGCCGACGTCGAGGGAGACGAGCTCGAGGTTCGAGGGC
>CALMFH010000159.1 GCA_937864925.1 uncultured Alphaproteobacteria bacterium | reverse complement strand
CCGGATCGGGCATCGGGTTGAAGCCCATCATCGGCACGCGGGTCATGCTCTCGACACCGGCGCAGACGAAGGCGTCGCCCGCCCCCATCAGGATGGCGCCGGCGGCGGAATGGACCGATTGCATCGACGAGCCGCAGAAGCGGTTGATGGTGACGCCGCCGACCGACTGCGGCAGACCGGCCATCAGGCCGACGAGGCGGGCCATGTTGAGGCCCTGCTCACCTTCCGGGAAGGCGCAACCGAGGAGCAGGTCCTCGATGTCGTCGACCTTGACGCCCGTGCGGGCGACAAGGCCGGCGACCACCTGGGCGGCGAGCCGATCGGGCCGGACGGTGGCGAGATCGCCCTTCTTGGCGAGGGTGAACGGCGAACGGGCATAACCCGCGACGACGACCTTCTTCATCGACGTGTCTCCATACGGTGGATTTCGAATGGGACGGTCGTCGACGAGGAGGGGCCGAACGTCGGCCGGATCCTCAGACCGCCCCGGGAGCGATGCCGCGCTCGGTCAGGGTGTCGAGCGCCTGTCGCTCGATCTCCTTGAGCTCGGAAAGCGTGGTCTTGACCGCCTGCAGCTGCGACTCGAGCATGTCGATCCGTTCGCGTGCCTTGCGGGCGAGATGCTGGACCTGTTCCGTCTGGGTCGCGTCCAGAACGTAGAGATCCAGGTATTCCTTGATGTCGCGCAGCGAGAAGCCGAGCTGCTTGCCGCGCAGAATGAGAATCATCCGTGCCCGGTCGCGATGGGTGTAGACGCGGGTGTTGCCGGCGCGCTGCGGCGAGATCAGCCCCTGGTCCTCGTAGAAGCGGATGGTACGCGGCGTGACGCCGAGATCCCGAGCGAGCTCGGTGACCGAATAGATCTTGTCCATGACGGCGGGACTCCGCGACCTGCGAGAAATGACCGTTGGGGCCGGATATTGCCCTATACGTCACTTTCCTGTCACGCGAATTCGACATCGAAGCGATCTCTGTTCGGGTCCACGGGACGTCACACATGGCCGAATCCCGGCAAAAAGCGCCGAAACGGCCGGTTCTCCGGTCTCGCGCCGATCACCCGGAGGAGACCGGCGGAGGAGGCCGCGACACCGCGACCGAGGCTCCTCGGGCGGCGAGATCGTCTCTCGCGCCCAGGGGCGTCCCGTTTCAGGGCATCCCTGATTCGGGCGAAGCGGCCTGAGAGCGTTCGGCGGTCACCGCCGCTTCCTCGGCCACCAGTTCTTTCTTCGACAGTTTGCCGACCATGGTCTTGGGCAGGGCGGCACGGATCTCGATCTCGCGCGGCATCTCGATCTTGGAGAGCCAGTCGCCGAGGAAGG
>CALMFH010000158.1 GCA_937864925.1 uncultured Alphaproteobacteria bacterium | reverse complement strand
ATCAGGGCGCAGCCACGGCGAGCGGCGATCAGGGCGCAGCCACGGCGAGCGGCGATCGGGGCGCGGCCACGGCGAGCGGGGTGAACTGCGGAGCATATGCGACTGGATTTTTCGGGAAAGTAAGCGGCGTCGATGGGTCTCCGCTTCATCTCGACCGACGCGCATATAACCCAGGAGGTGAAGATCACGGCCGCGTCACACACGTTTGGGCCGGCATCGTCGGTCGGTTCGGCATCGAGCCCGGCGTCTTCTACACGCTCGACGAGACCGGGACCCCAGTGAAGGCTAAGGACTGACCATGCTCTTCCGCGACCACGCCGCCGACGCCGCCGACAATCTCGGCGCCAGAGACCTCGAGGGGGCTATTACCTCGCTCCGCGCCGCCGCCGAACAGGCGAAACACATCCCGTCGAGAGACACGCGGCGCCGGGCATCAAGGCTCGTTGAACGGGCGATCGTCTACGCCCGCGCCGCAACGCTGATCAAGCAGGAAGGTTGAGAGATGAGCACGAAGCACACGCCGGGACCGTGGAAGGTCGGCATGAAGACGTATGACGCCGCCTTCTGGACCAGCCACGAGATGCCGCAGGAAGGATCGGCGATGGATACGGCCTGTCGCCGGATCTGGGCTCAACACGAGAACCGCGTCGGAGGAACCATCAGCATCGACGCCTGCGAACGCGCGGTCAATCAGATCATCGGGGAGGTGGCGTGATGTCGGACAAGACCGGAATCGAATGGACCGACGCGACTTGGAACCCGATCGCCGGTTGTTCCATCGTCTCGCCCGCCTGCACCAACTGCTACGCCATGGCCCAGGCCGCACGCATCGTGCGCTGTGCCGCCGGCCTCGGCCGCGCCACCCACTATGCCGACACCGTCACCACGGTGAAGGGCAAGCCGGTGTGGACCGGCGAGATCCGCGCCGCCCCCGACCATGTCCTGACTCAGCCGATGCGCTGGCGCCGTCCGCGGAGGATCTTCGTCAATTCGATGTCCGACCTCTTCCACGAGGCGGTGCCGGACACGTGGATCGACCGCATCTTCGCCGTCATGGCGCTGGCGCCGCAGCACACGTTTCAGGTGCTGACCAAGCGGCCGGAACGGATGCGGGACTATATCGAGAGCATGACCTTTCGACGGCTGATGGATGTCGTTCCACGCGGGAAATGGCCGATTTCTCATCATCAGGCGATGGCGACGCTCGACCCTGCGACGACGCAGGAGCACCGCGACCTCTACCACGTCGAATGTCCCGGTCTGCCTCTGCCGAACGTCTGGCTCGGCGTCACCGCCGAGAATCAGCGGATGGCCGACGAGCGCATCCCCGTTCTGCTCGACACCGCGGCGGCGAAGCGGTTCGTAAGCATCGAACCGATGTTGGGAAAGATCAATCTAGAGAGCTGGCTCGACCCCGCCGAGGTCTGCGAAGGATGCGACGATGGCTACGGGTTCGGAGGCCGCTGCAAGAGCGATCGCACTCCTCGCGACGAACAATGCCCGTGGAACCGCGCCGTGCAGGTCGTCAAGGAGCACGGGCCGTACGATGCCGGCGGGGCTCCAGCCTCGGTGACATCCACCGTCATGTCGCTCGATTGGGTCATCTGCGGCGGCGAAAGCGGTCCCGACGCCCGGCCGATGCACCCGGATTGGGTGCGCTCCATCCGCGACCAGTGCGCCGCCGCCGGAACGCCATTCATGATGAAACAGTGGGGCGAGTGGATGCCACAAGTCGGCGCACGGGACGGCATCGACGACAGCCAGGAGCAGTCCCGGTACCGATGGGCCGAGTGGACCGACAGATGGGGAACGGAGGGTGACCATAGGTGGAACTACGTCGACTACCCGCAATGGTGCGACGAGATGGACCCTCATCACAGCGTCGTCCGCGTAGGCAAGCGCGCCGCCGGCCGCCTCCTCGACGGCGTCGAGCACAACGCGTTTCCGGGGGGCGTGTGATGGGCGCCCCGGCTCTGCTGTTCATCGACACCGAGACCTCGGGCCTCGTCGACTCCCACAAGCCGCTCGACGACCCGTCTCAGCCGTGGGCGGTGTCGATCGGGGCGGAACTGACCGACCTCGAGGGCCGGACGCTCTCCCACATCGCGACGCAGATCAGATCGGAAGGCCGGCGGATCAAGCCCGAGGCGACCGCGGTCCACGGCATCACCAACGAGATGGCGGGCCGTGGCGGCGTCTCCGAGACGGCGGCGCTCGGCGTGCTGGTGGGGATGATCAATCAGGTCCCGTTCGGCGGGATGGTGGTCGGGTTCAACATCGAGTTCGACCGTAACGTGCTGCTCGGCGTGCTCATGCGGCGTCGCGCCGAGGCGAGCATCAAGGCCTGGACGCGGCCGGGGCTGGTCTGGACGGACATCCAGGCCCCGTGCCTGCCGTTCTGCCGTCTGCCGATGCCGAGCGATCCGGATGCCTACAAGCGCCCGTCTCTGGACGATGCCGGCGAGACGTTGCTCGGTCTGCCCCGGCGCGTCGGGTTCCACGGTGCATTCGACGATGCGACGAGGTGCCGGCGCGTGTTCTTCGAACTGGTGCGACGCGGGGCGATCGAGGACCCGGTGATGAAGGAGGATGCGGCATGACCCGCCCCCGCAAGCGCCCGACCCTCACCGAGAAACTCGCGTCGGCGCTCTGCCAGATGGTGCGCTTCGACGAGACCGGCCGGGCTGTGCCGGTCATCTCCCACGAGGAGAGCAAACGCCTATCACCCGAGCAGATCATCGGCCGATTCGATTTCGACCACGCTGTGGTGCCTCACGCCGAGGGCGGCGGCAACGAGCCGTGGAACCTCGTGCCGCGTCTCAGATCCGAGCACCGGGAGAAGACCGCCAAGGTCGACGTGCCGAGGATCGCCAAATCCAAGCGCCTGCGGGCCGCTCAGGCGGCGTTCACCGAGGTGATGGAAGCGAAGGCCGGGCGAGCGGAGACGCCCGCCAGCAAGCCCCGCAGATGCCGCCCGATGATGGGTTCGAAGGCCAGCTTGTTCAAACGGAAATTCGATGGGCGCGTGGAGCGCCGGGAGACCGCACATGACTGACAACGTAAACGCCGAGATAGAGGCTTCCGTTCTCCGCCTCCTTGGCAGTGCCCCGAGAAGCTTCTCATCGCTGATCACCCTGTTCGAATCACACCACAGCCCGAGAATCGACGAGCGTGAGACGTTCCGTGTCGTCGATCAAGCTCTCCAGCGGCTGGTCGAGCGCGGGCTGATCGAGACGTCGCGGGTCGGCGGGCGCCCGATGTGGATTCGGAGACCGGAGTCGAAGGAGCCCGCACATGACTAACCGCATCACCATCTTCGGAGCTGAGCTCAAAGATCTCCCGTTGATAGCAACCGCGATTGGCATCGCGGCGAACGAACGCCCGCGCGGCAGTAGCGAGGTCGTCGTGTTGAACCGGTCGCTCGGCAACAAGGCGCTCGTGAAATTCACGCGGGCCGGCGTCTCGGTGCGCTTCGAGAAGGAGACCGCACATGACTGACGACACCGACCGGGCGATCCCGGAAGACGTGATGCGCGAGGCGCGCGATGTGACACACGCACTGTATCCCACATTTGATGACGTCGGGAAGCCTTTCTTCGACACAGAAGATGTCGAAACGATCGCCCGCGCGATCCTCGCCGAGCGGGAGCGGTGCGCGACGATTGCTGACATGGAAGAAGCCTTGTTTTGCAACCCGCACGTCTACGATGGGCGGTACTCGCGCGGGGCAAGAAAAGCATCGACCCGCATTGCCGCCGCCATCCGGAAAGGAGACACGCCGTGATCGACACGAAGAAGCTGCGTGAGATCGCCGAGAAGGCGACACCGGGGGAGTGGATCTTCATTCCAGGAGGCAATCGTCCTGAAATCGCGTTCTCGACAAGGGACGGGTGGGGGAGTGGCACGCTATGCCGCGTAGAGAGCCCGAACCCGGTGTTCGACGGCCAATTCCTCGTCGCCGCGCAGCCCCGCAACATCATCGCCCTTCTCGACGAGGTCACCCGGTGCCATGCCCGGCTCGAAATCGATTGCATATACCAGACCGTCGGGAAAGAGTTTGGAAAAGTCGCCGTCCCTTACGCAGAGCGGGGTTCGATTCCAGACGGCATCGAGTGTCGGGACGAGACAATCCGGCTTCAAGACGAGCAGATCAAGGCGCTTCGGACAAAGCTCGACCAAGTCGAGGGCCTGCTGAGGCGGGCGGGGGGGGCGTTGAGGCCGTTCGCCAGGGGCGCCGATCTCGCCGATCGGCACGCAGAAATCCGAGCAGATGGCCCGCGCTGTACATACGCAGTGCTGACCGACGCCCGTGCCATCGCCACCGAGATCGAGGAGACGCTCAATGACCGATCGTGAACGCGCCGCCGCGCTGGCGGATGAGATATGCGGCGCCGACACCCGCAGAGGTTTCGACGTGCACCCGTCGAATATCGGGCTTGTTATTCGTGCGCTTGCACTCATGGCCGCAACGCCCTCTTCCGAAAGGGTAGCCGCCACCGCCGTCTTTGCCGATCTCCGCGCCGCGGCTGCGGCGTTCTTCGACGAGCACCATGGCATCATGGACACGATGCAGGCGTTCGCATATGCGTGGGAGGAGACCGAAGACCCGCACGAGAACATCCGGCGGAAGCGGGAAGCGTGGCGCAACGCGTTTCTGTCGTGCATCGATCCGCTGCTGATCGCGACCGGGCTTGCGAGCGCCGGCAGCGTGTCAGCCACTTCCGTCTCCGCCGATCTGCGGAAGATCGTGGCAAGGGCGATCGGCGAAGCTGTAATGGCCCCTGCTAAGCCGTACAGTGGACCAGTCAACCCCTCAGCTATAGCCGCGGGATGGGCCGACGCCGCCCTCGCCGCCATCTCCGCCGCCGGCTACGTCATCTGCCCGCGCGAGCCGACCGAGCCGGACATTCTTGCGGATTTCGGCAAGCACAAAGGTTGGACGCTGAATTACAAGTGCCCGTTCTTTGCCGATGACGACGATACCGAGCAGTGCTGGCAAGTTCTGGAGGAGTTTGGGGGCATCAACGACCGAGAATGGCGGGTGAAGGGCAAGGGCGACACGCCCGCCGACGCCATCCGCGCCGCCCTTGCCACGGGGGCCAGCCATGAAGCGTGACAAGGCCCGAGATCTGATCCGGATGAATATGAGATGGTGCATCGAGTTCGAGATGAGCCCGATCAGCACGAACCCCGCCGCACGGCACATCTTGAGGTCGCCCGCATGGTGCAGGGGGCCACATCTCAAGCCGGCTCCCGTCCGTTGCGCCGTAGCGAAGAAGCGGAGGTGGAGGATCTGATGAACGACGACGATCTGATCGAAGCGATCCGCGAGCAAGCGGGGTGGGGGATGAGCCGTCACGTCGCCCGGAAGATCCTGGCGGTCGTGGCTCCGGAGATCGGATGGCGGGCGGCGGAGATCGCGAAGTGCGCCTGCCTCGTCCCTCCGGACGGCGGATCACCGACGGAAGAAGAATGGCGGGTCGGGGAGGAAGCCGCTCGGCGCATCCTTGCGACGTTCCCCGCTACCAAGACCCGCCCCGATACCGATCCTCTGAGGGAGACGTTCTGATGCCTGAGCGGCTCTCACCGCCCAGCGTCGCCCAGACGCATCTGCGCACCCTCGACGAGGTCGCCGCGATCTTCCGTGTATCGCGCCGAACGATGCAAGACTTTCTCCGAGGCCGCCCCTACTATCGGACCCTCGGCCGCCGGAAGCTGTTCACCGAGGCCGACATCGCCGCCCTGATGGAGGCTCTCTCGTGCCCATCTCCCTCACCCGCCGTGCCGGGTCGCCCTTCTGGTACATTCGTGGCACCGTCCGAGGCCGCAGTATTTTCGAAACTACGGGCACTGACCGAGAAGACCTCGCCGACGCGATCCGCATCAAGAGGGAGGCGGAACTCCTCGAACGTAGTGTGTTTGGAGACCGCGCGGTCGTAACCTTCGCGGAGGCGGCGGCGATCTATCTCGAGGCCGGTGGGAGCCCGCGGTTCGTCGGCAAGGTCGATTGCAAGACGGGAAAGTGGTCCGGTCTCATCGGGCACTTCGGCACAACCAAACTATCGGCGATCGGGCAACTCGAATTGGACAAGGCCGCGCGCACACTCTACCCGCGCGCTTCGGCGGAGACCCGAAATCGGCAGGTCTACACCCCGTTCATCGCGATCTGGAGCAAGGCACAGACGCGCGGGCTCTGCGACATGAGGCGATGGGAGCGGCCGAAGATGACCGCCAAGCCGCGCGATCGATGGGTGACGGAGGATGAGGTCGGCCGCCTTCTCGGCGCCGCCGCGCCGCACCTCGCCCCTCTGGTCCGGTTCCTGGTGATGACCGGTGCGCGGATGTCCGAGGCACTCTATCTCGACTGGGCCGATGTCGACCTCGGGGCTGCATGGGTGGTGTTCCGCGGCACGAAACGCCATGGCGAGAGCCGCGGCGTCCCTCTGCATCCGAGCCTCATCACCGAGCTTGCGAACCTGCGCCACCGCTCCGGGCTTGTGTTCCGGACGCAGAAGGGCGCGCCATATCGCGACACCGGGAAGGAAGCCGGGGGGCAGGCCAAAACGGCTTGGGCAGGGATGTGCCGGCGTGCCGGGGTCAAAGGCGTGACGCCGCACACGCTGAGGCACACGTTCTCGACGTGGCTCACGGCCCGCGGCGTGAGCGAGCGCATCAGGGACGAGCTGATGGGGCACGCATCGTCGGACACCGGCCGGCGCTATGCGCACGTGCCGCGAGACGCCCTCGTCAAGGCCGTTGCTGCACTGCCGTCGATCCGGCCGGCTTGTGCACGATCTGTGCAGTCGGGTGGGGGTAGGAAGGAGAAACGGCGGAAAACTGCCGTTTTCTCGTAATGCGCCGGCTCCCTTGGTAAGGGAGAGGTCGAGAGTTCAATCCTCTCTCGCAGCACCATCAACTCATTGAAATGAAACATCATTTTTGAAACGGCGGCCCGGCTCATCCGGCAAGAACCGGAAGAACACCGCAAGAACCGGCAGAGAGCGCGCGAGCAAAATCCGTGCACTCTGTTCCTGTTTCGATCACGTGCCCGTGCCCGCCCGTGCCGCCACCAGCGGCTCTCCGGCCACATAGTCATCGACCATCCGCCGATCGAGGCGGACGATCGTCAGGGCGAGAAGCACGCGGACGTCGCGCCCAGCGGCGTCCGCGGCACGCTGGGTGCGCTCGACCAAGCGATAGGCGAGGAGGTCGTCGTCGGTGAGGTCGGGTAGGCTCACTTCTCTCCCTTTCCGACGTGCTCGCCGATGTAGTCGTCGACGACGTCATCGACCTTTTCCTTCGCCGCCGTCACCGCATTGATCGCCGCTTGGCAGGCGATCATGCCGACGAGGCCGATCAAGAATCCGGCGGAGACGTCGAGGTCCGGCTGGGGTGGCATCCACTTGTCGGGCAAGGCGATGTCGATGCCTGCCCCGAGCACGCGCCCACCGATCGGGTGCCCGAAGATGGCAGCAGCACAACCGACGAAACCTCGCGTCAGTCGCTCCCACCAAGCTCCGGAGCCGAGGACCATGCCGACGGCTGAACCGACGATCGAGGAAGCGAGCACTTTCGGGGCGATACCGAGCGCGGTGATGGTCATGTGGTCGTCCACTGTTCGATCCTTCGGGCAAGGGTCAGTCGATCTTGGATCTGGCGGCCTATGGCCTCACCCTCGCCGTGGCCGCTCAGCGGGGCGTTGATGTGTCAAGGATTACTTGACAGATGAACCATCCGGAAATCCCGGATGGTTGCACACGAACGCCGTCCGGGGACCGACAACGGGTGTCGTCACTCACCGGAGCCGGACAAGCGTCGGTCGCGCTCTTGATAGACCCGCACCGTCGCATCGAAGCGGCGGGCGCAGTCCTTCAGGGCGAGGCGATCACCGCCCCACAGGGTGGCGACCTCGCGCTCGGTGAGATCGCGTCCGGGGATCTTGGCAGGGGCGGAGCACGGTCGCGTCAGGGTGAGGTCGAGCGGCGCGAGATTGCGCGGGGGCACCGCGACGGAGGTGCAGCCGGCGAGGGACGCGGCGAGGATGACGGTCGCGATTCGGGTCATTTCATAGCCTTCGTCCAGCGGGCCGACAGCCCGCACTTCGGCGCGTCAGGGGTTGACGGGCCGGGGGCGTGGTCGATGGCGTCGAGGGCCGCCTCGAGGTCGTCGCGCGCCTTGGCCGCCTCGTCCATCGCCGCCCGGCCCTCGGCCCGCGCCTGGGTGAGCGCGTCGCCGACGATCTGCCTCTGCCGCTCGGTCTCCGCCGTCGTCGCCGCCGCCACGCGCGCCTCGCAGGCGGCGGTGGCGTCGGCATAGACCCAGAGATAGACCGCGCACCCGACGAGCCCGAGCGAGCCGACCCGCACCACCTCGGCGGCGATGCGTCCAGGCGCCCACCACGCGTAGACCCACAGTCCGGCCGCGGCGAGGGCCGGAACCAGCCATAGGCTCGGCAGCCACGAGGAGAGGAGGGAAAGCAGCCAGGACATGGCCGACCTCACTCCTTCCGCCCGGCCGGCGTGTCGGTGTAGAAGCGGAGGATGATTCCGACCACACCGAGCACCATGACGATCCACCCGGCGGTCTGCGCCGAGAAGCCGAGCACGGTCCAGTCGGTCGCCTGGAGGAAGCCGTTGACCGCAACGGCCGTCGACAGGACTATCGTCCGATAGCCCTTGAGCGCAGTCCTCATGATCACGTCCTCCTGGTCATGGCGCGGGCCAGCGCCGCCCTGGTCTTCGGCCCCGGATCTCCGTCGACGGCGAGGCCGGCGACCAGTTGAAACCGCCGCACCGCCGCTTCGCTCGCCGGGCCGATGTCGCCATCGATGACGAGCGGGCCGTAGCCGAGGGCGACGAGCGCCCGCTGCACATCCTTCGGCGTCTCGACCACGTTCGGGACCGGCGCCTCGGCCACCGGCTCCGGCGGTCGGGGTGGGATGAAGACCGGCGCCGTCGCCGGGGTCATCACCGCGGCACGGACCATGTCCATCGGCCATGCCGGGCCAGGGTCGACCTTGCGGCCCGGCGCCACGTCCTCGTGACCGAGCAACTCGTGGATGCCATAGGCCGCCTGGAGCGCCCGCGAGATGCCGATCACCGCTGCGATCTGAGCCGCCGGATAGGTGTGCCAAGGCCGCGCCGCGCCACCGGCCTTGTGCCGCGCCATGATCACCCGATCGTCCGGCACGGCATGGCCGGCGAAGGTGTAGTGACCAGGAGAGCCGTCGAGGTCGCCGAGGTTGGCGATCTCGATGCCGATCGACACCGGGTTGACCGAGCCGGTGATGTCGCCCCATGCCGACTTTCCGGCGTGCCATGCCGCTCGGTCGAAAGGCACGAGCTGCGTCACCTCCCCGCCCTCACCGACGACGAGGTGGGCGGACGCCTTGGCCGCCGGATTGCACAACCACTCGATCGAGCCGGCGTAGAATCCGGAGGTGAAGTGGTGGAGCAACAGCCGGTGCTCGGCGATTTTCCCGCCGATGTTCGGCGAGGCACGGAACGGCACAGGGCAGCCGTCGGCGAAGAGCCTGTGACCCTCGACGGTCCAGATGGTCATGTGTCACCTCAACTAGGGTCGACGATGGCGATGAGCCGCGATCGGGAGACGGACTCCTCGGCGACACGGCGGCCGATGGAATTGCCGGAGATCAGCACCACATGGTGCTCGTCGAAGCCCCTGATGATGCCGGTGTGCCCGGCGAGCCGCCCACCACGGCGCGAGATCACGGCGATGGCACCAACACGCGGCTCAGAAAGGCGGCGTCCGATCCGGACCTGATCGCGGGCAAGGCGGGACGGGACGGGACGGAGGCCCGCTTCACGGCGCACCAGATTGGCGAAGTCGGCGCACCACAGGCGGCGCGGCAGGCCGAGATCGGCCGCCCGCTTGCCGATGTGACGACTGGCGATCGAGACGAGGTCGCGGCCATACCTCGGAGCCCCGAGCGCCGTCGACTGGTCGCCGAGCGAGGCGGCATGGACAGGCCGCGCCGCCGGGTCGTCCTCGGCGAGGCAGATCGTGATGCCCCCGGCGAGCAGGAGTGCGGCAAGGCCCGCCGCGGCCACGAGGCGCGCGAGCGAGCCCGCCGAGGATCGGCTGGGCATGGGTTCACCTTTCGAGAGGATGGGTCACAGGCCGCGCCGTTCGAGCCGTGCGGCGAAGAGCGGATCGGAGCGCTTGTGATCCTCCCATTGCGCGGGAGATATCTGCCCCGACCGCCAGCAGGCGAGGAGGAGATCGAACCGGCTCATGGCTCTCACACCGCGCTGTTGTCGCCGTTGACCGATGAATGGAGGTCATAGGCCGTCGACGTCACCCACCCCCGTCAGATGACGTCGTTGTTCCTGGCGATGTTGTTGGCGGCGATGTCGTAGCCGGTGGTGGGGAGGATGGTTATGTTGTCGGAGACCAGGGTCTTGGCGTTCGAGGTCTGGCCGGGGGTGATCTGTGCCCGGATGCCGACACGGGTCGCCGCCGAGCAGCCCTCGAAGTTGATGCGGTTGTGGTCGATCGAGCCGTACTGGCCGAGGCCCTGGCCCATCTCGGTGTCGATGCCGTGCACCGTGGTGTAGCCGGTCCCCTGGGCGAGCAGGTAGTTGTGATGGATCATCGGGAGGCGGATACCCGGCGCGTAGATTCCCTTCTCGCGGAAATTCATGTGGCAATCGGCGATGATGAGCCACCCGCCATAATCCTCCGGGCCGTTGGAGGCCCAGACACCGCGATCGACGGCGATGCCGCGGCACTTGTGGATCGAGATCCCTTCCGGGTCGTCGTTGGGGGTAGAGCCCCCGGAGGCCTCGATCCGATAGCCGGTCTGCAGGTGGTTCATGTTGCACTCGGAGATGTCGATCTCGACACCGGCCGACCCGGCGTCCGAGGTGATGTCCAGGCCGACACCCTGGAACTGATAGTACCGGCCGGAGGCGGTGCAGCCGCGCACCTTGCCGTTGCGCATGTTGTGGAGCCGGAACTGCGCCCCCGACGAGCCCTTGTCGGTCGCCAACGGCGTGATATGGACGTTCGAGATCTCCATTCCCGGCGACGACGAGCCCATGTCGCCGGTCGCCCCCGACAGGGTGAGCACGTCGACGCTCGTCTGCACGGTGGGCATGACCACGAAATCTCGGAGGATCACCTGATCCTGGTTGACGCCCCACGGGTTGTCCGGATCGATGTTGTTGATCTCGAGCCGCGCCGTGGCGCTGTCGAGGATGATCTTCGCCGACGACCCGGTGCCATAGACGAGCAGGCCGTTGCGGCCGGCGAGCGAGGCGGAGACGAGTGCCGTCGTGCGATAGAGCCCGGCCAGAAAAACGGGAAGACCGGAGTTGAGCGCAGAAGTGAGGGCGACGGTGTCGTCGCCGATGCCATCACCATCGGCGCCGTAGTGCTGGGGCGAGACAAAGCCGGAAACCGGATACCACGGCGCCCATACGCCGTTGATGTAGATCCGTTGCCATGTGAGGGGTTGTTTATTCCCATCTGCTCCGAGCCGCGTTGCCCTCTGGAGGCACCATAAAGCATTTCCGCTGTGTCTTTGGACCTCGAGATAGATCCAATCGGTCGCCCCGGGCGGTCCATTGACTGGGGTTTCGAGATCGTAGAAACCGGCGACCGTGATGGTGTCCAGGTTTGTGGCGGCGGCGAGGTTGCTCGCCGCGGACCCCTTGAGGCCGGAAACGGTCATCGGTCCCGACCGCGTCGCAGACCCGTCCC
>CALMFH010000157.1 GCA_937864925.1 uncultured Alphaproteobacteria bacterium | reverse complement strand
GTGGCCCGACTGGAGCCGCGTCGGCTGGCCGGCGATCGGCGGTCTCGCCTATGTCACCGCCTTCTCGATGTGGTTGGGCTTTCTCTTCTGGTACCGCGGCCTCGAGCGCGGCGGCATCGCCGCGGTCAGCCAGCTGCAACTGCTGCAGCCCTTCCTCGGGCTGATCGCCGCGGCACTGATCCTCGCCGAGCCGATCGGCCTGCGCCTGGTCGTCGCCACCGCCGCCGTCGTCGCCTGCATCGTCGGCGCCCGCCGGTATGCGGTGGCGCCGCGCCCGGCGCACCTCACCGCGGAACGCTCTCCTTCTTGACCGCGCGGGTCTGGCACATGAGGTCGCGGAAGTCGGCGATCGCCTTCTTCTCGCCCTCCGAGAGGCTGCCCGGTTCGCACTTCGTCTCGACGATCTTCAACAGCACCTCGACCGCCTCGCCGATCCGCCCGATCTGCCGACCGTAACTGCCGACCCGCGCCAGGATGTCGCCTTCCACCTCGGGTGCCCGCGACAGTCCGAGATCGACGTTGATCAACCCGATCCGGTTGCCCGACGACGACGACATCCAGGTCCACGGATTGATCGTCTGATCGAGCTTCTCCGGTGCCGGAAAGCCGAACCGCACCTGTGGGCTGAAGGTCTTCATCCTGCACTCCTCCTCGTGGCGAGGAAGAGACCCTGAGCGAACGTCGCGGCCTGCGCAACCTGGAGGATGGGCGCAGGTCTGCGAACCCCCGGCACTCGGCGCCGCTCCTCAGAGCGACGGCGCCTTGAACGTGTCGCAGGCCCCCATCCGGCCGCTCTCGAAGCCGATCTTGAACCAGCGTTGGCGCTGTGCCGCCGAGCCGTGGGTGAAGCTGTCGGGCACGACATAGCCGCGCATCGTCTTCTGGATCGAATCGTCGCCGATGCGGCTGGCGGCGTTGAGCGCCTCTTCGATGTCACCCGGCTCGATGAAGTCGCGATCCTTCTGGGCGTGATGTGCCCACACGCCGGCGAAACAGTCGGCCTGCAGCTCGACCTTCACCGAAGCGCGGTTCTGCTCCTTTTCGGACATGCGGGCTCGGGCCTGATTGAAGGCCGGCAGGATGCCGATCATGTTCTGGATGTGATGGCCGATCTCGTGGGCGATGACGTAGGCCTGAGCGAAGTCGCCCGGTGCCCGGAAGCGGTTCTTCAGCTCGTCGTAGAAGGCGAGATCGATGTAGACCTTGCGATCGGACGGACAATAGAACGGCCCGGTCGCCGCGTTCGCCGCACCACAGGGGCTGCGGGTCGAGCCGGAGAACAGCACCAGCTTCGGCTCCTCGTAGCGCATACCGGAGGCCTTGGGCACCAACTCGCCGGCCTGTTGCGGCACGATCTGGCGGAAGCGGTCCTCGGTGTCGCCGAGTACCACCGCGACGAATCGGGTGAGTTCGTCCTTGCGGGCCGAGGTGTGCGGGGCCGTCCGCTCGGTACGCGAATAGGACTGCGGCGCCTGGCTCGGTCCGATCTGCGTGCCGGAGATGAGGCTCATCGGGTTGATGCCCATCACCCAGGCGATGATCAGCATGACGATGATGGTGCCGATGCCGCCACCACCGATGTTGATCGGCATCCCGAAGCCGCCACCGGGGGAATAACCGCCGGAGCCGTCGTCGCCGCCGCCGAAGCCACCGTCGTCGCCACCGCTGCGGCGATCCTCGATGTTGCTGCTTTCCCTGTGGCCTTCCCAGCGCATCGCAAAGTCCCTCGTCGGCGGGGCCGCCTCCTCTCCGGTTCACCCGCGAGAGGTTCGGCGGCTCCTGTTCCCTTATATCGTAGGCTTCGGCGAGGATGAAAAGATCTCGCGCCGCACCCGCTCGTCGCCCTCGCACCGCCCGCGTCCGCCCGGAGGCACGCCCGACGCGCGTCGCAGGGCAGCCGCCCCCTTCCCCGTGCCGGTCTTTTCCCCTATAACGCCGGCCAGTCCGGACGATCCTCCGACTTCATCGACAAACGAACCGGTGCGGGCCGCCTCGATGCGACCGCGCCGGCATGGTCGCGAGCACGCATGCCCAAACGCACAGACATCGAGAGTATCCTCGTCATCGGCGCCGGCCCGATCGTCATCGGTCAGGCCTGCGAGTTCGACTATTCCGGCACCCAGGCCTGCAAGGCGCTGAAGGCGGAAGGGTACCGGATCATCCTGGTCAACTCCAATCCGGCGACCATCATGACCGACCCGGATCTGGCCGACGCCACCTACGTCGAGCCGATCGTGCCGGAGGTCGTCGCCAAGATCATCGAGAAGGAGCGCGGCGATCGCTCCAAGGGCTTCGCGCTGCTGCCGACCATGGGCGGCCAGACGGCGCTGAACTGCGCTCTCTCCTTGCGCAAGATGGGCGTGCTGGAGAAGTTCGGCGTCGAGATGATCGGCGCCACGGCCGAGGCCATCGACAAGGCCGAGGACCGCGAGCTGTTCCGCGAGGCGATGAAGAAGATCGGCCTGTCGACGCCGCGTTCGCGCTTCGCCAACGCCTCGGATCTGAAGCGCGCCGACAAGAAGATCCACGACGAGGAGATCGCCCGCATCCGCGGCCTCGACGCCTCCGACGCCGAGAAGTCCCGCCTCGAGGACCGCTTCCGCAAGACCTGGGCCGACAAGGAAGAGGATCGCAAGCGCCGCTACGTCTCGAAGGGTCTCGTCGAAGCGATCGAAGCCCTCGACGAGGTCGGCCTGCCGGCGATCATTCGCCCGTCCTTCACCCTCGGCGGCACCGGCGGCGGCATCGCCTACAACCGCGAAGAGTTCATGGACATCATCGAGCGCGGCCTCGACGCCTCGCCGACCACCGAGGTCCAGATCGAAGAGTCCGTGCTCGGCTGGAAGGAGTACGAGATGGAGGTCGTCCGCGACAAGGCGGACAACTGCATCATCGTCTGCTCGATCGAGAACGTCGACCCGATGGGCGTCCACACCGGTGATTCGATCACCATCGCCCCGGCGCTGACGCTGACCGACAAGGAATACCAGATCATGCGCGACGCCTCGCT
>CALMFH010000156.1 GCA_937864925.1 uncultured Alphaproteobacteria bacterium | reverse complement strand
CCGCGCGAGGTGGTGAAGGCCGGCGACGTGGTCAAGGTGCGGGTGGTCGAGGTCGACGCACGGAGGAAGCGCATCGGCCTCTCGATGCGCAAGGACGACGGTGGGGCACGGATGGGCGGCGGCGGTTCCGGCGGGCGTCCGGACGACCGGCGCGGGCCGCCGCCGGGGGGAGCGAAGGGCGGCAGGCCCGATCGTGGGGCGCCCTCGAGCCAACAGGGAGCCCTCGGGGCGGCCCTGCTCGACGCGCTACGCAAGAAGTGAGTCGCAGGGCCGATCCGTACGTAGAGCGATCGACTGGGCAACCTGAGATTCTTCTGTAGACTTCGCGCCGACGAAATGCCGGCGCCGGTCGGTCGATTCCTCACGGAAACGCTCGACGGTGTCGTGGATTTTCGGTTTGCTTCCGTCATCGAACGAATCGTCCCCCTGCCGGCGCCTGCGGTGGCCGCGCGCCGACCGGTCCCAAGAGACAGGAGGGTGAGGTGACGACGAACGAAGCCGCGCTCGACACCGTACTCGCCGACCTCCTCGCCCGTCACGGGCGCGATCCCGGTCGGTTGCTGCAGATCCTGCTCGACGTCCAGGCGCGCTTCGCTCGGGTGCCGCCCGAGGCGGTGCCGAAACTGGCCGCCGCCCTCTGCCTGCCGATCGGCGAGGTGGAGAGCACGGTGGAGTTCTATTCCTTCCTGTCACGCACCTCGGTCGGCGAGTATCGGGTGCTGTTCTCCGACAACATCACCGATCGGATGCTCGGCAACCTGACGATCTTCGACCACATGGCGAAGCGCCTCGGGGTCCGTGCCGGCGAAGTGTCGGACGACGGTCTCGTCTCGCTCGACACCACCTCGTGCACCGGCATGTGCGACCAGGGACCGGCGATCCTGGTCAACGGCATCGCCGTCACCCGGATGACGCTGCGGCGCGCCGATCAGGTCTGCGAACTGATCCGCTCGCGGGTGCCGGTGGCGGAGTGGCCGGCGGACTTCTTCCGGGTCGACCACAACATCCGGCGCGCCGACATGCTGCTCGCCGCCGACTTCACCCCCGGTTCGGCGCTGAAGGCGGCGATCGGGCTGGGGCGGGACCGTTTCCTCGAGGAGATGCGGATCTCCAACCTGCGAGGCCGCGGCGGCGCCGGCTTCACCACCGCGGTGAAATGGGAAGCGGCACGCAACGCGGCGGGCGACGAACGCTACATCGTCTGCAACGCCGACGAGGGCGAACCCGGCACGTTCAAGGACCGGGTGCTGCTGCAGTATTATCCCGAGCGGGTGTTCGAGGGCATGGCGCTCGCCGCCTATGTCATCGGGGCGCGCCACGGCCTTCTCTACCTGCGCGGCGAATACCTCTACCTGAGGCCTCGGCTCGAGGAGAAGCTCACCGAGCTCAGGGCGCTCGGGGTGCTCGGCCGGTCGATCTTCGGGGTCGACGACTTCGCCTTCGACATCGAGATCCACATGGGCGCCGGCGCCTATGTCTGCGGCGAGGAGACGGCGCTGATCGAGAGCCTCGAGGGCAAGGCGGGACGGCCGCGCATCCGGCCGCCCTTCCCGGTGACGAGCGGCTATCGCGGACGGCCGACGGTGGTCAACAACGTCGAGACGCTCGCCAAGGTCAGCGAGATCGCGCTCAACGGTGGCGCCTGGTATCGCGGCTACGGCACCCGGCAGTCGACCGGTACGAAGATCCTGTCGGTCTCCGGCGACTGCGCCCGACCGGGCATCTACGAATATCCCTTCGGGGTGCGCATCAGCCAAGTGCTGGAGGACTGCGGGGCGCGGCGACCGCGGGCGGTGCAGATCTCCGGTGCGTCCGGGCAGTGCCTCACGCCGCGTGAATTCGGCCGGCGCATCGCCTTCGAGGACGTGCCGACCGCCGGTGCACTGATGATCTTCGGTGATCACCGCGACATGTTCGAGGTGGCGCTCAACTTCGCCCGCTTCTTCCGCCACGAGAGTTGTGGCTTCTGCACGCCGTGCCGGGTCGGCACCACGATCCAGGCGAAGATCATGGACAAGATCGCCGCGGGTCACGGTACCCAATACGAGATGAACGAGCTCGAACATCTCCATGAGGTGATGCGTACGGCGAGCCACTGTGGCCTCGGTCAGACCGCCGGTCAGGCGATCGCCGACACCATCACCGAATTCCGCGGCGACTACGAGAAACGGCTCGCCCGGAAGGACTTCGAGCCCGCCTTCGATCTCGACGCCGCGCTCGATCGGGCGCGCGACATCACCGGCCGCGACGACGCCGACAGCCGGCTGGTCGACGAGGGCTGGCACGCGAGGGAGACGACGCGATGAGCGACGACGCGACCTTCATGCTGGACGGGCGGCCGATCCGCTTCGTGGCGGGCCAGTCGATCCTCGAGGCGGCGACCGCCGCCGGGACCTTCATCCCCAACCTCTGCCATCATCCCGAGTTCAAGCCGCACGGGTCGTGCAAACTGTGCACGGTCAAGGTCAACGGCCGGGCGTCGTCGGCCTGCACGACGCGGGCGCGAGCCGGGCAGGAGGTGGCCTCCGACACGCCGGAGCTGAACCGGCATCGCCGCACCCTGCTGCAGATGCTGTTCGTCGAGGGCAACCACTTCTGTCCGGGTTGCGAGAAGAGCGGCAACTGCCGCCTGCAGGCGCTCGCCTACGATCTCGAAATGCTCAACCCACACTACGAACACTTCTACCCGCCGCGGCCGATCGACGCGTCGCATCCCGACGTGCTGATCGACTTCAACCGCTGCATCCTGTGTGCGCTGTGCGTCCGCGCGTCGCGCGACGTCGACGGCAAGAGCGTCTTCGCACTCGCCGGCCGCGGCACCGCCCAGCATCTGGTGGTCGACTGCCCGTCGGGAAAACTCGGCGACAGCGACTTCGCCATGACCGACAAGGCGGCCGCGGTCTGCCCGGTCGGGGCTATCCTGCCGAAACGGGTCGGGTTCTCCGTGCCGATCGGCGAACGGACTTTCGACGTCGAACCGATCAGCGCCCACGCCGCCCACGCCGCCGAAACGAGGGGATGAACCGATGCGTCACGTCGCCCCCACCCCGCCGCGCCGCAAACTACGCGTCGCCACCGCCTCGCTCGCCGGCTGTTTCGGCTGCCACATGTCTTTCCTCGACATCGACGAGCGCCTGCTCGACCTGATCGATCTGGTCGAGTTCGACCGCTCACCGATCACCGACATCAAGCACTGCGGCCCCTGCGACATCGGCATCATCGAGGGCGGCGTGTGCAACGCCGAGAACGTCCACGTGCTGTGGGAGCTGCGCGCCAACTGCAAGGTGCTGGTGGCGCTCGGCGCCTGCGCGGTCAACGGCGGCCTGCCGGCGCAGAGGAACCACCTCGACGTCGGGCGTTGCCTGACCCGGGTCTACCGTGACCGGGCCGGAGCGGCGGTGCCGGACGATCCGGAACTGCCGCTGCTGCTCGACAAGGTCCGCCCGCTCAACGAGGTGGTCCGCATCGACTTCTTCATCCCCGGATGCCCGCCGTCGGGCGATGCCATCTGGAAATATCTGACCGATCTCATCTCGGGCCGGATGCCGCGTCTCGAGCATCCGATGCTGCACTTCGACTGAGGGGAGCGTGCCCATGTTCCGTCTGGAAACCGCCGAGAACCCGCAGACGCTCAGGCGCATCGCCATCGAGCCGCTGACCCGGGTCGAAGGCCACGGCAAGGTGACGCTGCTGCTCGACGACGCCGACCGCGTCCATCAGGTGCGCCTCCACATCGTCGAGTTCCGCGGCTTCGAGATCTTCATCGAGGGGCGGCCGTTCTGGGAGGTGCCGGTCACGGTGCAGCGGCTGTGCGGCATCTGCCCGGTGTCGCACCTGCTCGCCGCCACCAAGGCGATGGATCTCATCGCCGGCTACGGGTCGCTCACCCCGACGGCGGAGAAGCTGCGTCGGCTGATGCACTACGGGCAGGTGATGCAGAGCCATGCGCTGCACTTCTTCCACCTCGCCTCACCCGACCTGCTGCTCGGCTTCGACAGCGACCTCACACGGCGCAACATCGTCGGTGTGGCACGCGAGTTCCCGGAGATCGCCAAGCAGGGTGTCTTCCTGCGCAAGTACGGGCAGGAGGTGATCCGCCACACCGCGGGAAAACGCATCCACGGCACCGGCGCGGTGCCGGGCGGCGTCAACAAAGGGCTGACCCGAGACGAACGCGACGCGATGCGCCGCGACATCGACCGGATGATCGAATGGGCGCTCTCCGCCGTCCACATGGTCGCCGAACTGCACCGGGCGAAGCCCGAGTTCTACGACCACTTCGGCGAATTCGATTCGTCGATGATGAGCCTCGTCGCCGACGACGGGACGATGGACTTCTACCACGGGGCGTTGCGCGCCCTCGACGCGAGCGGCGACACGATCTTCGATCAGGTCGACTACGCCGGCTACCAGCAGGTGCTCGACGAGCAGGTGAAGCCGTGGAGCTACATGAAGTTCCCGCACATCCGGTCGCTCGGGCCGGAGAAGGGTTGGTACAAGGTCGGGCCGCTCGCCCGCGTCCAGACCTGTGACCGCATCCCGACGCCGCTCGCCGAGATGGAGCGCAAGAAGCTCCTCGCCCGCGGCAACGGCAAGCCGGTGATGGGGACGCTGCACTATCACTGGGCGCGGCTGATCGAACTCTTGCATTCGACCGAAGTGATCCGCGACCTGCTCGACGATCCGGACATCCTCGGCACCGATCTGATGGCCGACAAGGGCGAGCGGCGGGCGGAAGCCGTCGGCGTCATCGAGGCGCCGCGCGGCACGCTGTTCCACCACTACCGGGTCAGCGACAACGACCAGGTGACCTTCTGCAACCTGATCGTCTCGACCACCAACAACAACCAGGCGATGAACGAGGCGATCCGCGCCGTGGCGACGACCCATCTCGACGGCAAGACCATCACCGAGGGGCTGCTCAACCACATCGAAGTGGCCATCCGCGCCTACGACCCGTGCCTCAGCTGCGCCACCCATGCGCTGGGCAAGATGCCGCTCGAGGTCGATCTGGTCGACGCCGAGGGTACCCTCGTCCACCGCGCCCGGCGCAACATGGGGCCGGAGCGTTGAGCGTTCCGGCCGCAGCACCGTCGTCGCGGCTCGTCGTCCTCGGCTGGGGCAACGATGCGCGCGGCGACGACGGGCTCGGGCCGGCATTGCTCGCCCGCATCGCCGGGCTCGATCTCGCGCATGTCGCCGCGATCGAAGACTTCCAACTGCAGATCGAGCACGCCCTCGACCTCGACGGCGCCGACCTCGTTCTCTTCATCGACGCCTCGGTGGCGGCCTCCGCGCCCTTCGCCTTCACCGAGATCGGCCCGCGCGACGACACCGCCCATTCCACCCACGCGCTGACGCCCGAGGCGGTACTCGACGTCTTCGTCCGCGTTCTCGGCCGCGAACCGCCACCGGCTTTCGTGTTGGCGATGCGCGGGGAAGCGTTCGAGCTCGGCACCGGCCTCGGCGCGGCGGCGGCCGAAGGGTTGGAGGCGGCCTGGGTCTTCGTGCGGCGGCTGCTCGAGGTGCCGGACGCGAACGTGTGGCGGAAGGCCGCCGCGACATCTGTCCTTCGTTGATCGACCTCAAGGACGGCGACCTCACGAAAGTGGAAAGGTCGGACGAGGTTCGATCGCGTCGGGCGGCCGGACCCGGAACGCGTCCGTAGCGGAGCCGCGATGACCGAAGCTTCGATTCCTCACTTCCCGCGTCTCGTCGACCATCTGGTGCAACGGCTGCCGACCCTGCCGCTCGATCTGGCGCTCAGGCGGTTCATCACCTCGCTCGCCGAACGACACCCTTCCCTGTTCTCACGCCTCGACGATCAGGCCACCAAGACGTTCCTGATCGATCCCACCGACGTCTCCATCGCCTTCGTGTTGAAGCCCGACCCGGCGCAGCCGCGGCTCGAGGCGGTGAAACGGGCGCCGGACGGAACGGTGGTGGCGGCGCGTGACGCGCGTATCGCCGGACCGCTCGCCGCGCTGGTCGGCATGGTGCACGGGGCGCTCGACGGCGATGCGTTGTTCTTCTCGCGCGACATCGTCATCGAGGGCGACACCGAGGCGGTGTTGGCGCT
>CALMFH010000155.1 GCA_937864925.1 uncultured Alphaproteobacteria bacterium | reverse complement strand
CGACGGCGCCGCGATGCTCGAGGTTCTCGAGCACGTAGAGCGCGTCCTTGACGATGCCGTGGCTCTTGCGACCCTTGATGTCGGCGACGAAGCCGACGCCGCAGGCGTCACGGTTCTCGGCCGGATCGAACATGCCCTGCGCCGGCGGCAGCGCCGACGTCGTCGCGGCCGCATCGCGCGCCTGCGCCGCAGCCTCGGTGGTGGCAGTCGCCCCCGCGGTCTCGATGCCCGGGAAGCCTTCCGACGAGATCCGGTCCATGGGATCCATCCTCTGAGTTCGCCGCCACGCGGATCGCGCGAACGGCAGATGTCCGACGTCCCCTCGCTCGACGCGGACACCCCCGTCCCGCCGCCTCGGGCGAGGTGGCGGAGCGGGGGAGGCGTCCCGAGGGGACCGATGCTGCGGATCCACGAAGTCGCCGGTGGGTCCTCGACGAGCCGCTCCCGTCGCGGGAAGGCCCTCTTCGAACCACCGAAGGCGGTGGAGGCAACTCGAAAAATCCGCTGATTTCAGCCGTATTTTCCGCATCGCCGAGAAATAGGTCAATAATGCTGTCCTATTTCTTCCGAGCGGAAGATCGCAGAAATCGGAAGGTCCCGCAAGCGCCACTTTTCCGGCCGTTGCTCGAGATTCGGTCAGATCCCCCGGTGCGCGCCTCCCATCGCATCCGATCATCGGTGAAATCACGCACTTGAATTGGACCTGTCGGCGGTCGGCGGCGATCTTCGTGCGACGAACGCCCCGCCCGTAGGAGGTCCCGCTCATGCCGCTCGTCCAGGTCTCTCTCGCCGCCCACGCCTGGGTCGGCCACGACGCAGCGATCCTCGACGGCATCTACCGCGCCATGCGCGACACCTTCGCGGTGCCGGAGAACGACCGCTTCTGCCTTCTCACCCGACACGGGTCCGGTGAGATCGTCTACGACCGAGCCTACCCGGGTGTCGCACACTCCGACGCCACCGTCTTCGTTCGCATCACCTGCAACGACACGCGCGGCAAGGAGCAGAAGCGAGCACTCTATGCCGCCATCGCCGCCAATCTCGCCGAGGCTCCGGGGATCGCCGGCGACGACGTCTTCGTCAACCTCGTCGAGGTCAAGGCGGAGAACTGGTCCTTCGGCGGCGGGGTCATGCAGTACGGCTGAGCCGCACGGCCGACGAGGTGATCGCTCGAACCACACTCGGCCTTCCCCATTCGGCGCGGTTCGGCCACGGGCGTCTCCGTCTCCCCTCGCAGGGGAAAGGAAGACGGGGCTTCCGACGGCCGCGGGTCGTCGAAACCGCTTCGAGCGATTGCCCCGGGGGGGAGCCACCGGCCGCTTGCGCGGGGCCACGCCGGGTGCGAGGTTCGCGCCATGATCTTCTCATCCGACAACTGGGCCGGCGCATCGCCGAAGGTCCTCGCCGCCCTCGCCGTCGCCGGAGCCGCAGGCCCGCTGCCGGCCTATGGCACCGACGAGATCACCCGCCGCCTCGAGGCCCGCTTCGCCGCGCTCTTCGGGCGTGAGGTCGACGTCTTCCTGGTCGCCACCGGCACTGCCGCCAACGCTTTGTCCGTCGCCGCCTTCTCGCCGCCCTGGGGTCAACTCCTCATCCACGAGGAGGGCCATCTCGCCGTCGACGAATGCGGCGCGCCGGAATTCTTCGCCGGTATCCGCACCGTCGGCCTCCCCGGCCGCTTCGGCAAACTCGACGCCGCCGATCTCGCCCGCCGCCTCGCCTCATGGCCGGTCGGCGTCCATCACGGCAAGCCCGCCGTGCTGTCGATCACCCAGGCCAACGAGAGCGGCCGCCTCTACACCACCGACGAGGTGCGGGCGCTCGCCGATGTCGCCCATGGCCACGGCCTCGCACTCCACATGGACGGGGCGCGCCTCGCCAACGCCGTCGCCCGCCTCGGCTGCGATCTGGCCGAGATCACCTGGAAGGCCGGCGTCGACGTCCTCTCTTTCGGCGCCACCAAGGGCGGCTGCCTGATGGCCGAGGCGATCGTCTCCTTCCACCCCGAGAAGCGCGAGGAACTGGCCTACCGCCGCAAGCGCGCCGGCCAGTTGATCTCCAAGCATCGCCTCGTCGCCGCCCAGTTCGACGCCTGGCTCGACGGCGACCACTGGCTCGATCTCGCCCGACACGCCAACGCCATGGCCGATCGTCTCGCCGCCGGTATCGCCGCCTCGGCCGCCGCCCGCCTCGCCTGGGAGCCGCAGGCCAACGAGGTCTTCGTCGTCCTGACACCGACGACCGCGGCGCGCCTCACCGCCGCCGGCGCCCGCTTCCACGAGTGGTCGACCGCTGGCCTCGCCCCCGAAGACCGCCCCGCCGAGGGCGAACGGCTCTACCGCCTGGTCACCGGCTTTTCCACCACGGAGGCGGACGTCGACACCTTCCTGGCGACACTCGCGGTGGCGTAGCGCCGTGGAACGCGAGGACCGGAGCGGCCTGCACCGCGGCCGCCGGCCCGGGCCTCGTGGCGACATCGCCGGCGGATCTCGACGACGTTCGACACCCCCACGGCCGCCGTTCAATCGAGCGTGAAATCCGCCGCGATCCTGAGATCGCGCAGGGGTCGCACCGCGGCGATCGACGCCGCATAGGTCGGATGTGCCTTGTAGGCGTCGAGCGCAGCCTCGTCTGCGAACTCGCCGTAGACGACGAGATCGACCTCGCCGGAGAGCCCGTCGCGCCGCAGATTGCGACGAACCGCCAGACGCGACGCGTGGGGATTGCTCTCGAGGATCCTCAGTCCCGCCTCCACGGCACCGAGATCGGCGGGATCGCGAACCGAGAAGAAGACGACGTGGCGGATCACCGAGCGCGGACCTCGACCTTCGACGGCGATGCCACCCGCGGCACCGCGACGCCGCACCCTTAGCGCGCTCACGCCACAGCGTGAACCACCGCGCGCGCATCGCCGACCCGCCGCCATCGCCCCGCCACCTCGAGGTGGTCGGGGCGGCGAAGATCCGAAACGAAGACCGCCCCGCCCACCTTGCGGTGGTCGGGGCGGCTCCGGGGCGTCCGATCGGGGGGCGATCGAACTCACCACGGCCGAACTACGGGGGCTTGGGGAGGGGTCGACCGTGGATCCTGCTGTTCGTGTCTCAGGCGGCTTCGACCTGCGGCGCGGCCGTGGTGGCCGTCGCTTCGATCGTCTTGGCCGCTGCCGGCGCGGTGATCGGGATGCGGCGCGGCTTCATCGCCTCCGGGACCTCGCGGACGAGATCGATGTGGAGGAGGCCGTTCTCCAGCTTGGCGCCCTGGACCATCACGTGGTCGGCGAGCTGGAAGCGACGCTCGAAGCTGCGCGACGCGATGCCGCGATAGAGAATCTCCTTGTTCTCCTCGGTCGTCGCCTTCTCGCCCTTCACCATGAGCACACCTTCCTTGACCTCGAGCCCGAGGTCCGGCTCGCCGAAACCGGCGACGGCCATGGTGATACGATAGGCGTTCTCGCCCGTCCGCTCGATGTTGTAGGGCGGATAGCTCGGCTGGGAAGTCTCGCCGGCGCCCATGGCGTCCATCAGCGAGAACAGCCGGTCGAAACCGACGGTGGAACGATAGAGCGGAGAGAAATCGATACGCATGTCATGTCCTCCGAAGCGCTGAGCGACACAAATCGACGAAACCGCATCTCACCCCCGACTGTCTCGGCGCCCGTCGTGGCGCGCCGCGGTGCTCGCCGAAGGAGGCGATTTCATCGTGGATCCTGACGGCACCCACGAGGAGAGAGTTGGGAAGGCTCACGACGTCTTTCAAGAGGCGGGACGTGGGATTTCACGCCGCCACCATCGACCACGTCCCGCGGAGTCCGTCGGTTGTACCCCCGCCCGCGTCGCGGTATCTCGGAGGGACGGATCGCGGTTCCGTCCGACACGGACGTACTGCAGGCCTCGACCCACGGCGGGGAGTGTCGCATGGACGTCGTCGACCATCTGATCGAACCGCCCGGCGCTCCCGTACCCCCCGGCGCCCGCGTCGGGATCATCACCGCCGCCGACGGGGTACGGCTGCGCTGGGCGAGTTTCGAGGCGACACGCCCGCGCGGCACCGTCCTGCTGCTGCAGGGCCGCGCCGAATACATCGAGTGCTATTTCGAGACCATCCGCGACCTGCAGGCCCGCGACTTCTCGGTGGTGGCCTTCGACTGGCGTGGCCAGGGCGGCTCACAGCGCCTGGCGAAGAACCCGCGCAAGGGCCACGTCGGCGACATGGCCGCCTATGATTTCGATCTCGACGCCATCCTGCGGCTGGTCGCCCCCGATCACCCGAAGCCGTGGTACGTCCTCGCCCATTCGACCGGCGGCCTCGCCGCCGTCGCCGCCCGGGCCCGCCTCGCCCGCGACATCCGCCGCATGGTGCTGACCGCACCGTTCCTCGGCCTCGGCAGCGTCGGCCCGGCCGAGCCGATCGCCCGCGCCCTCGCCCGCACACTGCGCGCCTTCGGCCTGGGGCAGGACTGGGTGCCGGGCGGCGGCGCCACACCGATCCACACCACACCCTTCGAGCAGAATTTCCTCACTTCCGATCCGGTTCGCCACGCCCTCGGGGCCGAAATGTCGTGGCGCCACCCGGAACTGGCGATCGGCTCGCCCACCGTCGGCTGGCTCGCCGCCGCCTTCGAGGTGATGGACCGGGTCTTCGCCCCCGAAGCGCTCACCGCCTGGCGCCTGCCCACCCTGATCTTCGCCTGCGGCGACGACCGCGTCGTCTCGAACCGGGCGATCGAGGCCTTCGCCACCCGCACCGCCGCCACCGAGCATCTGGTGATCCCCGGCGCCCGCCACGAACTGCTCAAGGAACGCGACCGCTACCGCGAACAGTTCTGGGCCGGCTTCGACGCCTTCGTCCCCGGCTCCGACACCCTGTCGCCGACGAGGCCGAAGTCGGTGGAGCTCGCCCCCGCCGCGCTCCCCGAGCCCACGGCGGAGACACCGGCACCGGCCACCACGACCGGCGCGGATCCATCGACATCGACACCCGGCGATGGTGGAACCGTCGCTGCGGCGGTCGCGGTGGTCGCCACGGCAGCGGCTGTGGCGACTGCGACCCGGTCCTCCGAGCCGGAGGAACGAACCGCACTCGCACCACCACTTCCCGAAGTGATCGTGTTGCCGCCGCCCACCCCCGAGATCGCGCCGGCCGAGACGCCCGGGCCGGCCGCGCCGGGTGGAACTCGGGAACCGGCACCATCGGAGCCGGAGCCGGAGTCCGCGGTGCAGGTGCCGGAGGAGCCCGAACCGGCGGTCGCCGCGGGTGCGGAGGAGCTCACCTCCGCACCGTCCGAGTCTTCGGCCGCCGAGGTGCCGTCTCCGGCCGCGGACGGACCGATGCCGGCCGTGGTCGAATCGGCCACGGTGGCGGACGAGGCGATCACGTTCGCCGACGCCGACGCGCCGTCGCCTTTCGAGCCGGTGGGTTCCCCGGAAACCGATCCCGCCGCCTCACCCCGCGCCGGCGAGGAGCCGCAGGACCTGTTCGTGCAGCCGGCGATCACCGCAGGCGACGATACGGCCGCCGTCGACGGCGCTGCCGCCGTCCCAGTCGGTGACGATGCCGCCGGCGCCCTCGATCACCGGGATCAGCGCGACGATGTCGTAGGGCTGCAACCCGGCCTCGACGACCACGTCGACGAAGCCGCTGGCGACCATGCAGTAGGCGTAGCAGTCGACCCCGTAACGCGCCAGACGGACCCGTGATTCGATCCGATCGTAGGCGATCCGATCGTTGCCCTTCAGCATCGCCGGCGTGGTGGTGAACAGCACCGCATCCTCGATGCGCGCGCACGGTCGCGTCGCCAGTTCGCGCACCCCGTCCGGACCGCGATACCAGGCCCGCCGTCCGTCGCCGGTGAAGCGTTCGCGGGTGAAGGGCTGATGCATGGTGCCGAGCACCGGCCGGCCGTGGTGTTTGAGGCCGATCAGCGTGCCCCACACCGGCAGGCCGGAGATGAAGGCGCGCGTCCCGTCGATCGGATCGAGCACCCAGACGTGTTCGGCATCCTCACGTTCGCGGCCGTATTCCTCCCCGAGGATGCCGTGGTCGGGATAGCGCTCGCCGATCACCCGTCGCATCGCCTCCTCCGCCGCCTTGTCGGCGACGGTGACGGGATCGAAGGCCTCACCGGCGAGCTTGTTCTCGACCTCGAGCCGCGAGCGGAACCACGGCAGGATCGCCCGGCCGGAGGCATCGGCCAGCTCGTCGAGGAAGGTGGTGAGCTCGTCGGCGGGAGGGGCGGCGCTCATTCGGACCTCGTCACATCATGAAACCGGCTCAGCCTTGCGACAGAGCGCCCGGCGATGCAAGCGCCCGCCGCGACCGTCTCCCGCCTGCGACGATCGGCGTCGCCGATCGGGCTTCGACCAAGGCCGGATCGATCGCCCGGGACCGGCGGCGAACGTGAAATTCCACCGTATCGATTTCCGCTGACGAAAGGCCTTGACATTTGTGCGCCGCAATATCATCTTTGCTGCATCGCGGTGGTGTCCGACATCGCCGCGTGGCCCTTCTGGGCGTTTCCTCCCTGAAATACCCACTTCGGGCCGCTGCCTTCCCAGGCGCGGCCCGTTCTTTTTTCGCTGCAATGCAAAAGTGGGTACCGCGATCGACCTGCCACGGTCATCACACGGTCGCCGGGTTCACTCGGCCGCGTGGCGCAGATCGCCGAAGATCGCCCCGAATTCGGCGGTGAACCGATCGACGAAGCCGGTGAAGTCGCGGGCGAGCGTGGCGAAGCCGGTGGTACGGGTGATCGTCGCCTCGTTCAGATAGAGTGCCCGCGCGATCTCGATCTGCAGGGCGTGAAGACCGCGATTCGGGCGGCCGTAGGTCTCGGTGACATAGCCCCCCGCATAGGGCTTGTTGAGCGCCACTCGGTAGCCGGCGTCGCGCAGCAGCGTCGCTGCGAGATCGGTGAGCGCCGGATGGCAGCTCGTGCCGTGCCGGTCGCCGAGCACGATGTCGACGCGGCCCTCGCTCGCCGCGATCCGCTGCGAAGACGGCATCGAATGGCAATCGACGATCACCGCTCGGCCGAATTCGGCATGGAGCCGGGTCAGCGCCCGCCGCAGCGTAGCGTGATAGGGCTCGTAGGCCTGTTCGATCCGCGCCAGCGCCTCGGCGATCGGGATCGGCCCGCGATAGATGTCGTCGCGATCGGTGACGATGCGCGGGATGGTTCCGAGACCACCGGCCACCCGGGTCGACCGGGTGTTGGCGCCGCTCGGCAGGGGTCCGGTGAACATGCGCGGATCGAGCTCGAGCCGTTCGCGGTTGACGTCGAGCCAGGCGCGCGGAAACCGCGCCGTCAGCACCGGCAGCCGCCCACCCGCCGCCGCCGTGCACAACTCGTCGACGAAGGCATCCTCGGAGCGGCGGATGGTCACCCGATCGAGGCGGGTCAGAGCCAGGAAGTCCTGCGGATAGTCGCGGCCCGAATGCGGGCTGGCGAGCAGGCAGGGTGCGGCGACCCGCTGCGGCCAGACGAGATCGAAGGGCGATCCGCCCGCGAACCCGTCGACGATGCGCATGTCGTCGGATGATCCTCTCACCCCGCACCCCTCCTTTCCCGCCGGTCGCGACCCGGTGTCGACCTCGCCCGACGGCCCGCCATGTTGCCCTTCTCCCGCCCCCTCTGTCCACAGCCGGTCGTCCGCGCGGCGAACCGTCGGTGGCGAGCACGCGATTTCACCGTATATTTACCGCGATCGGTCTCAATGGACCGATCTTCGAGCTGACCCGGAAAGAGTACAGAATGGACCCGATGGCGCGCATCATCCTCGCCGAGGACGACAACGACATGCGTCGTTTCCTGGCCAAGGCGTTGGCCAACGCCGGCTACGATGTCGTCTCCTACGACAACGGCAAGAGCGCCTACGAGCGGCTGCGCGAGGAGCCCTTCACCCTGCTCCTCACCGACATCGTCATGCCGGAGATGGACGGCATCGAACTCGCCCGCCGTGCCACCCAGCTCGATCCCGATCTCAAGGTGATGTTCATCACCGGTTTCGCCGCCGTCGCCCTCAATCCCGACAGTCAGGCCCCGAAGGACGCCAAGGTCCTCTCCAAGCCGTTCCACCTGCGTGATCTGGTGCGTGAGGTCGAGAAGCTGCTCGCCGCCTGACGCACCCCGTCGCCGCCACGCGGGGAGAAACTCTCCCGCCACCCGACATCCGGGCTTGCGTGACCGGATCGACCTCGCTATAGAGCGACCTCGCCGCCCGGTCCCGATGGGCGGCGCCGATCGGTTCGGGCGTGTAGCTCAGCGGGAGAGCACTACGTTGACATCGTAGGGGTCACAGGTTCGATCCCTGTCACGCCCACCATCCACTCCTCTGATTTTGTTGAGAAATCCGCTTCGGCGGATTTTTCCGTTTCTGTGAGCTGGCGCGCAACTGGCGCGCAAACCGCGGTCGGCAACGGCCAGGAAACTCCGAGTTCGGCGAAATAGGCATCGATCGCAGCTCGGCTGGCAATCTGGTAGTCGGGAGCGAACTGCGCATATTTCTCGGTCGGCCCCGGCCGTCGATGGCCCAGCATGCCTTCGACCTCCCACGCAGGAACGCCGCGCCGTCGCAATTCGGTCGCCATAGTATGGCGCAAACTGTAAGGTGAGATCTCGGACGTCAAACCTGCTGTACGAACAGCGAGTTTGAAGGTCTTTTTTACAGAGCCTACAGGCTCCCCGTGCCACAAGACGAACCTCGAAACCTCACGCGCGGCAATTAACTGCGACAGAGTATCCGTGATCGGAACGATAGGTCGGTACTTCTTCGTTTGACGCCGGCCCTGCGGGTTCAAGTCGATGAACCTGTCTCGAAAATTTACCTGAGCTGGAGCGAGATCAAGGGCCGCGTCGGGGCGAGCGAGCGTGTTGAGCATGATCATGGAGAAGATGAAGACGTGAGGCCACTGCTGCACCGTCGTCAAGAACGCTCGCATCTCATCGTCGTCGAGCCTGTGGGGAGCCTTCTCATCGCTCCGATCGGTCACATCATGAATGAACGGCGCGCGTTCGATCTCGCCCCATTTGAAGGCGCGATTGACGGCCGCACGCCCTACCGACATGACGCGGGACACATAACTGTTCTTGTAGCCCCTCGCTTTGAGCCAGTCGATGAACTCGTACTGACGATGCACCGAAAGATCTGCAATCGTGGCAGGTCCCCAAAAATCGGTCCAGAGAGCCATGGCGTAACGAGCGGCCTCGGCCGAGGGGATTTTACTGCCGTGAGCCTCCCAGTACCGCACGAGCACCGTCGCCAGTGGCATGGCATCGGACTGGATACGGTGAGGAACGCCCCTCTTGGTTACGAACTCAGCTAACCGGATTTCGGCTTCCCGAACGTCTTCAGTGCCAAGTGATGAGCGATAGCTGCGGCGGGCATCGAGCCATGTGGCGTACCACTTTGGTGACCCGTCACGCTTGCTGAGCCAGTAGGAACCGATTTGGAAACGACCATTGGACATGGAGCCTTACTCGAACTCTTGATGTATTCGGCGAGATCGTCATCCGTATACCTTGCCTGCCTTCCGACAGGGACAAAGCCGATCTGCCGTTCCTTCCTCATCCGGCGCAAACTGTAGATGGACACCCCAAGCCAGTCGGCAGCTTCTTGTTCAGTGTAGAGGCGAGCCACTGAAGGCGGTACTTTAACGCAGCTGAACTTGACCATTTGCCCTCCCGAGCAGAGCGCCACACCTGCGAGAACGACATCAGGCAACTTTTAAGTGCTCGCGGTTTACCATTGACTGCAAACATTCAGGCAGCCACTTCGTCGCCGCTCACGCGGTCCATCCGCTCACGAAGCGCGCGGACGATCTCGCTCGAATTGGAACTGCCGTTTCTCTTCACCTGCGCATCGAGCCATTCCCGGATGTCACCCGGGATGCGAACGGAAGTGGGTGCAGGCGACCTCATGAGCATGCTCCGATATTCGTATTACAAACGGCTACGTTTGTAGTTGATGCAAACAACGTAGTCAAGACGGCTACACGCTGATACACTGCGGCGCATGTCCAAGTCCGACCCCATCAGCCTCCGTCTGCCTGAAGCCCTGAAAGCCTCCCTCCAACAAGCGTCAGCCGACGCCGGTCGGTCCCTGAACGCAGAAATAAGAATGCGCCTAGAGTGGAGTTTTTCCTCAAGTTTCGATGGGAAACCATCAGATAGAATGCTTGCAAATGAGATTGAGAGCCTAAGAACCGAGCTTCGCGGGCACGCCACAGCGACTAATGAGCGCCTTAAGATTCTAGAGAGAGCACTCAAGACCAAGCTGGACAAGATATGAGCCGGGGTCCAGGTCGACTGATGCTTGCCATTCGTGACGCCGTCTTCGCTGGTGACGGGAAGGATGTGACCAGTCGTGAGCTGGCGACAACGATCTACGGAGAAGGCTACACTGCCGGTCAGTTGCGGAGCGTTCAGCGGGCTCTACGCAACCTTCCCCCCGAATGGGGTATCAAGGTATTTCGATCGGGACATGGCTTGGGATCAGCTACCCCCGGCGTAGAACTGAGGGCCTTCGTCTCAACTACAACCGAAGCCGAAAGGACAGCAGCCCTGAACTTAAGAGTTCGTTGTTGACTTGAACTTGCGCTGAGGATTGGGGTTCCTGGCACCTGCTCCTGGGGAAATCAAATCGTCGGCAGCGGCCGGTAAAGCAATTCATCGAGACGGCAAGCGGCCCGAAAGATAGCGCTTCGACGGTTCCTTAGTTGCGAGCTCTCACCCTGCGCTCTCTCAAAACAAGTGAGAAGTATCTCTCGGATGCGATCAAGATGACGCTGTCCATCCGGCAGCCCTTGAACGGCCAAGGCAAAGGCACTGTCCTCTTTTCCTCCTCCAGGTTCATCGACTCGTCCGGCCGCGAAATCGGCAAGAAGTAGCTGGGGACGTCCAGGGGTCAGCTTATGTGCTGTTGACTTGCCCTGAAGCCTTCCTATAACACTATCCCTGTGGGCTGGCCGACTGGCCGGCTCGTCTCTCAGAGCAGTCACGACCTCTTCGACTGAACAGCCGCTGGCAGAAACATAGTACCAAACCGGCAGCCACTCCCTGGTAGAGTGCGCCGAATGCATTAGGTACTGAAGCGGTTCTGCAACTGCCTCATTCTTCAAGAAGTTGAGCAATACGGCATCTGGGTTGACGTTCGATCTGACGACCCGCGTCTCGACATGGTCTCCATCGAAAATCTTAACATCGCCTACTAGGCGCAACGTTGGTGCACCATCAATTTCCGAAAACCTTCCCTCTCGAATGAAGTTGATTTGGTCGATCAGGGCAGGATCGATGACAATCTGACTTTCGCTCCCTTCGAGCACGCCGTTCTTCAAATCTGCGACGAAGGCGTGCCTCGGCCCGAGTTCGATTAATTTCGAAACTAGAGGAAGAATATCACGGCGAGCAGCTGCGTCGCGTTCATCGAGAATTGCACGGAGATCAGAATACTTGATCCGGTCGGCGCTTCCTGGGTAACGATAGAATATATCGCCCTCACGCATGTTGCTGCCATCTGCAGAGCGCACGATGACTGGGCGGCTGGGGTGCTGGCGACGTATATGACGCCGACTGGCTTGCCACCTATCTCAGCGCTACCAAGCCGGATGCGTGGCGTTGGGTCAAGTGCACTCCGTACCAGCTTCGAGACATCGGCGGGATCTGCCCTCTGAAAGGCGTCCCCGGGCAATCCGACAACCGCGTAACTCATATCCGCGGCGCCTTCGTTGGCCCCATCCTTGTCGTGAACGCCAAAGAAGATGTAGCCGCCGCGATTGTTCGACAGCGCGGCGATGGCACGCAACCATTCTCCCCGATGTCTCAACCCGAAGTTTCCCTTACACTCATGCTCATCGGTTTCCCCGACGATGAGGCGCCAAACTCCGTGGGGGTCTTGAGCGAACATACCCGCAATTCGCGCGGGGTCGAGCGGATCGTCCGAGACCGCCACCAATTGCGAGGCAACCGGAACAACAATGGCGGCCACAGTCCCCTCGGACTCGTGTACCGAAACGAAGTCGGCCACTGCCGCGTCGGTTGCTGGCGGGACCTCTGGACCATAGCGCCCACTACCAATGTCGGAGATCCGCCCGGAATTGACGGGACGCTCGGGCCTATTGAAGAAAAACTGTATGTCCTTGTTCGCCATGCCTCGCGCGTGCATGGCTTTGATCAGTGCGATCTCCAAATCCGTGATTGTCCGGCGAGCCATATGTCACCTTTGGCGATTCGCTCCCGAAATGATTGTATTCCTTCTGAAAGCAATCACAACGCCACCTCGAATATCCATTCCTCCTGGGGTCCTCAAGGGCCGTCCGTTATCCGGCTGCGCCAAGGAGGCGAGGAGCTGATAGGTCATCTCGCAGGCGAAACATTACCCCGCGCACGAAGCTCCTCCCAGAGCTGTCCCGGCCCCAGAAGCGCGTCACGGATGCCCTGCCGAACATGCTCGGACCCCAGTGCCTGCTTGCTCATGCTGGAGTGAGCGGCGAAGGCGTCCATGATGGCGTCCATGATCTCTTGCGCCAAGTCTGGGGAGTTGCCGAACTGCTCCTTCGAGTTGTTCATCGCTTGCTCGACGAGCATCTCGGATTGCAACAGCTTCCCTTTGATGACGCCGTTCACGTAGATGAGTTTGTCTTCGTCGGTGATCTCGCCGGCGAAGAGGTCGTTGACCCTCGCAATGATCTCGTCGAGGAGTGCCCGGGCCTTGTCCTGAACGGCCCCAGCCCCGGCTTCGGTGAGGGGCATGAGCTTCTCGGCCTCGCCCTGCGGAAGAGGAAGCGTTCGCTTCCCCTGGTCGTGCAGGACGTGATGCGTCAGCTTGACCCGGCTGAGGTCGACGCCATCGCGCTCACGACCGAAGTCGAGGAGCGGCAGCAGTCGGCGGAAGAAGATGGCGCGCTTCTCGACGGCGGTGGAGCCGTAGTCGAGGATCTGCGACAGGAAGGCGTAGACCCGAAGATAGGTCGCCATGTCCGCCTTGAAGAGGACCAGGGCATCCGTCTCGTCCTTCGCCACCTTCTCGGTCTTCGCGTCTTCGGCACTCCGTGCCGCGTCGATCTGTTCGTGAAGTGCCCGGAAGCGCTTCAGGAGACGATCGGCGACCGGGTAGAGCGCCGCGTCGAGCTGGGCCTGCGACGCGGCGAGATCGAGTTCGACGCGGACGACCCGCTCGACCTCGTTCTCGTCGTAGAACCCCATGTCGTCGAGCTTCGCCTTCAGGTTCAGGACCAGATTGGGGTCCGTCACCGCCGACAGCTCGGCCGTCTCGTAATAGGTCTTGAAGGCCTTCAGAACCTCGACCGGGTCGTTGACGAAGTCGAGGACATAGGTCGTGTCTTTGCCGGGATGGGCGCGATTGAGGCGCGACAGTGTCTGCACTGCCTGGATGCCGGCGAGCCGCTTGTCGACGTACATCCCGCACAGCAGCGGTTGATCGAAGCCCGTCTGGAACTTGTTCGCCACCAGCAGGATCTGGAACTCGTCGGTCGCGAAGGCCTCGCGGATGTCGCGGCCGTTCAACGTCGGGTTCAGGATCCGGCTGTTTTCGGTGAACGGGTCCGGTCCACTCTCCAGGTCCAGCACCTCGCCTGAGAAAGCGACGAGCGTCCGCATCCGGTATCCCCGCGCCTTGATGTAGGCATCGATCGCGAGTTGCCAGCGCACGGCCTCCTTCCGGCTGGCGACGACCACCATCGCCTTCGCCTGTCCGGCCAGGAGGGGAGCGACCGTTGCGCGGAAGTGCTCGACGACGATCTGGACCTTCTGCGAGATGTTGTAGGGGTGCAGCCGCACCCACTGCATCAGTCCCTTGACGGCGGCGCTGCGCTCGACGTCCTGCTCGCTGAGTTCCACACCGTCGTTCGCCAGTTTGAAGGCGAGCTTGTAGGGCGTGTAGTTCTGGAGCACGTCGAGGATGAAGCCTTCTTCGATCGCCTGCCGCATCGAATAGACGTGGAAGGGTTCGGGCAGATTGCCCTCGCCCTTCGGCAGTTCGGGGTGGGGCAAGCGTCCGAAGAGTTCGAGCGTCTTGCCTTTCGGGGTCGCCGTGAAGGCGACGAAGGTGATGCCCTTGGCGTCGGCGCGCGCCGCCATCTGGGCAGCGAGGATGTCTTCGGTGCCGACCTCGCCTCCGTCCGCCAGTTCCGCCTGCTCCTCGGCCGACAGCACCTGCTTCAGCTTGGAGGCCGCCTCGCCGGTCTGCGACGAGTGCGCCTCGTCGGCGATCACCGCGAACCGCTTGCCCTCGGTCGCCGCCAACTCCTGCACGGCCTGGAGCGCGAAGGGGAACGTCTGGATCGTGCAGACGACGATCTTCTTCGAGCCGTCGAGCGCCGCCGCGAGTTCGGCGCTCTTCGACCCTTGCGCCCCCCTGATGGTCGCGACCACGCCCGCCGTTCGCTCGAAGGCGAAGATCGCTTCCTGAAGCTGGGCGTCGAGCACGGTGCGGTCGCTGACGACCAGCACGGTGTCGAAGAGCTTGTGGTTCGCGCCGTCGTGCAGGTCGGCGAGGAAGTGCGCCGTCCAGGCGATCGAGTTGGTCTTGCCAGACCCGGCCGAGTGCTGGATCAGGTACTTCTGCCCCGGCCCTTCGGCGAGCACGGCGGCGACCAGCTTCCGCGTCGCGGCGAGCTGATGGTAGCGCGGGAAGATCAGCTTCTTGACCTGCCTCTTCGCATCGCGTTCGGCGACGACGTACCGACCCAGAATCTCGAGCCAACTGTCCCGCGCCCAGACCTCCTCCCATAGGTAGGCGGTGGGGGCGCCGTTCGGGTTCGGCGGATTGCCCGCCGCCGTGCCGTTGCCCTTGTCGAAAGGCAGGAAGAACGTGTCCTTGCCTTGAAGCCGCGTCGTCATCCGCACCGCCGAGTTCGACACGGCGAAATGGACGAGCGCGCCGTTCGGAAACGACAGCAGCTTCTCGGGCGCCTTACCCCTCGGCGCGGGATCGCGGTCGAAGCGATACTGATCGACGGCGTCCTCGACACGCTGGGTGTAGTCGCTCTTCAACTCGACGGTCGCAACCGGCACACCGTTGAGGAACAGCACCAGATCGAGCGCGTTCTCGTTCGCGAGCGGGTACCGCACCTGCCGGACGACACGCAGACGATTGGCGGCGTAACGGGCTTGGAGGTCCGGGTTCATCGCGAGCGCCGGCTTGAACTGCGCCATCGCGATCGGATGCCGCAGGCCGACGACCTCGAACCCGTGCCGCAGGACGTCGAGCGTCCCGCGCTGGTCGATCTGTTGACGGAGCCGGTCGAGCAACACGCGCTCGGCATTGGCGCCGTTGCTCTTCACCAGGGTGGCCCAGGCTTGGGGCTGCGCCGCCTGCACCCAGGCCGAGACGTCGGGGGGAAACAACGCGCGCTCGCGGTCGTAGGCCGAGGCGTCTCCTTCGGCATGGAGCCAGCCGCCCCTCGCCAGGGCCTCGCAGATCCCGATCTCGAAGGCGACTTCCTTGTGCAGGCTCATCGAGACCTCCCGCCCCGCCTCCGATACCCGTAAAGCAACATGGCTTCGGCTTTCTTAACCTCGACGCGAACCCGCGCCACATCGCGAGGCAGAGACCGAGGTTCTCGCCACGAATGTTCCCTCTTCGTCTCGCCGCCGCAAATGGCCATCAAATGGAGCGCGCTGCGGGCCACTTTGAATTTGTTGCGGTTTTCGCAACACCCCGGGGCATCCATGCCCCTCCGATCAAATGGCCGTCAAATGGGATCATGCCCAGAAGGGCAGATATCGAGAATGCCGCTTCGACTGGTCCTCGTCGTAGGGCTTGATCAGCCCGTCGTCCAAGGCATCCCGGATGATGCGCGAGGCCGTGGCGGCGTTTTTCGGATCGATGCCGAAGCGCTCTCGCACCGTCGTGTTGGTCATCGGCTCGCGCATCACGAACCGTAGGCAGGCATGGAGATAGCAGGCGTGGATGCGCTCGGCCCGGCTCATCTCGGCGAAGCTGCGGTGAGCGAAGAGCGTCACGCGCATCGATCCGTCGAGCGGCTCCCAGAGCGGCGGCGGCAGTTGATAGAGTTCGGTCTCGAAGACGACCTTGTCCGCACCGCTGCCTCGCTCCTCGCAGACGCCGATCCGGCGCATGAAGGACGCCAGCGCTTCGTTGCGTGAGCGCGGCGGACTGTCGACCAGCCGCGCCACGTCGATCAGCGACGTTCCAGGATTGGTGATCTCCAGGCGATCGGCGAAGACCTCGACCATCGGCCCGGCCCCGGAGACGGCGAAGTCCTGGTGGATGAGCGCATTGGCGATCAACTCGCGGACGGCGAGGTCCGGGTACATCGGCACTTCGCGTCGAAAGGCTGCGCCGATGACTTCGTTGCGGGGCAGGAGCGCCGCAAGGAAGTCGATCATCGCGGCGAAGCCGACGGCGTAGCCTTGCGCGAACAGGTGCTCGCGGCTGGTGAGCAGCCGCCCACGACCATCGTAGACGATGAGCCGCAACACCTTGCGACCGAGGCTCGGGAACCTCGTCAGATCGAGCGCAAAGAGCACGGCGCCGAGATTGGTGATCGTCCAGCGCCCGGCGTCGTTGCGCTTCAGCATCCGGTCGTCCTGGAGCCGCGCCAGAATACCGGCTTGATCGGTGGCGACCGGCACGCCGAGCAGACGGAAATAGGCCGCGTAGTCGAGAAGCGCGAGGGCGTCGGCGGCATCGAGATCGGTGGCGGCCGGGCGATCCTCGAAGGGTGTCGTGTCGAACGATCGCCATAGCGCCCGCTCGTGCTCCGGCGCATCCTTCAACGGCTTGCTTATGGAGCCGATCCGAACGTACTCGCTGCCGCCGAAGATGGTCGGGCGGCCGCTCGCCTTGGGGATCTCCAGGACCACGACCGGCTTGCCCGCGACCTCGACCTCGTGGAAGCGGATGTGGAGGCGCGGCGTCGTCATCTGGAGGAGCCAGCTCTCCAGCTCCTGCGCGCCCTTCTTGGCCTCGGCCGGACGGAAGCGTGTGCCGACGACCGCATGGGTCGCGTCGTCGACGCCCCACACGAGATAGGCGGCTTCGCGCCCTTCGAGCGCGGCAGCGTTGGAGAGCGCCGAGATCAGCTCGCCGATGCGCTCTGGACTGTCGTTGTTCACCTTGAACTCGACCCACGTCGTCTCTCTCGGCAGCGCGCAAAGCTCCCGCACCAGACTGACGAGATAGGCGGGATCCCGCGCCAGCGTCATGCCGCCTCCTCGACCCGACCACGCACGTCGATCTTGCCGGTGACGGCGGCCGAGATCAACGCGGCGCGGCGCTCCTTCAGGAGGGCGACGGCACGCTCGGCTTCGGTCTTCAGGACGTCAAGTTTGGAGGTCTCCCGGTCGAGATAGGCGATGATGACGCGCTGCTCATCGAGAGGTGGGCAGGTCATGATCGCATTCGCGACATCGTCGAGACTGAGCTGGATCTTGGTGCCGCCATACCCCTGGGTTCCGAGATAGGTCGACCCGACGTAGGAGAGCGTCACGAGCGCGACCCAAGACGGCAATAACCTGTGTTGCCGCAAACGAGCCAAGGCGACGTGCTGGCTCACATAGGCCTCCTCCAAATCTTCGGGAACAACCGCGACCGAACCGAGATAAGCCGTGATCGAAAAGAGGACGTCCCCAGTCCGTAACCTTGTTCGCGCCCCCTCTGCGCCTTCGGGAACGGCCACGCGCTGGATGTCGGACAGATCGAGACCGATGCCGTCGCGCGTGAGGTTGCCGATGCGGATGAACAACGCCCCGTCGTCGGCGTAATGCTCGGCCCAACCACGCGAGCCGCTGGTCAGAAATTCGAGGTCACGCTTCAGTTGGATGACCTCCCAATGCGCCGGCACCTCGCCGAGCCAGTCGATGCCGCTGTCCTTCATGGGGGCGTTGGGATCGAGGCCCTTGGTGACGGCGTGGGAGACGACGGCGCGGCGCTTCTCGGCGAGAAGCTCGATCAGCCGCTCCTGCTCGCGCACCAACCCATCGATCTTCGCCGTCTCCCGGTCGAGGAAAGTGGCGATGGCGTGCTGCTCCGCGAGCGGCGGCACGGCGATGGCAAGCTTCCTGATATCCGGCATATAGATCGTCTGATGTGTCGACCCCATCATCAGACGATCGAACTCCGTTTTCATCCCTGACAGGTCATATTGGAGGAATTCGGGAAGAAGGTCTGGACTGCATACCCAATTCGCAAAGTCTTGCGTGGTCGCCATGTCGATTGCCATGATCGCGGAGAACCCGACCGACGCTGTTCGAGACAGAATGACCGTTCCTTTGGGGAGAAGCCTCGCCGATGAGTTGGCCAGACCCAGTTCACTGACCTGCTCTTTGGTCTCCGAAACGTAGCGCTGGTTTCCGTCACGAATCTGCCAGACATCCGCGAGGCTGAACCACGGTATCGAGCAATCCTCCCAATATTCCGGATGCTGGCGGCTCGGCGTGTGTCCCGATTCGAGCTTCGCGAACATGATGATCTTACCTGCCCGCCAATGCGCCGGAACCTCGCCCAGCCATTCGACGCCGCTGTCGCGATAGGCGGGATAGCGTGGCAGAGTCATTGACGCTCTCCCGTGCCCGCCGCCTCGTCTCCGGCGCGGCCGACCACCCCGATCGTCTCCTCGCCGCAGCCCCCTTCGCCGATCATGCCCCCAGCCCCTCGATCATCGCCTTGATGCGGTCCGTCACCGCCTTCAGCTCCGCGTCGATCTCGGCGAGCGGGCGTGGCGGCTCGAAGACGTAGAAGTGGCGGTTGAACGGGATCTCGTAACCGATCTTCGTCTTGTCGTGATCCATCCAGGCGTCCGCGACGTGCGGTTTCACCTCGCGGGCGAAATAAGCCTCGACGTCCTCCTTCAACGGCACGTTCTCGGTGTCGCGCAGCGACGTGTCGGGCTGCGGCTTGCCCTTCTGCTTGCCCTTGAGGCCGACGACGACCTTGCCCTTCTCGTCGCGCAGTGGGCGTTCGACCGTGATGGTGCGATAGCCGAAATCGGCGACGTCGAAGATGCAGCTGATCGGCCGGCCGTCCTTCTCGGCTTCCGTGAAATCGCCGAAGAGCCGAGTGATCTCTTCGATGTGCGCCTCCGACAGCTCCTTGCGCTTGGCGCCGAGCGACTTCCGCATCTTCTGCCACATGGCCGAGGCGTCGATCAGCTGCACCTTGCCCTTGCGGTGTGCCGGCTTGCGGTTCGAGACGATCCAGACGTAGGTCGAGATGCCGGTGTTGTAGAACATATCGGTCGGCAGGCCGACGATGGCCTCGAGCAGGTCGTTCTCCAGGATGTGGCGGCGGATCTCGCTCTCGCCCGACCCCGCCCCGCCGGTGAACAGCGGCGAGCCGTTCAGCACGATGCCGAAGCGCGAACCGCCCTGCGCCGGAGCCCGCATCTTCGAGACGAGGTGCAGCAGGAACAGCATCGAACCGTCCGAGACGCGCGGCAGTCCCGGGCCGAAGCGGCCGTTGAAGCCGTCGCGCTCGTACTCGCGCCGCACCTCCTTCTCGACCTTCTTCCACTCCACCCCGAACGGCGGGTTCGACAGCATGTAGTCGAACTTGGCGTGCGGGTGGCCGTCGTCGGAGAGCGTGTTGCCGAAGGCGATCGCCTCGACATCCTGCCCCTTGATCAGCATGTCGGCCTTGCAGATCGCATAGGACGACGGGTTCAACTCCTGCCCGGCGACGGAGAGGCGGGCCTTGGGATTGTGCTCGGCGAGATATTCGCCGGCGACCGACAACATGCCGCCGGTGCCCGCCGTCGGGTCGTAGATCGACCGCACCACGCCCGGCTTCGACAACACCTCGTCGTCTTCGACGAAGAGCAGGTTGACCATCAGCCGGATGACCTCGCGCGGGGTGAAGTGCTCACCTGCCGTCTCGTTGGAGAGTTCGGCGAAGCGCCGGATCAATTCCTCGAAGACGAGACCCATCTGGTGGTTGTCGACGACGTCGGGATGAAGGTCGACCTTGGCGAACTTCTCGGTGACGAGGTACAGGAGCCCAGCCTTCGCCAGGGTCTCGATCTGAACGGCGAACTCGAACCGCTCGAAGATGTCGCGCACCGATGCCGAGAAGCCGGCGATGTAGCCGAAGAGGTTGTCGCGGACGTGGTCGGCGTCGCCGACGATCTTGGGCAGGTCGAGCGGCGAGGTGTTGAAGAAGCTCTGACCGGCCTTGCGCAGCAGGAAGGGCTCGGCGTTGACGTCGAGTGCCTGCTTCGCCGCCAGTTCGGCCAGCACGGCGTCCTTGGTCGGCGCGAGCACGCAGTCCAGGCGACGCAGGACGGTGAAGGGCAGGATGACCTTGCCGTAATCGGACTGTTTGTAGTCGCCGCGCAGGAGATCGGCGACCGACCAGATGAACGCCGAAAGAGTTTGCTGGTTCATGGAGTTCCGGGATCCTCATGGGCCGCGCGGGCAGCGAGCAGAGGACGCAGGTCGTCGCTCGCGAACGGTTCCCGGACACTATGAGGTCGGATCACGGGCGACAAGCCGGGAGGCCACGCCCGCGACAACGAACGCGAGCAGGATCTCAGAGCAACGCCCCAACCGCGTTCCCGACGAACAGCTCGCCATCTCGGACGTAGCGAGAGAGCATGGCGTCCGAGGCGTGGCCGGTCTGAGCGCGGATCTTGAGCGTCGAGACCCCGGCCTGGGCGGCGCTGGTGGCGAAGCCTGCGCGGAGCGAGTGGCCGGAGTACCCGGCGGGGTCGATGCCTGCGGCGGTGACGCGCTCCTGGACGACGATGCTCACCGCCTCCCCGGAAAGCCGCCCCGCGCCGACGTTGCCGTGACGATCGACCGGGCGGAACACGGGACCGGCGGTGATGCCGGCGACGTCGAGCCAACGCGCGACGGCGGCGACGGGACACCACCGGGTTCGCCCGAGCGGGATCCCGAGCCTTCGGCCTGCACCCTCCTGATCCGTCTTCGATCGGCGGAGGGTCACGATCAGACCCTGGCGCACGGGTTCGATGTCCGTGCAATCGATTGCAACAAGTTCGGAACGTCGGAACCCACCCGCGAGGCCGACCAGCAGAAGCGCCCTGTCCCGGATCGATCGGACGTCGTCGCTCATGCGATCGAGCACGAGGAACAGGTCGTCTCGAAGCAACGGCTTGGCCTGTCTCTGGGCAACGCCCCGCGCGCGCCGGATGCCTCGAAGCGTCGCGCGCACGAGAGCCGAACCCGTCGGGCTCGGAAGGCCGAGGATCGCATGGGCCTGCGAGATTGAAGCCAGACGCCGGACGAGGGTGGCAACCGCGAGGGTCTCGGCGTGCGCCGCGAGGTAGGCCGCGACCTGCTCGTCACTCGACGGGATCCTGCCGCCCCAACCCGCGAAGTGATCGAGGTCGACGCGATAGGCCCGCAGCGTCGACGGCGCGAGGCTCTGCCGGACATAGGCGCGAACCTCGTCGTCGATGTCTTTGCAATCGATTGCACAACAATCAAAGGTGCTCGGCGGCGCAATTGTGGGCTCCGAGAATGTGGGATTAACACGAGTTGGGGCGGACTCGACGACGACCGAGATCGGCTCCCGTAGTCCCCCGAATTGCACGAGAGGATGCAATCGTCCGAGGCCGGTGAGCGGTGTATTCCTTGGGGCGGCGCTCGCCCGAGAGGCGTTCGATCGAACATTCATCCGCGCGCCCCCTTCGGCGACATAGCGGCTCTCCAGGTCTCGGCGCGCAACGCGTTCAGGTGATCGTAGTTCGCCCGCATCACGTCGAGGATCGGCTCGACGCCGTCCAAGGGCACGCCCACGGTGGCCATGTCGACGCGACGTCCATCACCCTCCAGCTCGCGCGACCGCGGCCAATCCAGGCGACGATCGGTGAGCGCGGCATCGACATAGAAGGCCGCCATCGCCGCCGCCTCCTTGGCGCGGCGTTCTTCGACGAAGTCCCTCAGCACCGCCCGAACCTCGTCGTTCTCCACGGCGAAGCGGCTGATCGCGGCCTTGCCGGCGCGGGTGAATTTGCAGAACGCCCAGGCCGGAACATCCCTGATCGACGGGGTGTCGAGCGTCGGGTCGGCTATCACTCGGGTGCTCCTCCCTTCGCGCCGCCACGCCGCCCATACGAGCGGCAGCATGAGGCAGATCGGCTGTCGGGTCATCGTCGCGGCGTCGGCCGACGAGGTGACGAGGTCGCGAGGCACGCCGACGTCCAGGAGAGCGCGGAAGAACCCGGCGCGATCACCCGCATCGAGGCGAACGGCTCCGTCGACCCCGAACCCCGAGGCAGTCCAGGCTGCGACGGCCTGCAGGCTCAAGGAGAGATCGGGCGCGACGGCCGCAGCGACCCGCTCCGCTGGGGGGAGACGGAGGCATTCGGTGCGGAACCAAGCCAGACTGGCGTCGTGGATGGCGACCGAGGCGAGGTAATCCGTGCTGCGATCCTTCACCGCGACCGCCAGCGCACGGACCACCCTCACGAGTGCGGCGATCGGGTCGGCCGTGGAACGCTTCCCGGCGCTTCGGGTCATGGCGCGTGCGACACGCACGGTCTCGCCGATCGTGTCCACTGCGCCGATGCCGACGTCTTCGACGGCGATCACCGCGAGGCGATGCCAGACCCTGAGACCCCTGTGTCGCCACAGCGTGATGGCGGCTCGAGCCGCAAGGTCTGGAAGCCCGCGGCGGATGGACTTCTGAAGAAGCGAAGCGGCGAGCCACTGATCGACGTCGAGAGGCTCGACGGTGGCGGGCGCATCGTCGCGGTCGAAGAGGTCGGGAGGCTGGGACGGGGTGGTTCGGTGCATCATGCGGTCCTGAAAAAGTGAGGCCGCACTTGACGTTAACTCGCATCGAGCATGGGGCAATGAGAATGCGCTTACCTCGCAAGGCGGACACTGGGAAGGCAGCGGACAAAGAGGAGCACATCGAAGTTAGTTGCAATCAATTGCATGGATTCTGCCGGCCTCTGCGTTCAAGAGCCAAGCTGCCCTTGGGACGGATGGTCGAGAAGGTGCCAATTCAGACAAAGTCACTCTGGGCGACCCGATTATTTGCAGAGGGCCTTGGCCATTTCCAGCTGCTTCTGGGCGCCGTCGCCGGCGTCGCTGTCGATGCCGTAATAGGGGAAGGCAGCACGCTTGAGCAGGCCCTTGTCAGGCAGGACCCCCGGCATGTCGTAGGCGATGCCGTTAGTGCCGAAGTCCTTGCCACCGAGACGAATGAACGTGGCCGCGCTGCCGCGATGGGCCTTGCACCAGAGGAGCCCTTCGGAGAAGCCGGGGTACGGCCACTTGGCGCCCCACTCGGTGGCCATCACCTTCTGAGTGCGGGTGGGCGCGTCGGGCTGGTTCATCCATGAGAACCAGGACCACAGCCCCCAGAGCAACAGTCCACCGACCAACACCTGCACCGTCTTCTCTGCCCATACCGGCGGGGGAACGGAAGCCGACTCCTTCGCAGGTTCGGCAATCAGGCTCGATCGGATCTCGCGAAGATCGGTCATGTGGTTTCCGAGGCGTAAACGACTGCCGGAAGGAATGTTCCATAGCCGCAATCTAACTACTGGAGGTTGCCATTAAATTACTATCAAGGCGTATATATAGAAATAGCATCCATGCCGCATTCCGACCTCTCGCCCTACTCATCGGGCGGGAGGCGCCCATAGCAGATCTGCGCGCGAGGTTCGGACGGCTGGTGAAGGCCCATCGTCAGCGCGTGGGGCTGACGCAGGAGGCATTGGCCGAGCGCGCAGGTGTTTCCGTCGACATGATTGCGAAAATCGAAGGCGCGACGAGCGGGGCTCGTTTCCGGGTGATAGAGCAGATCGCTGCCGCTCTGGGTGTCGACGAGGCCGAGTTGTTCACGACCGAGCTTCCCCGAGATCAGTTGAAGAAGGGCGCCCTGCTCGACATCACCGGTCGGCTGGCGACCTTGAGTGAGGCAGACCTCGTGTGGCTGCGTGGCGTCGTCGACGCCGCTCTCCGGCCACGCGGCTGACCAGCGATCCGCACCTGCCGTCTCGCCTTGAGCCCTCTCCGAAATCCGGACAGGTAGGTGGATGCATTACGCATTCCCCGAAGGCGGTCGTCGGTCACAGCCGCGGCCGATCGGGGGAGCTGAGCACCGCTAGTTCGTGCAATCGATTGCACGACTCATTTACGGCGATCTCTTCCGAACGCCCGACCGGCGTTCGCGCTCCTGCCGGCGTCCTGATAGTGTCCGGGCAACCACGCCCACCCCTCGGCGCGACAGGTCGAGACCGTCCGGGAGCCCCCGATGGCGCGCAAGCCGACTGTGAACACCGAAGCCCTCGTCGCCCTCGGCGTCGACCGGCTCGCCGCGCTCATCCTGGAGGCGACGGAACGCGACGCCCCCTTCAAGAAGATCGTCGCAGCCGCTCTCGCCGGCGCAAAGGGGCCGGACGCGATCGCGGCGCTCCTCGACCGTCGTCTCGCCTCTCTTGAAAAGGCGCGATCGATCGTCGACTGGAACGAAGAGAAGACGTTCACCGCCGACCTCGCTTCGCTGGTCTCGTCGATCGTCGGTGAACTCGGCCCGACGGCGCCCCGGCTCGCCTTCGACCGCCTGGTTCGGTTCATCGCCACCCACCCGAAGGTCTTCGAACGCGTCGACGACAGCCGCGGTCGGGTGCAGGACGTCTACGAGGATGCCGTCACGGCCGCCGCGAAGCTCGTCGAAGCGATCCCGCCCTCAGAGCGCGCAGACTTGGTCGCTTCGGTGGAGCGTGCACTGGTGGCCGCCACGCACGGCTACTTCGAGCGGCTGATCGGCGCGATGGCGCCGTTGCTCGACGCCGACACGTTGAAGGCTCTCGATCGACGTCTCGCCGCAGTCGCGACCTCGGCGACGAAACGCGCGTCGGACGGCCTCTCGGCCCACGAAGTCGTCGCGATCCGCCAACACCTCGCCGATGCTCTTGGAGACCTGGACGGCTGGATCGCTCTCGAAGGCAAGAAGCCGGAGCTGTCACGCGACACGCTGAACGTCGCAGAGCGCCTGACCGCTGCGGGGCGACATGCCGAGGCCCTCGACTGGGTGCGCCGTCCACAGCGCCGGACGATCGGCTACGTCTCGGCCGCGGCCTATGCCGACACCGGTCTCGACGCCATCGCCGATTGGCGGAACCCCCATGCCGTTCTCCTGGAAGCGAAGATCCTCGACGCCCTCGGGCGTACCGACGAAGCGCAGGAGCGGCGCTGGGCCTGTTTCGAGAAGACACTGCTCGCGATGATCCTCCAGGCCTACGTCGACCGGCTCGGCGACTTCGAGGAGTTCGACGCGCTCGACCGCGCCTTCGCCGTCGCAGCCGCCCATCCTTGGCATCATCAGGCTCTCGCCTTCCTCGTCGATTGGAAGCGGCCAGACCTCGCCGCGAAGCTGGTGATCGACCGTGCAGGATCCTGGTCGGGACAGGCCTACGACGTCCTGGCGCCGATCGCTCAGGATCTCGAAGAGGCCCATCCATTGGCGGCGGCGGTACTCTATCGCGCGCTTCTCGGCGACATCCTCGATCGCGGCCGATCGCCGGCCTACGGGCATGGTGCGCGTTACCTCGCCACCCTCGATCGCCTCGCCGATCGGATCGGCGACGACTGGGGGAACATCGAGCAGCATCAGGCATGGCGTGACGCTCTCCGCCGGCATCACGGACGGAAGGCCTCGTTCTGGGTCCTGGTCGAGGGCTCAAGGCGTTGACGCAGAGGCTTCGCCCAGAAGTCGCCCCTTCGTACCCTCGGCGTACAAACCGCAATGTCCTTCGATGAAAATGCCAAAAAGGGACATTCGTCGGGACCATCACGCAGCACCTAATTCATTGTACAATAATACATATTCCGTGACCGACACCTACGGTCTGAGATCCCTACTCCGTCCCTGGCACCTTGGAAGTCCCCGCTCCGGTCTTCGAGGGACCAGGTAGCTTATCCGGAGGGGATGGGGTTGGAAGCTCCGCTGGAAGGCGTGAGAACGGCTGAAACCCTCGGGAATTGACCCTTGGTGATGGTAGTTGTGCCCAGCAAGCCGTGGATGCGGACCTCTCGGGGACAAGCTCAGGGACCAAAGAGGGACGAGCCAGTCATCTCCATGCAATCAATTGCACCGGCACCATGGCGAGCCCCCGGCTCACAGACTTTCCCGGAGTTCGAGGCGGAGCTTCCGCTTTGCCTCCTGCTCCTCGACCCACGCGGGATCGACCCGCCTGATTTGGTCGATCTGTCGGGGCAGAAGGTTGTCGAACCGCACGTCGCAATACCTGAACTCTGTCCGCCAATCATGCCCCCACTTCGCATCGAAGCGACGCCGGTATCCTTCCAATATCTCGGGATCCTCCTTACCGGGGTAATACGCCGCGAACTCTTCATCTTCGATGAAGTCGTCGAATGTTGCAGGGAGAGGCTCTCCATCGGCCGGCCCCATGTTGCCGCGTTCGAGTTCATATGAACGCCTGTATTCGGCGATGCGAGCCCTCCGAGAGGCCTGGACATCATCGAAAGCACCACGCCGCCGGCGCAGAAAGTCCTCCATCAGCGCCAACTCCTCGTCGGTCGGGTCGAGGGACCGGATGGCGGCGAAGCGATCACGAGGCGACGGCCGCTCGATTGGACCGCTGGTCGGGGGCTTCGTCGAGGCCGGCTTGCCGTGGATCAGTTCATGGTCCGATGCTCCCCGAGCACGCTGCTTGCGCAACGCGCCTTGGCTCACGCCGCGCTTCTTGGCGAGACGAGCGATCGTCCAAGTCTCGCCATTCTCCCCGTCGTGGATGAGGATAGTGTTGGTCTTGTTGTTCGCCTGCGTCACCTTGTCGGCCCACCGAACCTTTCCCGGCCCATACTCGGGGTCATAGGGGTCGATCCGATCGAGCGTCGCATGGCGAGCAGGGGCTGGCCCCATAACGACGAGGAAGCTCTTGAACTCCTGGAATTCGGGATGGACTTCAAGCCCCTTCGTCTTGGCTCGCTGTTTCATCGACCGGTGTGTGTTGGCCTCCCGAGGATACCACTTCCGCAGGAGCATCGCGGGGGCCTTCGCGATGTTCTCGGACCACTCGTCGCCACCCCGTTTCATGGGATTGGACACGACGCTCGGTAATTTCCCCCGTTGCTGACGTCTCCGCGCGTCCGACTTGCTGCAACCATCTGAGGACACGCAACTATTTTCTTTGCGCGGATCATCGTAGCCGCGGGTCGGACCTACTGCAAACTTGTGCTGCTTTGTCATGTGAAGCGCCTTGTTTCGTCTCCAAGAGCGAAGTTCGGGTGGCTTGGTGAAGGCCCGCCCTCGCATCACCAGAGCTGATGAATGGATGTCTCCGGGTACCGCCGGAGGCCATTCGTTCGACTGGCGTGCAACTGGCGCGCAGGAACCGCTTAACCCCTTGAAATGTAGCATATCGGTTGGTCGGGAATGCTCGCACGAGGGTTGAAAACTCTACGTTTTCAGCCTCTTCGCAGGCGTTGACATCGTAGGGGTCACAGGTTCGATCCCTGTCACGCCCACCATCCGATCTCCGGATACGGTTGAAAGATCCGCTTCGGCGGATTTTTTCGTTTCCACGACCTGGTGCGCAACGAAACGGCGAGCGTCCCCCGAGACGCCACCGCATGGCCGGAGGCATTTCCGGACGATCGCGTTTCGAGACGCAGAAAGACCTGATTCACCATTGGTTGCGATACCGCCGCCCACACAGAACAAATAGTCTCGGCCGATTCGTCGAATGCTTCGATATGGTCCTACCGGATCCATAGGAACGACGCGTCGATCGGACGCCGCATGGCATCGCACGAGGACCATACGCGAAATATTCGATTGACATATTACGCAACCGTCACTCCGGTCGAACTGATCCGCCTCATATTTCTGCCGCCCACCTCCTCGCGATTACATGCGCGATCGGACACGACCGGAGAGCCGCGGCACGGAAAACCGCATTCCATCGAGACGACGAAGGCGATGATGTCGACGACGGATGGCGGATGAATTTCTGTAAAATTGTCCGATTCAGAAATTCACTACCGCTGAGTGCAATGCTCTCCGCAGATCAGTTGGATCTCGAGGCAAAGATGACTTCTTTCAGAAACACACTCGCCACCTTGCTCGTCGTGTCCGTGATGGCCCCGGTCGGCTCCGTTGCAGCGAACGAGAACACGATGCAACTTCTGCGGACGAACACTACCGAAATCTGGCAGGAGCCGTTCGATCACAACGGTTCGGTGGTGATCCTCTATCCGCGGCGCGGACTCATCGTCTACGACCAACCGAAGGCCTCGCTCCGGGGAACGGTCAAGCGCGGCGACGTCCTCTTCAGAGGAAAGATCGACACCGAAACCGGTGCCATGGTCGGCAACGCGTACGTCTTCAAGAAGGGGTGTGCGCCCCTCCCCTACCTGGTCTCCGGCGGTCCGTTTCGTGGTGGCGGCGACCACCCGGTCCTGCGCGGCACCGCACCGGTGCGCGACCCCGCGTCCTGTCGTGCGATCGGAACCTCCTCGACCGGTGGAAACGCGACCCTCAAGTTCGAGTGGATCGGCGGAGATATCTGAGACCGAGCGTACGCAGTTTCGACCCGTTCGAAGCTTCGTACGCGACGGCGAGCCCGAATGGGCATCGGCCGGTCGGGCCGTGACGCTCATGATATTCGGACGAGTCCGGATTTCGTGAGCCCGGCATGAAATCGCGACTTCGGTGCCCCATTCGATCTTCTCCGGTCCGTTCCGCGACGACAGCCCTTCCGCGGATCGATCGGATCGGCGGAGACGACCCACGCTCGACTTCCTCCCCAGGTGCGAAGAATTCCGGCAGGAGATGCAACCATGTTTCCGACCCCTTCCGATACCCGTCCGCTCGATTCCGACTACGACCTGGAAGTCTTCTCCGGCATCGTCGTCGATGGCCAGGTCTGGAGTGAAACCCGAGTGAGCGGAAGCGGTTCGTCCGTTTCGTTCAACGGCTACGGCGCCGGCTCGTCCCATGTGACTTCCGTCGTCACCAACATGCGGGAGTTCTGCGTCGAAACCGAATCCGGCGTTCAGGAGATCTTCCGCTTCAACGCCGATCAGGTTCGCGTCGCCCACGGCCAGCGTGTTTCGCTCGTTCGCTACAAGAAAAAGAACAAGTACATCGACATGGCCATCGTCAACCATTCGATGAAAAAGACCACGATACTCAAGAGTTGGGTTGTCGAAATCAATTCGCTATACGCATTTCTCACTATTTGTGGGCCTTTTGCAAATCTCTTGTTTCTGTTGAGCCTGGTGTGGGATGCACCGAAGCTGCCGATACTACTTCTCGGGAACATCTGGTACTTCATGTTGCCGCGGCTCAACCAGCCACTGCACGCGAGCCTCTACGAGACGATCACCCGGCTCGGCGGTGAAGCGCCGGAGAAATGGGCGAGGAAGTCCGACATCGCGCTCAACTACGCCAAGAGCTGAGTGACGGCGCCGTCGGCGCGAACATGAAATCGACCGCCGCTTCATGTGCGGCATCGCCACGATCGTAGGCACCGACCGATTGGGAACGGACCATGAAGACTCACGATGGAATTTGCGGCCATTGCGGCGGCGAAGTGAAAGACGGCTTCGACACCTGCCGATACTGCGGAGCAGTCTGGATGAAATGCGATACCTTCACGACAGCGCTGTTGTCCTTGGTCATACCAATGGCCGCGATAGTGGGCGGAATAGCGATCGGAATAGAAACAAAATCATTTGCAGGATGGATCGTCTCCACCCTGGCGATCATATTGATCGGGACCACCGCATTGGAACACATGAAGACGACGGCATGGATCCGGAGGTAGATCGAAAGTGACGAGCCGGTGACCGGCATTCGAGTCCTCTCGCTCGAACTCTCGGACCGAGCCTCCGACGTTTCGACCCATTCGAAATCACGCTGCGAAGGCACGCCCGAACGGGCGTCGGCCGATCCGGTCGTGACGTTCGTGTTTCAGAGCGTCGCGCCGCAGACACCGACCGGCCGTCGCCTCCGAAACTCCCGTCGCTCGGCATCGTCCGGCTCGCCGGAACACCCGGATCGGCGGCTCCGGCTAGTGTGACGGCGTCAGCGTCACCGTCCCACCGCGATCCGGCCCCAGCACTCGCCTCGCCACCACGCTCGTCGGCGCCGTGGTGCGGCGGAACCCGTTGAACACCGGGTTGGCGAGGGTGGCGTCGTGGCCGGCGGCGATCAGCAGATCGACCTCCTCCTGCGGCAGCACGAACCGCGTCGCGATCTTCTGCAGCTTCTCCCGCCGATCGGGCAACTGGTCGAAGGCGACCTCGCCGGAGAGCATCTTCACGTCGCGGCAGTTCCATCCCTTGGTGGTGCCGACATAGCGGGTCACCTCGGCCGGGGTGAGCCGGCAGCGCCACTCGATCAGGTCCTGTTGCCAGCGCGCGATGGTGAGCTGGAAGGCGTCGAAGCCCTGCCTCACCGACGAATCGATGCCGGTGTCGATCACCGCCATCAAGAGCGGCGCCACCGTCGGTCCCTCGCGGGTCCGCGCCCACTCGGTCTCCGACGCCCGCCCGGCGTTGACCACCAGGAACATCGCCCGTTTCAGCCGCGCCGCTTGGCGTGGGGTCAGTGGTGCGTGCGGCGTCTCGGCCGCCGCCCGTGCCACCGTCAACCCGGCGAGGCCGAAATTGTCGGTGAGACCGCCGTCGAGCAGGCGGATGTATTTCATCCGCTGCGGGTCGCGATAGGCGGCGAGCGCCCGGGCATAGGCCTTGAGCAGCGCCGGCGCCGAGGCGTGTTCGCCGGCGTACCGCGCCCAACGCGGCGTCTCCCAGGCGCAACGCTCGGCATAGGTCTCGAGCGAGATGGGCGCGAAGATCACCGGCACCGCGGCGGACGCCGCCACCGCTTCGGAGATCGGCAGCGCCGCGAGATCCGAGCAGAAGGCGCGGAAGGTGCTCGGTTCGAAGACGAAGGCGGAGTGGTTGGCGATGTCGGAGGCGTTGATCCACACCGTCGGGCGCTTCTTCTCCAGAAGCCGGGCGAAGGTCGCCCCCCCGAAGAGATTGCGATCGAGCCAGCGCGGCAGGTTGGAGCGGTCGTTGGCACCGCCGGCATAGACGCGCATCAGCGTCGACGGCCTGAGCGGATCGGCGTGCAGATCCTCCTCGGCGTTGCGCAGCAGGAACTTCTCGCGGAAGTCGGTGAGCGCCTCGCGTCCCTTCAGGCCGAAATAGGCCGCCGTCACCGACCCGCCGGAGACGCCCGAAACGAAGTCGACGCGGTCGATCATCCGCGCCGAATGCCCGCCGGCGACCGGCATCTCGGTCTCGGCGAAGGCGGTGAGCACCCCGTGGGCGAAGGCCGCCGCCCGGGTTCCGCCACCGGAGAAGGTGAGGCCGATCAGCGTCTCGCCGTCCCCGTCGTCGGGGAAGAGCGCGGACTCGATCGCTGGCGTGCCGACACCGTCGGTCACGGTGTTGATCGGGGCGTCGTCGAGCGAAGCGCAGGAGACGAGCAGCGTCCCCAGAAGCGCGGGCAGCAACCGAGCCGCCCGGGCGGGACGTCGGCGGAAGGTCATCGGCGGCATCGGCTCCCCGTCGGGCTCTTTCTGAAATGTGTCCGTCGTGATGGTGTCGGATCGACCGGGGACTTGTCGAGAGGCTCGCGCATCCGATCGCCACTTTCGCGACCATCGTCGGTTACGAATTCCGTCATCCGTCGTCGCGCCGGTTTACCCGACGGCACGCCTCTGGCAGGCTGCGCTCGGCCCATCCGTCCGCCACTTCGAAGGTTCGTCGCCCATGCGTCTCGCTCCGCTCGCCGCTCTCCGTTCCATCGCCTGCGCCGCGACGATCCTCGTCCCCCTGTGTGGACCGGCGGCGGCCGAACCGCAGAGTCGCGCCCTGCTGGTCGGCGTCTCCGACTATCCGAAAGAGGCGGTCGGCGACCTCCAGCTCACCGGGCCGAAGAACGACGTCGCCCTGATGATCGACACCCTCGGTCGCATCGGCGTGCCGGCGAAGAACGTCACGGTGCTCGCCGACGGGCTCGACACCACCGCCGCCACCCGTCCGGCCGACGGCCTGCCGACCCGCACCGCCATTCTCGCCGCCCTCGACGATCTCGCGGCGAAGTCGGCGCCGGGCGACTTCGTCCTGGTCTATCTCTCCGGCCACGGCTCGCAGCAGCCGATGGCCGACCCCGGCCGGGCCGACGCCACCAAAAGTGACGGGCTCGAGGAGATCTTCCTGCCGATCGACATCGGCCCCTGGGAGGATTCGGTCGGGGCGGTGAAGAACGCCCTGGTCGACCGCGAACTCGGCCGTGCCGTCGATGCGATCCGCGCTAAGGGAGCGCGGGTCTGGGTGGTGATCGACGCCTGCCACTCCGGCACCATGACCCGTGCCGGGGCCGACGCCGTCGCCAAGCAGGTGCCGCCCTCGGCGCTGCACATCCCGGAGGCGGCCCTCGCCCGCGCCAAGGCGGCGGAGACCGAACGGCGCGACAAGGCCGCCGCCACCCGTGGCCGCGGCGGTGCGGTTCGCCCGACCGGCGCCTCCTGGGGCTTCGGCGCGATCTTCGGCCGGCGCGACCAGACCGCCCCGGCGGCCACCCCCGTCGCCGCCGCTCCCGGGCCGACCACACCCGTCGCGCCCACGTCGGCGAAGCCGACATCCTCCCCCACGTCGGCGAAGCCGACATCCTCCGCCACCGCGTCGAAGCCGACCTCCTCCCCCGCGGTTCCCCCCGGCGAGTATGTCGGCTTCTTCGCCGCCTGGCCGGATCAGGTGGCGTTGCAGAAGGCGTTGCCGCGCGGCTACGGAGCCGCCGAGCGCCGTCCCCACGGCGTCCTCACCTTCTACCTCGCCCGCGCCCTGCGCGAAGGCCGGGTCTCGACCTTCCGCGACGTCGCCCATCAGGTGATGGCCGGCTACGACCAGTTCGGTCAGTCGCCGACGCCGATGTTCGAGGGCGATCTCTCCGCCCCGATCCCCGGTGGGGCAGGTGGCACCGCCGGAGGGCTGCGCTGGCCGGTCACGGCGGACGGCTCGACCCTCAGGGTCGGCGGCGGCATCGTCGATGGCCTCGGCGCCGGCGCGATCGTCGCACTGGCGACCGCCGACGCCCCCGACACACCCCGCGCCTACGCCCGCGTCAGCGAAGCGGGGACCGCCCGCGCCTGGCTCGAACCGATCGAGCGCGGCGGTATGCGCTTCGACCCGGCGCTGGCGCGCGAGAGCCTCCTCGCCACCCTGGTCGAACGCAACGCCGACCTGCGCCTCACCGTCGCCCGCCCGCCGGCGAGCGAAGACGCGGCCGCCCCGGCGCTCCTCGCCGCCCTCGACGCACTCGCCGCCGAACCCGAGACGATCATCCAACTCGTCGGCGCCGGCGAACCGGCCGACCTGCGCCTGCACGTCGTCGCCGGGCGCCTGTGGCTGACGAGCGAAGGCGCCGAACTGGTCACCACCGGCCGTGACCGGACCCCGTCGCTGCCGCTCACCGCATCCACCCCGGCGGAGACCGCCGCTCTGGTGAAGCGCGCGCTCGCCGCCTTCGCCAAGGCGCGCAATCTCAGCCGCATCGCCGGCCTCGTCGGCGCCGGTCCGGTCGCCGCATCGTTGAAGATCGAAGCCTTCGTGGTGCGCGATGCCGGCACCGCAGGCCCGGCCGCACTCGCTCCCGACGATCGCCCCTGCCCGGCGCTGCAACTCGACCGGCTCCCCGAGACGGCCGAGCCGATCGGTGACACCGCCCCCGATCTCGGCCATTGCGACGCGCTCTACTTCCGCCTCACCGACACCGGATCGAAGCCGATCGACGTGACCCCGCTCTATGTCGACGGCGCCGGTGGCATCGCCTACATGGGACCACCGGAAGGCCTGAGGCTCGAACCGGGCCTGCCCGGCCGTCTGGTGCCGCTGCGCATCGTCACCTGGAGCCAACGCAACCGCGCGCCCCTTCCGATCGGCCGCGAGCGCCTGCTCTTCGTCACCGTCGAAGTCGAGGGCCGCACCGCGCTTCCCGCCGACTTCCGCTACCTCGCGCAGGTCGCACCGACCACCCGTTCCACCGCCACGTCGTCGGCACCCGACCCCTTCCGTCGCTTCCTCGAGACGAGTGCCTTCGCGCCGGGCGGAACCCGCTCGGCCGCCGCGCCGACCAATCTCGGCGCCGCCGGCGTCTTCGACTTCGCCTGGCGCGTGGTGGCCCCGAACGGAGCGAAGTGACGCGAACCGTCAGGCCCGGGCGAGGGGCGCGCACACCGTCGCTCGCAGCCCCGGATCGGCATGTTGCAGTTCGATCTTCATGCCATGGCGCAGGGCGACGGCGCGCACCAGCGGCAGGCCGAGCCCGTGGCCCGGCACCGCCGCCACCGTCTCGGCCCGGGTGAAGCGTTCGAAGGCGGTGGCCTCGAAGCCCTCGGGCAGGCCCGGACCGCGATCGCGCACCGAGAGGCGGAATTCGCTGCCGCTCGTCGCCACCTCGACGTCGATGGTGGCGCCGGCAGGCGAGAACTTCACCGCGTTGTCGACGAGGTTGGCGAGCATCCGGGTGAGCAGCATCCGCTCGCCCAGCACCACCGCCGCGGTGGTCGTGACCGCGAAGCCGACGCCGCGGTCCTCTGCCACCCCCTCGTAGAGATCGACGACGTCACCGACCACCTCGGCGAGATCGACCGGGGCGAGGCCACGCGTGTCACCCGCCGCCGCCTCGGTCCGGGCGATGTCGAGTAGGGCGGAGAAGACGGCGATGAGCTCGGCCGATTCGGCGATGGCGTCGTCGAGGGCGGGAACCGCGCCGCGCGCCGTCGGATCGGCCTCGGCCTCGCGCCGGGCCCGTTCGAGCCGGGCCCTGAGCCGGGCGAGCGGCGTGCGGGTCTCGTGGGCGATCTGATCGGAGAGATGGTGGACGCCGCGCATCAGCGTGGCGATACGGTCGAGCATGGCGTCGACATGGCGCGCCAGACGGCCGAATTCGTCGTCGCCGGCCTGCCCGACCCGCGCCCCGAGGTCGCCCGCCTCCACCGCCCGCGCCGTGGCGTTGACCCGCTCGACCCGCTCGAGCAGCCGCCGGCCGATGGCGACGGTCACGAGGACGGCGATCACCAGCGCCGCGGTGATCGGCACCGCCAGATCGCGCATCAGGCTCGCCATCACCGCCTCGTGTTCGGCCCGATCGTGCGCCACCAGCAGGTCGGGACCATCGGCGACCCGACGCACCATGCCGGTGTAGGCGACACCGTCGTCGGGATCGCGGAAGCGGACGATCTCGCCCGTCGGCGGCAGGTCGTTGGGCCAGCCGGCGAAGTCACCGGCGATCTTGTCGCCCGCTGCGCTCACCACCAATCGTACCCGGCGATGGCCTTCGGGGCCGGTCTCGCCGTGGCGGCGCTCGACCACCCGGGCGAGACCCGCCTCCCCGCTTTCGCGCCACACCGCTTCGAGCCCGGCGAGGTCGGTGCGGATGGTGTCGAGGATGCGCCGTTCGATGTAGGCCGAGACCGTCGACCACACCGCGACCGCCAGGATCAGCACCGCAGCGAGGAACACCGCGGCGACCGCCCCGACCAGCCGCAGGGTCGAGGAGCGGGCGAGATCGGCGAGAGCGCGCGCAGCCGCCTTCACGGTTCGTCCGCCGCCAGCATGTAGCCCTCGCCGCGCGCCGAGCGGATCACCGACCCCTCGAAACCCTCGTCGATCTTGCCGCGCAGGCGCGACACGTGCACGTCGACGACGTTGGTCTGCGGATCGAAGCGCAGTTTCCACACCCGCTCCAGCAACAGCGAGCGCGGCACGAAGCGGCCGGCGTGTTCGGCCAGGCAGCGCAGCAGCTCGAATTCCTTCGGCGACAGCGCCACGTGGCGGCCGGAGCGGTGGACGGTGCGCGCCTTCACCCGGATCTCGATGTCGCCGACCAGGATCACCTCCGGATGCGGCTCCGGTCGGGCCCGGCGCAACAGAGCATGGACGCGCGCCAGGAACTCGTCGTCGGAGAACGGCTTGGCGAGATAGTCGTCGGCCCCGCGCTCCAGCCCGTCGACGCGGTCGCCGGCAAGTCCGAGCGCCGAGACCACCATGACCGGCGTCGTCACTCCGAGATCGCGCAGCCGCGCGATGACGTCGAGGCCCTCGAGCCCCGGCAGCATCCGGTCGGTGACGACGAGGTCGTGCGGCCGGGCGGCGGCGCGGCGCAGCCCCTCCGCCCCGTCGGCGACGATCTCGGTCGCGAAACCGCGTCCGACGAGCAGGCCTGCGACGTGAGCGGCCACGACCGCATCGTCTTCGATGATCAGCGCACGCATCGGCGTATCCGGGGCTCCGGTTCAGAACAGATGACTCGAAAGGGCTTCCGCATTGGAGCCGAAAGGCGCGTCGCCGTCGAGGCGTCCGCGCTTCCCCAACACCACCCAGCGGGTCTTCTCCTCGCGCCGCACCAGCAGCGCCACCCCGCCGGGACCGGCGGTCGCCTCCGCATCGCGCACCGCCGACGACCCCTCCTCGCCGGTGAGCCGCCGCATCCCGATCGCCAGCACCTCGTCGCCGACGGCGAGACCGGCGCTCTCGGCCGGCCCCTCCGGGCGCACCGTGGCGATACGTCCGGCGGCGATGTCGAGACCGAGGTCGACCGTCTCCGGCACCGCCGGCTCTTCCGGATTCGCCGCGGCGATGCCGACCCGTAGGATGACCTCGCGCTCGTCGTCTCCGACCCGCACCCCGAGACGCAGCGGATCCCCGACCCGCTTCGCCTCCAACGCCCGGGCGAGATCCCGCGCGCCGGTGAGGCGGACACCGTCGGCCGCGACCAGGAGGTCACCGGCCGCGAGACCGCCTCGTGCCGCGGCCGAACGCGGCTCGACCGCCTCGACCACCACGCCCGCCGGCAGGTTCGGGATCGCCCCGCGCAACGCCTCGGCACCACGCAACCGCAACCCGAGCCGCAGCCGCGGCGCGAAGCCCTCGTTGGCCATCCGACCGGCGACACGCTCGACCACCGCGATCGGCAGGGCGAGACCGATGCCGACGTGACGACGCGCGCCGTCGGCGATGGCGAGATTCATGCCGACCACCCGTCCCTCGCGATCGATCAGCGGCCCCCCGGACGACCCCGGATTGAGCGCCGCATCGTGTTGGATGAGATCGTGGGGCGACGTCTCGCCATAGGGCCGGGCCGCCGTCGACAGATGGCCGACGGTGAGCGTCGCGGCATAGCCCAACGGATCGCCGATCGCCGCCACCGGATCGCCCCGCCCGACCGCACCGGCCGGCGCCGCGGTGATCGCCGGCGGATCGGCGTCGATGCGCAACACCGCCACGTCGGCCACCTCGTCGACCCCGACGAGCCGTGCCGGTGTCTCCTCGCCGTTCGCCAACCTGACCGCGATCGGCCCGGCGCCGACGACGACATGGGCGGCGGTGACCACCACACCACCGGCCCCGAGCACGAAGCCGGCGCCGCGATCGCGCGCCGTTCCGCTCTCCCGCGACACGATACCGACGCAGGAGGGGTCGACGCGCGCCGCGGCGCGGACGAAATCCGGCGTCACCGGTTCGGCCGGAGCCGTTCCGCCGAGCAACAGGCCCGTGGCGAAGGCGCCGAGGAGGAGTATCGTCGTGTCGATCCGCCATACGGGCCGGCGGCTATGAATATCGGCAGAATTCACGATGGCGACCTCACGAAAGGGAACATTCCCTTCTATGTGACGCTTCGCCGGATTCACCGCGTTACGTTCACCGTAATCATTCCGACCTGCCGAAGATGACGGCAATCGTCATGCTCGGCAGGATTGTCCGACGGATCGCCTTCTGTAAGATCACGGTCGAAGCAGGGCGATGCCGGCGACTCGCGTCGCCCTTCCCGAACGAGGACCCGTAGATGAACCATCCGACCACAGGGCCATCGGCGTTCCGACATGGCCCGATCCTGGCCCTCTTCCTCGGCCTCGCCGGTATCGGCGCGCCGTCGGCCTCCGCTGCCGATGTCGCCGCCTCCGCGCCACTCGGGCGGCTCGCACTTTCCGCCCGCATCGCCGACTGGGGCCGCACCGACCGCAACCCGCTGGCGCTGATCGTCGCCGCCGAGATCCGCGCCGGCACCGGTGCCAAGGGTGTCGACCGCGCGCCGGACCAGGAGGGCGCGCCCGGCGCCACCCCCGCGCCCACCACGGAGACGACGGTCGAGAGCCTCCTCGCCGAGGCGGTCGCGCTCTCCGGCAAGGATGAGACCATCCGGGCTCTCGCCGACGACATCCGCTCGTCCGCCACCAAGGGACTGGTGGTCGGTGCCGGTGTCAGTCGGGCGACGCTGCGCGCCGCCGGCACCGACTGGTACCGCAAGCTGAAGTTCGAGGGCTCGCGCTATGCCGAGGCCTACGTCGAACTCTCCGGCGCCGGTGCCGTCCACGTCTCGGTCTACGACGACGCCGGCAATCTCGTCTGCCGCGACCCCAATCCGTCGAGCGTCGCCTATTGCGGCTGGATGCCGTCGCGTACCGCGCTGTTCGACGTGAAGGTGGAGAACCGCTCCACCGCCCCCGTCCCCTATCGCATGTTCACCAACTGATCGGTGCTTCCCGCACCGTCCCGGTTCGGCGGTTCCACCGCCGCTCACCACGTCCGATCGACGCGATCGATCGGCTGACAGGAGATGACGATGTCCTTCCGCCTTCTGCTTCCCCTCGCCGTCGCCGCCGGCCTCTCCCTCACCGTCGCCGCACAGGCCCAGACCGCGGCGCCGGTCGACAAGTCCAAGGAGAACGCTTCCCGTGACGCGGCGAAGCCGGCCGAACCGCTGCCGGTCGAGCGGCTGCACCTCGCCGCGCAGCTCGCCGACTGGGGCCGGGCCAACAAGGATCCGCTGTCGCTGATCGTCGCCGCCCAGATCCGCCAGTCGGTCGGCATCAAAGTGGTGGAGCGCAAGGCCGATGGCGACGCCGGTCCGGCGGTCGCCGCCACCGACGTGGTCGCCGGTCTCCTCGACGAAGCCAAGGCGCTGTCGAAGAACGACAAGACCATCGTCGCCCTCGCCGACGACGTGAAGGCCTCGGCCACCAAGGGCCGGGTCGGCGGTGGCATCATCAGCCTCGGCCAGATCACCGGCCGCACCATCCATTCGCGTTCGATGGAGTTCCGCGCCAAGCAGACCGCCGAGATCGCCGCGGTCGGCACCGACACCAACTCGATCATGCTCGAGGTGTTCGACGAGGGCGGCCACCTGATCTGCCGCGACACCGATCCGGCCTACTGCCGCTTCACCCCGGCCTGGACCGGCGCCTTCACCGTCAAGGTCCACAACAACGGCACCTCGCTCGCCCACTATCGGCTTGAGACCAACTGACCCCGACTTCGCGAAGATTCGACCTCGTCGAACCTTCGCGAGCCGAGTCCGATCGAGGTCACCGGGCCGGAACCGCGATGGTCCGGTCCGGACCGCCTCCGAGTTCAGCCACGGCAGGCGGACAGTTTCCACAGTCCGTCCGGCGGCACGAACCTGCGGCCGTCGCGCTTCCAGTCCCAGAAGGCCTTGGAGAGGCCGGGAAGCTGGAGGAGCGGCGGCGCCTTCGTCGCCGGTCCGGATTCGGGGTCGACTCGTTTCAGATCGTCCCCGAAATAGTAGAGCGTCGCCGAAGGCGCACCGGTCACTCCGAAGCGCTTCACCGGGGCCCGTCCCCCCGGCTTCGGCCGCCTCACCATGAAGACATGGGCGCCGCCGAAGCCCGGTGGATGGGCGACGGCGAATTCGGCGAAGAGCTTCTGACGATGTTCGGTGAGGCGGATCACCCAGGGACGATCGGAGGCATCGTCCGAGCGCACCACGTGGGTGATCTCCCAGGAATTGGGTCGGCCCTCTTCGGCGCTCCAGTCGTCGTCGGCATCGACGGGCGTATAGACGCCGGCGGCGAGTGAGCAGTCGAGCGCCCGAGCCGGTGAGACGGCCGCGACGAGAGCTGCGGTGGCGAAAACGGTGGTGGCGAGCGGAACGGCGCGGCGCATGGATCGACCTCGAGCGATTTCCGAGCGATGCTGGCGAACCGCGTCGCAGCTGACAAGACGAGGGGAGCGTCATGAACGCAGATGTAACCGACGACGGGGGGATCGATCGGATCCGCGTCGACCGTCGCATCGTCGACCGCCTCTCGGCGCGCGGCCTGGTCTCGCCCGCCGCTCGTGACTTCGCCCTCGACCTGATCGAACCGCCGCGGCGATGGGGCCTCTGGGTGTCGCGCCTCGTCACCGTCCTCGGCATGTCGCTGACGCTCGCCGGTATCGTCTACTTCTTCGCCTTCAACTGGGACCGCATCCCGCCGCTGGTGAAGCTCGCCGCCATCGCGCTGCTGATCGCCGCGGCGGTCGCCGCCGTCGCGATCGCCGGCTTCGGCCGCCTCGTCACGGATGCGGCGACGAGCGCGGCGGTGATCCTGGTCGGCGTGTTCCTGGCGGTCTTCGGTCAGATCTACCAGACCGGCGCCGACGCCTGGCAGCTCTTCGTCGGCTGGGCGGCGCTCACCCTGGCCTTCGCCGTGCTCGCCGGGTCGGCGGCGGCCTGGGCGGTGTGGCTGGCGGTGGCGAACGTGGCGATCCTCACCTGGTGGGACCAGACCCATCCGTGGGGCGCCGACTTCCGCGCTGGCCGCGAATTCACCCTCATCGCCTTCGACGGCGCCTTCCTGGTGGCGCGCGAACTCCTCGTCGAACGCGGCTTCTCCTGGCCGGCACCGCGCTGGACGCGCTTCTATCTCGCCGTGCCGATCCTGGTGGCGGCGACACTCACCGGCATCGACCTCCTCGAACGCTGGGGGCGGGCCGCGACGGCGGACCGCGTGGCGATGCTGGTGGTCCCCACGGTCTTCGTCGCCTTCTGGTACGTCTACCGCCGCCTCCGACCCGACGTCGCCGTGCTCGCCGCCACGGCGATCGGCGCGGCGGTGCTGACCGATTTCGCGCTCTTCAGACTGCTGAGCTCGGGCGGCCGGTCGACCGACGTCGGCATCCTGTTCATCATGGGCTTCGCCACGCTCGGGATCTTCGGAGTGGCGGTCGCCTGGCTCAGATCCGTCGCGCGCGACACGGGGGCCTGACATGACCGCACGCCACTCCATCGAAGCCGCCCACCTCCTCGCCCGCTGGCGCGAGGCCGGCTTCGTCGACGCCGAGGCACTCCGCCCGGTCGCCGCGGCCGTCGTCGTCGAGGCGCGTCATTACGAGCCGCCTCTCTATCTGAAGATCCTGTCGGCGATCGGCACCTTCGTCGCGACCCTGTTCTTTCTCGCCTTCCTCGCCGTCTCCGGGCTGATCTCATTCGACAGCGGCACCGGCATGATGGCCTGGGGCGCCATCTTCATCGCCGGCGCGATCGCGCTCGGCTTCACCCTGGCGAAATCCGAGGAGACGGCGGGGATCACCGGCGATCTCCTCGCCCAGGCCACCTTCGCGGCCCTCGCCGTCGGCAAGATCCTGTTCGTCGCCGGAGCGTTGGAGCACTTCGACTTCCGCACGCCGTGGGTGGCGACCTACGCGCTGGCGGCGGTCACCATCGTCACCTATCCCGTCACCGGATCCTCGCTCGACCGGCTGTTGTCACCCTATGCGGTGGCCTGCGCCGCCCTGGTCGAGATCCTGTCGCGCACCGCGGTCGGACAGGCGACCGACGGGGCGATGACGATCTTCTTCACCGTCGTCACCGCCATCGCCGGGGCGCTGCTCCTCTCCCATCGCGTCCCCGTCGCGATCCGGCCGATCGGGCTCGCCGCCCTCGGTGCCATGGGCACGGTGACGACCATCGTCGCCATCGGTCACGACGGCGCCTTCTCGATGGCGCGCCAGGTGCTCGATCCCCGGCCGATCGAGGCGATCCTCACCGCCGCCCTGGTCGGCTGCATCGCCTGGGCGGCGGGGGGTCTCGATCGCCTCGCCCGACCGCCACTCGCCGCCGCCGCGCTCGGCGTGACCGCCCTCGGCTTCGCCGGTGCACCTGGAGTGATCTTCGCCCTGCTGCTGCTCACCGTCGGTCACGCCCGCCACGACCTGCCGATGCGGGTGATCGGCATCCTGTCGCTGCCGGCCTTCCTGGTGCTCTGGTACTACGGGCGCGACATGACCTTCCTCGCCAAGTCGGCGACCCTGATCGGCAGCGGCCTGCTGCTGCTCGCCGCCCGCGGTGGCATGATGATCATGGGATGGGATCGGGAGGACGAGGCATGAGACGCATCCTGTTCGTCGTCGCCGGCTTCGCGGTCCTGGCGATCCTCGGCTGGCAGGTCCGCGACGCCGAGGCGCTGATCGCCTCCGGCGAGGTGGTGATGCTCGAACTGGCCCCGGTCGATCCGCGCTCGCTGATGCAGGGCGACTACATGCGCCTCGCCTACGCCATCGAGCGCCGGACCATCGCCACCGAAGACCCCGCCCCGACCCTGATCCTCACCGTCGACGGACGAGGCATCGCCACTTTCGCGCGGCTGGCGAAGGACGGTGCCGCCGGCACCGGCGAACGCGCCTTCACCGCCAAGCGGCAGGGCTCGGGAGATCGCATCACCGTCGAACCGCATTCCTTCCTCTTCCAGGAAGGGCGCGCCGATGCCTTCGCCAAGGCACGATTCGGCATCTTCCGTGTCGACCCCGAGGGCCGACATCTCCTCGTCGGCCTCGCCGACGCCGACGGCCGTCGCATCGAGTGACCGCGTCGCCGGGCGTGCGGGTCGAGCGAACGGCGGCGGAAACCGCCGTCCGCTTTCACTTCAATCGCGTCAACGCCGCTGCCGCGTCGTCGTCGCCGAGATCGGCGGCCAAGCGATAGAGGCGCTTCGCCTCGATCTTGTCGGGCTTGCCGAAGGTGCCCTTCTCGTGGGCCTTGGCGAGCAGGGTGATGGCTTCGGTGTTCTGCCGCGCCGTCGCCTTCTCGAGCAGGGCACGGGCGCGCGGCAGATCCTTCGCCCCGCCCCAGCCTTCCAAGAGGAACAGCGCCAGATTGGCCTGAGCGCCGAGGTTGCCGGTCTCCACCGCCCTCTCCAACAGGCGCCGCGCCGCCGCATCGTCGCGCCGGCCGCTCTCGCCCTTGTGGAGATCGACCGCCAGCAGGCGCATGGCATCGGCATTGCCGAACTCCGCCGACTTGCGCAGCCATTCGAGGTAGGAGCCGCGGTCTGCGGTGAGACCTCCTCTGCCGTCGCGATGCAGGATGGCGAGATAGAGCATGGAATCCGGCTCGCCGAGCCCGGCGGCTTTCTCGAACCAGGCGCGCGCCTCACGCAGTTCCGCCATCTCGTCGCCGCCCTGATGGGCCTTGTCCCAATGGGTGAAGGCGATGTTGAACATGGCGTTGGGCGAGCCGAGGGCCGCCGCCTTCTCCCACCAACCGCGCGCCTCCTCGTCGTTCTTGGCGAGCCCACCCAGACCACGGGCGTGGAGATTGCCGATCCACAGGGTCGCGTAGGCGGAGCCGTTCGCGGCCGCCTCGCGAAAGATGCGCACCGCATCGAGATGGCGGTCGCCGGCGAGATAGGCGCGACCGAGCTGGTTGGCCCAACGCAGATTGCTCGGTTCGGCGGCGTAGGCGGCCTCGCAGGCCGGAATGGCGGCCTTCGGATCGACGTTGTCGACCGGCGGATGCTCGACCGAGCGCAGCGGATCGATGTCGGCGCCGGCGGCGGCATCGCAGAGATCTCCCTTCGAGGCGTCCGGTGCCGCAGTCGGCGCATGGGCGGCGACCCAGTCGATCGCCGACTTCTCGCCGGCCGCCGCCGCTTTCTCGTACCAGGCGCGCGCGCCCGCTTCGTCCTTGTCGCCGACTGCACCGACGAGCAGCAGCTGCGCCAGTGTCGCCATCGCCTTGGCATTGCCGTCGTCGGCCGCCTGTTCGAGCAGGCCGCGCGCCTTGCTCGGCTCCCGATCACCGCCGAGCCCGTTGAGATAGAGATCGGCCAGGGCTCGCATGGAGTCGGTGTCGCCGTCGGCCGCGGCCCGTTGGAACCACAGTCGCGCCGCGGTCGCGTCGGCCTTGACGCCGTAGCCCTTGAGCATGATCTCGCCGAGCCGTCGCTTGGACCGGATGTCGTCGAGCGCCGCCGCCTTCTCGTACCAGACACGCGCCTGGGTGTTGTCCTCCGCCACGCCGCGGCCGAAGTACCAGAGCTCGCCGACCTCGCGCATCGCCGCGGGATCGCCGAGGGCCGCCGCCTTCTCGAAGTACTGACGCGCCTTGACGAAGTCGCGGCCGCCACCGTCGCCGTTGTGATAGAGGACGGCGAGATTGAACATGGCGTCGCGCGAACCCAGCGTGCTCGCCTGTTCCCACCATTTCCGCGCCGCCGCCGGATCGACCGGAACGCCGAAGCCACGACGATGGATGTTGCCCATCCACATGGCGGCGAAGGCCGACTTCTTCTGCGCCGCCGCCTCGAAGACGCGGGCCGCGTCCTTCCAGCGCTGGGCCGCGATGTAGGCGGCGCCGAGCTGCACCGAATAGCGCAGGGTGCCGGGCGCCGCCTTCACCGCCGCCTCGCAGGCCGGGATGGCGCGAGCGTGGACGATCGAGCCGGGGGAGGTGATCCCCTTGACCTCGGGCGGGCGCAGCGGATCGGTCTCCATCGCCGCCAGCCGGTCGCAGGTGTCCCCCGGCGTCTCCGGCCGGTTCATCTCGGCGAGCAGACGGCGAGCGTCGGCGTCGTCGAGGGCGACCGCCTTGACCAGCCAGGCGCGCGCCGCCGCCTCGTCCACTTCGCCGAACGACCCGTCACGCAACTCCTTGGCGAGATAGACCATGGCGTGGGAGTTGTCGTGGGCGGCGGCCTGTTCGAGCAGCTCGCGCGCCCCCGGCAGATCGACCGGACCGCCGAGACCGTTGAGCCGCATGTGGGCGAGGCCGATCATCGCGTCGATGCCGTCGTGCTTGACCGAGCGGGAGAACCAGTCGCGCGCGATGGCATAGTCGCGCGGCGCCCCGCCCTGGCCGTTGAGATAGAAGAAGCCGAGGTTGTACATGCCCGACGAGCTGTCGTAGGCCGCCGCCTTCTCGAACCACTTGCGGGCGGCATCGAAGTCCTGCGGTCCGCCGAGCCCGCGCTGGGCGAAGAGGCCGAGACCGGCCATCGCCTCCGGCTCCTCCATGTCGGCGGCCCGTTGCATGAGCACCTTGCCCTTGTCGGGGTCGCGCGGTACGGCGAAACCATCGGCGTGGTACCAGGCGAGCTGCACCAGCGCCCCCGGATCGCCGAGCGCCTCCGCCTTGCGCATCCAGACCAGCGCCTTCTCCTCGCTCTTCTCGACGCCGATGCCGTGGGCATACATGAAGGCGAGGTTGGTCATCGACACCGGCACGCCGAGCTGCGCCGCCTTTTCGAACCACGGCCGCGCCTGAGCGTAGTCCTTCTTCACCCCGCCGAAACCGCGGTAGTAGAGGTATCCGACCTCGTTGGTCGCATAGGGCGAGCCGCGCCCGGCGGCATCCTTGAACACCCGCAACGCCTCTTCGAAACGTTGCGCCTTGAGATAGGCCCGCCCGAGTTGATTGGCGAGGCGCAACTCCTTCGGCGCTTCGCTCACCGCCTTCTCGCAGGCCGGGATGGCGCGCGCGACGTCGACCGAACGCACCACTGCGACCTTGCGATTGCGCAGCGTGTCCTGCGGATCGCTCGCCAGACGGTCGCACTGATCGGCCGCCGTCGGCTCGGGCACCGGCGTCGGTGCGCTCGCCGGTTCGCTCGGCGACCGTCCGCCCGCCGGCGACGCCGGTCGCGCGTTTCCCGGCGCGGTCGCTCCGTCCGGGGTGTAGGCGGCGAGTTGCAGCTCGGCCGGCGCGCCTCCGGCGAGATAGACGTCGTTGATCAGGGTCGAACTGTCCCACGGCACCTGCCGCGATCCGGTCGCCTGCACCACCTCGAGGCGGACGCGCTTGATCACCCGGGAGATCTCGATCCCGGGTTGCGCCGCGTTGGCGAGGAAAGCCTTGGTGAAGGGGGAATTACGGCCGTCGCCGTCCTGGGCGACGTTGCCGGGGTCGGTGGCGTAGATGATCACCGAACCGACCGAACTCTTGATCTCGGCGAGCCCCCCGTAGGCGCTCTCGGCGGCGCGGGTGGCGCCCTTGGTGGCGCGGCGGATCGAGCGGGCGAACGGGTTGTCTCGGCAGGCGTCGAGGACGATGACGTTGACCCGGTTCTCCGCCCGCATCAACTGCAACACCAGATCCATGTCGACGGTCTCGAGCGCCACGTCGTCCGGCTTGTCGATCTTGGCGTCGACCGGGATGATGTAGTTGCGCCCCTCCACCTGGATGCCGTGACCGGCGTAGTAGAAGACTGCCAGCGTGCCGCCTTCGAGCTTGTCGCGAAACTCCTTGAGTTTGGCCTTGAGGCCGGGGCCATCGAGGTCGAGCCCCTCCACCACCTCGAATCCGAGGGCACGGAACATCACGCCGACATCGGCCGCGTCGTTCACCGGATTGGCGAGCACGTTCTGCGACTTGTAGGCGGAGTTGCCGATCACCAGCGCCACCCGGTCCGCGGCACGGACCGTCGATACCCCGGCGAGCATGGTGGCGGTGAGAAGGGCACAACGGAACAGACGGCGCATCGAACCGATCCTCTTCACGGAATATCGGATTGTTGACGCGACGTCGGGTGCGGGTCAATCGGCGGTCCGATTACGAATGCCGTCATACCGGCGCTCCCGCACCGGACGGCCCGCGCCGACGACCGCCCGATCGCGGGCACCACGGCGCGACGCCCCTCGACCCGTCCGGCTCCGCCTCACATCACGAGATTCGGCAACCAGAGCACCAGTCCGGGAAAGAGGGCGAGGACCAGCACCACGCCACAGATCGCCGCGACGAAGGGGATCGATTCCACCGTGTATTCCTCGATCGGCGTATCGAGGATCGAGCACACCGTGTACATCGCCACGCCGACCGGCGGCGTCATCGAACCGAGGGTGACGATCGACATCATCAGAATGCCGAAGTGCACCGGGTCGACCCCGAGCTTGGTGATGATCGGCACGAAGATCGGGGTGAGGAGCAGCACCAGCACGGTGCTCTCGACGAAGCAGCCGGCGACGAGCAGGAAGAACAGGATCAGCAGGACCACCGCGATCGGGTTGCTGGTCAACCCCAGCATCCATTCCGCCACCACCTGCGGCGCCTGTTCGAAGATCAGCGCATAGCCGACCATACCCGACATCAGGATGATCAGCATGATCACGCCGACGTCGAGCACGCCTTCGGCCAATGCCTCGAGTGCCGTCGCCAGCGTCAGTTCCTTGTGCAGGAAGACGCCGACCACCACCGCGTAGACGACGGCGAAGGCGCCGATCTCCGACGGCGTGAAGATGCCGCCACGGATGCCGACGAGCAGCGCCACCGGGAAGAGCAGCGCCCATTTGGCGTCCACCACCGCCCGCCGGATCTCCGCCCAGGTCGGCTTGGCGGCGCGCGCCTCGCGATAGCCGCGCTTGTGGGCGATGACGTAGACCACTCCCATCAGCGCCATCATCATCATCAGACCGGGAATGACGCCGCCGAGGAACAGCCGGCCGATCGAGACGTTGCCGACGAAGCCGTAGAGGATGAGACCGAGGCTCGGCGGGATGGTGGCGGTGATCAGCGAGCCGACCGCGATCGAGGCGCAGGTGAAGCCACGCGAATAGCCCGAGCGGATCATGTTGGGCCCGAGGATCCGCGCCTCCATCGCCGCGTCCGCCACCGCCGATCCCGATACGCCGCCCATCAGCGTCGACAGTAGGATGCACACCTGGGCGAGACCGCCCGACATCCACGACACCAGCACGTTGGAACAGGCGATCAGCCGATGGGTGATCCCGGTCTTGTTCATCATGTGGCCGGCCAGCACGAAGAACGGCACCGCCAGCAGCGGGAAACTCTGCGAGGCGGTGGCGATCTGTTGCACGGCGATGCTCACCGGGATGGTGCCGGAGAGCGCGAAGAACGAAAACCCCGACAGACCGATGGCGAAGGCGACCGGCATTCCCAGGAACATCAGGACGAAGAAGAGGCCCCAGAGGATCAACATGGCGACCTCACCCGAGTTGGCTGTCGGAACGATCGATCGACCGGTCGGCATAGAAGACGAGACCGCCGGAACGCAGCGCCCCCATCACGTGGATGATCAGGGTGACCGCCAGCATCGCCGCACCGATCGGCACCGCCGCGGTCACCCAGGCGTAGGAGATGCCGCTGTCGCCGTAGACCCGCTGCCAGTTCATCATCGTGAGCCGATAGCCGGAGACCGCCAGGACCCCGAGGAATCCGAGCGCCACCACCGCCAGCACCAGTTCGACGTGGTGACGCGCTCGACGCGGCAGACCGCGCACGAAGAGATCGACGCCGATGTGGGTCTTGAGCCGGAGGGCCCGGTTGGCGCCGAGGAAACACACCCAGATGAACAGCAACTGGGCGACGTCGACCGACCACACCAACGGATGTCCGAAGGTCCGCCCGACCGCGGCGACGAACACCAGGAGAACGATGGCGGCGAGCAGCGCTTTCGCGGCGAAGAGCTCGAGGCGAACCACGATGTCGGACATGACGGAACCTTGTCGCGGGGAAGATCGACCGACGGCGGGCGATCGCCGGAGAGGCGCCCGTACCGCTGCGGTGGCAGCCGCGGTACGGGCGGCAGGTGAGATCGATCGGCGGCTGATCACGCCGCCGGCCGGCTCACTGCAGGAGCTTGTCGACCTCCTTGCGCAGGTCGGTGTAGCCGAGCTTCTCGTAGACCACCTTGGTCGCATCGACGAACGGCGCCTTGTCGATCGCGGTGACGGTCATGCCGTTCTTCTTCATCGTCTCCTGGAAGCCGACGAGCGACTCCTCGGTCATCTGCGAGGCGTAATCGCCGGCCGCGAGCGCCTCCTCGCGCAGGATCTTCTGCAACTCCGGCGGCAGTCCGTCGAACCAGGCCGCCGAAGTCACGATACCGGTGATCAGGTTGATGTGACCGGTCTGGGTGACGTACTTGGCCACCTCGTAGAGCTTGGAGCCGACCGACGCCGGATCCTGCGCTTCGACCGCGTCGATGACCTTCTGCTGCATCGCCGGATAGACCTCGCCCCAGGCCATCGGCGTCGGGGTGGCGCCCATGGCGCGGATCGTCTCCATCCACACCGGCGCGCCGGGGGTGCGCATCCGTACACCGGCGAGGTCGGCCGGCTTGGAGACCGGCTTGTTGGTGATCAGATGGCGCTCACCCTGCCACCAGTTGAACGACAGCACCTGATGGCCGGAGGTGGTCCTGAGCTTGGCGACCCAGGTCTCGAACAGCGGCGACGTCACCACCTTGCGCACGCCCTGGAAACCCTGCGCCAGATAGGGCGCGCCGAGAATGCCGAACTCCTTGACGAACACCGCCATGCGGCCGCCGTCGACGACCACGGCGACGTTCGCGCCGGCGCGCGCCTGTTCCAACACGTCCTCGTCCTTGCCGAGCTGCGAACCGGGGAAGATGCGAATGGTCAATTGACCCTTGGAGCGCTCCGCGACACGGTCGCGCATCCGCTCGAGTCCCTTGTAGATCGGATCGCTCTGCGCCAGAGCGGTGTTGATGTTGAGCTGTGTCTGGGCGGCGGCCGTGCCGACGAGGCACGTCGTCACCGCCACCGCGGCCACGAACCCGGAAATCATCGAACCGACGAACCGACGAGACACGCGAGTCATCTCCTACCTCCCCGGGGCACACCCGCATTTTGTTCGCTTGCGGTATGGCACCATACCGGTATGGTATTACTGAACCAGAGGGCATTGCAAGCCGCCATGTCGACCGATCTCGCGCTCAATCTCGCTGCTCCGATCGTCCCGCAGATCATCCAGGAACTACGCCGGGCGATCGTCGAGATGCGCCTGAAGCCGGGCGAGGCCTTGTCGGAGAAGGAGATCGCGCTGCGTTACGGGGTGAGCCGGCAGCCGGTGCGCGAAGCCTTCATCAAGTTGGCCGAGACCGGTCTGCTGCAGGTCCTGCCGAGCCGCGGCACCTTCGTCGTCAGGATCTCGGTGCGCGACGTGCTCAACGCCCGGTTCGTCCGCGAGGCGGTGGAATGCGCGTTGGTGCGCACCGCCGCGGCCCTGATCTCGCCGGCCGACCTCGAACGTCTCGACGGCCTGATCGCACGCCAGGAGGAGGCGACCGCTGCCGGTGACCCCGGCCGCTTCTACGATCTCGACGAGGAGTTCCATCGCGCCATCGTCGAGTGCTGCGAGTGCGACCCGGCGCTGCGGGTCATCGAAGGCGCCCGCGCCCAGATGGACCGTGTCCGCTACCTGAGCCTGCCGGCGGCGACGCCGATCGACGTGCTCGTCGCCCAGCACCGCTCCATCGTCGAGGCGCTGCGCAGCCGCTCGCCCGACGCCGCCGAGGCGGCGATGCGCCGCCACATGCGCGAGATCCTCGCCGCCCTGCCGCGGCTCACCCGGCAGTTCCCCGACATGTTCGAATCGACCGAGGCCCCGGCCCACGCCCGCCTGCTCGAGGCGCGGTGAGATCGCGCCCCCCTCAGTGGCCGACGCCGAGGTGCTTCTCCAGCCGCGCCGGATCGGCGATCAGCTCGGCGCTCGGCGCTTCCAGCACGATGGCGCCGCGCTCCAGCACGATCGCCGTATCGGTCACCGCCAGCACCTTGCGCGGCTGCTGCTCGACCAGGATGCAGGCGACCCCTTCGTCGCGGACGATGCGGCGGAAGGCGGCGAGCAGTTCCTCGACGATGATCGGCGCCAGCCCCTCGAGCGGCTCGTCGAGCAGGATCAGCTTCGGGTTCAGCGCCAGGGCGCGCGCCACCGCCAACATCTGCTGTTCGCCGCCGGAGAGCTGGTTGCCCATGTTGGAGCGCCGCTCCTCGAGCCGCGGGAACATGTCGTAGATGCGCCTCAGCGTCCACGGCCCCGGCCGCGCGATGGCGGTGAGGTTCTCCTCCACCGTCAACGACTTGAAGATGTTGCGTTCCTGCGGCACCCAGCCGATGCCCGCCGCCGCCCGCTTTTCCGGCGGGAACGACGAGACGTCGGCCCCGGCGAGGCGGATGGTTCCGGCGAAGCGCCGCGTCACCCCGACGATACTGTCGATCAGCGTCGTCTTGCCCATGCCGTTGCGGCCGAGCAGTGCCGCCGCCTCGCCTTCCTTCAGGGAGAAGGAGAGGCGGTCGAGCACCACCGCCTCACCGTAGCCGGCGGTGAGGCCTTCGACCTCGAGAAGGTTGCCCATCAGTCCTGTCCTCTCGTCCGGCTCATGCTTCGCTTTCGCCGAGATAGACCGCCTTGACCCGCGGATCCGACTTGATCTGCTCGACCGTGCCTTCGGTCAGCACCGCGCCGGCCACCAGCACGCTGATGCTCTCGGCGAAGCGGAAGACCAGATCCATGTCGTGCTCGATCAACACCACGGTGACGTCTTTCGGCAGGTCGGCGACCGCCTCCAGGATCTCCTCGCGCTCGCCCTCGGGCACGCCGGCCGCCGGCTCGTCGAGCAGCAGCACCCGCGGCCGGGTGGCGAGCGCCACCGCGATCTCCAGGAGCCGCTGCTTGCCGTAGGGCAGGAGCCGGGTCTGCTCGGTCATCCGGTCGGTGAGGTCGAAACGGTCGAGCACTTCGACCAGTTCGTCGAGCACCGCCCCTTTGGTTCCGACCCGCCGCCACCAGTCTCCGCCGCGCCCCTGCCGCTCCGACACGGCGAGTGCCACCGTCTCGATCGGAGTGAGATCGCCGAAGAGCTGGTTGATCTGGAAGGTCCGGGTCAGGCCGAGGCGGACACGCTGTTCCACCCCGAGCGAGCCGATGTCGCGCCCGTCGAGTAGGATCTCGCCCGAGGTCGGCGTCAGCACCCCGGTCAAGAGGTTGATCAACGTCGTCTTGCCGGCGCCGTTCGGCCCGATCAGGGCGTGGCGGGCACCTTTCGGCAGTTGCAGCGACACGTCGTTGGTGGCGATCAGACCGCCGAAGGACTTCATCAGTCCGCGCGTCTCGAGAGCCAGGGTCATCGCGTCGTCTCCTTGGCGGCGAGCCACGGCAGGGCGCGCGCGACCAGTCGCCGGCCCGCCGTCTCCAGCCGGTCGCGACCGGCGAGCACCAGCGCGACGAGGCCGAGCCCGATCCAGAACTGCCAGTACTGCGGGGTGAGCGTGGCGATTCCGTCCTGCGCCAGGCGGAAGACGATGGCCCCGAGGATACCGCCGTAGAGTCGACCCGAACCGCCGATGACCAGCACCAGCATGACGTCGGCGGAGCGGTGGAACTCCAACACGTCGAGCGAGGCGAAGCCCGAAGTCTGGGCGAGCAGCGCCCCGGCGATGCCGGCGATCATCGCGGCGAGCGTATAGGCGGCGATCAGTCGCCGGGCGACCGGAATACCGATCGCCCGTGCCCGGAGCGGATTGTCGCGGATCGCCCGCAGGGTGTGACCGAAGGGCGAATGGACCAGCACCCGCAGCCCCAGCACCACGACGAACAGCACGCTCAGCGCATAGACATAGGCCGTCGTGCCGTAGAGATCGAAGCTGAAGCGGCCGAGCACCGGACCGACCATCATACCCTGAAGGCCATCGGCGCCGCCGGTCAGCCAGTCGAGCTTGTTGGCGGTCTCGTGCAGCAGCGAGGCGACGCCGAGCGTGATCATCAGCCGCGTCAGGTCGGTGCCGCGCAGCACCAGGAACGAGGTGACGAAGCCGAGGATACCGGCGGTGACCGCCGCCGCCACGAGACCGGTCAGGGGATCGCCCCAGCCGCTGCGCGCCATGATACCGACGGTGTAGGCACCGAGCCCGAAGAAGGCGGCATGGCCGAGCGACACGATGCCGGCATAGCCGAGGATCAGGTCGAGAGACACGGCGAACAGCGCCAGGATGGCGATCTCGGCGAACAGCAGATGGTTCGAGCGGAAGCCGAAGGCGAGCGCGAAGGCGACGATCCAGAAGACGATCTCGAGCCAGCTCCAGCGCGCTTCCGCGGCGAGGAAACGGCGGGCGCGGTCGACCGGCGTGAGGGTCGGGGAGGCGGTGGTGTCGGTCATCGCGTCCTCCTCAGCGACCCGGCCGGGCGAAGAGCCCGTTCGGCCGCACGATCAGCACGGCGATCATCAACGCGTAGATGACGAAGGAACCGAGCTGCGGCACGTAGTACTTGCCGCCGACGTCGGCGATGCCGAGCAGCAGCGCCGCCACGAAGGGGCCGACGATCGACGACGTACCGCCGACCGTGACGACGATCAGGAAGAAGATCATGTATTTGACCGGAAAGGTGGGATCGAGGCCGAGGATCTCGGCGCCGAGCGCTCCGCCGAGTCCGGCGAGGCCGGAGCCGACGGCGAAGGTCAGGGCGAAGATCGTCTGCACGCCGATGCCGAGACCGCGCGCCACCCGCTGGTCGTCGACCGCGGCACGCAGCCGGCTGCCGAACCGCGTCTTCGACAGGATCATCTGCAGCCAGACCGCGAGGACGCCGCACACCACCAGCAGGAACAGCCGATAGCGCCCGATGCCGATCCCACCGACGTCGAAGCGCCCCTTGAGCGCCTCCGGCAGGATGACGTTCTGCGGGCTCGACCCCATGAACCAGTCCATCCCCGCCATCGCCATGAAGACCAGACCGATCGAGAACAGCACCTGATCGAGATGGCTGCGCCCGTACATGTGGACATAGAGCGTGCGCTCGAGCACCAGGCCGATCGCCGCGGCGACCAGGAAGGCGAGCGGCAGCGTGGCGAGGAAGGGCACGCCGAAACGCTGCATGGCGATGACGGTGACGTAACCGCCGGCCATGGCGAAGGCGCCGTGGGCGAGATTGACGAAGTTCATCAGCCCGAGCGTCACGGCGAGCCCGCAGGCCAGCACGAAGAGCAACATGCCCGTCGATATGCCGTCGAAGAGAATGGTCAACATGCGGATGTCCTGCGGGGTTTCTTGCCGCGGTCGAGTTTCGGGTCCGACGCCTCCACCCGGCCCTCCCGCGCCGGAGGCGCGGACCCCTTCTCCCCTCGCGGGAGAAGGTGGCCGAAGGCCGGATGAGGGGGCGCGGCGGCCCCCTCGGCGAAGTGCGGAGGAGAGGCCGAGACCCCTCGTCCGCCCCTTTGGGGCACCTTCTCCCGCAAGGGGAGAAGGGAGCCGGGCTTCCGCCCGGTCGCGACGAGGCGGGGTCGGCGAGGACGACGCCTCGCACTCCCCACCGCCGTCACTTGCCCATCTTGGCGGCCTTGACCGGGTCCTTGACCTTCTCGAAGGCCTCGGTCTCGATGTTCCACAGGTGACCGTCGACCTTCTCGACCTTGCGGACGTAGATGCTCTGGATCACGTCGCGGGTCTCGGGATCGATCGACATCGGCCCACGCGGACTGACCCAGGACATCCCCTTCATCGCCTCGACCAGCGCCGTCCCGTCGGTATCGCCCTTGGTCTTCTCCAGCGCCTTGTAGATCAGCGCCATGCCGTCGAAACCGCCGGCCGCCATGAAGTTCGGCCGCTGGCCCTGATTGGCTTTCTGATAGGCATCGACGAAGGCCTTGTTCTCCGGCGAGGGATGGGCGGCGGAATAGTGATGGGTCGAGATCAGCCCGATCACCACGTCGCCCATGCCGTCGAGCTGATCGTCGTCCGGCAGGTCGCCGGTGCCGAACAACTTGACGCCCGACTTGTCGAGGCCGCGCTCGACGAACTGCTTGACCACCAGCGCACCGAAGCCCGAGGGCACGAACACGAACAGCGCGTCCGGCTTCTCGTCGGCGACACGCTGCAGGAAGGGCGCGAAGTCCGGGTTCTTCAGCGGCACGCGCAGCGCCGCGGCGACGGTGCCGCCGTTCTTGGTGAACTGCTCGCCGAAGGCCTTCTCCGCGTCGATGCCGGGGCCGTAGTCGGTGACCAGGGTGACGACCTTCTTCCAACCGTTCTTGGTGGCGAGATTCGCCGCCGGCACGGTCGCCTGCGGCAGCGTGAAGGAGGTGCGGACGATGTAGGGCGAAGCCTCGGTGATGGTGGCGGTGGCCGCCGCCATGACGATCTGCGGCACCTTGGCCTGGGCCGAGATCGGCGCCGTGGCGAGCGCCAGCGGCGTCAGGCCGAAGCCGGCGAGCACCGCGACCTTGTCGTTGACCACCAGTTCCTGGGCGACGCGCTTGGTGACGTCGGCGACGCCGGTGTCGTCCTTGACGATCACCTCAACCGTCTTGCCGCCGGCCTTTGTACCGTTCATCTGCTGATAGAGCTTCACCGCCGCCTCGATCTGGCGTCCGGTGGAGGCCGAAGCACCGGTCATCGGCAGGATCAGGCCGACTTTGACCACCTCCTGCGCCGAAGCGGCGAAGGGCGTGATCAACGTCAGTGCCGCGACCGAGAGGCCGGCGAGAGCGCCGCGGCGCGTGGTCTTCGAAATCGTCATGTTCGTCTCCCTGAGGTCGTTGGCGGGATCCCTCGCGCGGGACCCTTCGTGTCTTGCCGGCCGGGGCAGCCCCCGACCGGATCTTTTCGGCCGTCAGCATCGCACGCCACCACGCCCCGTGCGAGACGGAACGCGGCGACACGACGAGATCAGGCCCGCGTCTCCAGCACCATCAGCCCGGCGGCCGTGTTGGAGATCGGGATGTGGTAGTTGCGATGGATCTCCGCGACCTTGTCGCCGAGCGCCCCGCGCATCGCCATCCACAGGATGAACTCCGCACCCTGCGCTCCGGCCTCGCGCACCAGATCGAGGATCGACAGCTTCGCCAGTTCGTCCGGCGCGTCGACGATCTTGTCCATGCACATCAGGTCGAAGTCCTTGTTGATGAAGCCGGCGCGGGTGCCGTCGAGCTGATGCGACAGGCCGCCCGTACCGAGCACCACCACCTTCTCGTTGCCGGCGAACGAGGCGATCGCCCGGCCGATCGACCTGCCGAACTCGTAGCACCGCTTCGGCGACGGCAGCGGATGCTGCACCGTGTTGATGCAGATCGGGATGGTCTTGATCGGGGTCTTCTCGCGGTCGCCCCAGAACAACTGCACCGGCACGGTGAAGCCGTGATCGACCGCCATCTCCTGGCAGGTGCAGACGTCGAAGCCGTCCGCCACCACGCCGTCGATGATGTGCCAGGACAGCTCCGGATGCCCCTGGAAAGTGCCGATGGTCGGGATGCCCCACCCCTCGTCCTGGTTCTCGTAGGAAGCCGCCGCACCGATCGAGAAGGTCGGCATCTTGTCGAGGAAGAAGTTGAGCCCGTGGTCGTTGTAGAACACCACCGCGACGTCCGGCTTCTTCTCCGCCAACCACGCGTGAACCGGCGGATAGCCGTCGAAGAACGGCTTCCAATAGGGATCGTCGAACATCTTGCGATGATAGGCGTTGCCGACCGCCGGGATGTGCGACGAGGTCAGCCCTCCGATGATCTCGGCCATGGTCACTCTCCCTGCTTGCGGAGGAATTCCTTGAATTCCTCGACGGACATACCGGTCTGCTGCGCGCCGACGTCCTGGACCGTCAGGCCGAAGATGCCGGCGAACTTGGCGAGATAGTAGATGTTGCCGCCGGCATCGATGAGCTGCAGGACGTTGCGGGCACGGATCGCCGCCTTCTGCTGCTCGTTCAGCCCGAACCTCTCCATGTAGGCCTCTTCGTCCCTGCGGAAGGCCTCGCGGTTGGGGGCGGAGTTGAACGAGTAACACATCTTGTTGAGGGCATAGCCCTTCATCGCCATCCGGCCGTCGAAGATGACGGTGCCCGGAATCTCTTCCTGGATCGTATGCGTGGACATAGCGTTCCTCCCGGATCTTCCTTGGGCCGCGCCGTCACCGCGACCAGTAGAGGCGCATCGGATTGTCGACGAGGAGCGCCCTCTGCGCCTCCATCGACGGAGCGATGCGCGGGATCATGCCCACCAACCACCCGTCGTCGGGCATGTGGGTGGTCATGTTGGGATGGGGCCAGTCGGTGCCCCACAGCACCCGATCGGGGAAGCGTGTCACCAGCTCCCGGCCGAAGGGAACGAAGTCGTCATAGGTCGGCGGACCGACCACCGAGAGCCGCTCGGGGCAGGTCACCTTCGACCAGATGGTCGGATTGCGCGTCATCAGGTCGACGAAGCGCCGGAAGTCGGGGTGATCGACGCCCTTGGTCAGGTCCGGCCGACCCATGTGGTCGACCACGATCGGCGCCGGCAGCGCCTCCAGGAACGGCACCAGATCGGCGAGATCCTGCGCCTCGAAGTAGACGACGATGTGCCAGCCGAGCCGCGCGATCTTCTCGGCGATGCCGAAATAGACCTGCCTGGGCGTCGCATCGACCAACCGCTTGACGAAGTTGAAGCGCACCCCGCGCACCCCGGCCGCGTCCATCTCCTCGAGCTCGGCCATGGTGACCTGTGGCCCGACCGAGGCGATGCCGCGGGCGAGATCGCCCGACGCCTTCAGCGCGTCGATGAGCGCCCGGTTGTCGTGGCCGTGGCAGGTCGCCTGGACGATGACGTTCCGCGAGAAACCGAGGAAGTCTCTGAGTTCGAACAGCTTCTCCTTCGGAGCGTCGCACGGCGTGTACTTGCGCTGCGGCGCGTAGGGGAAGACGTCGCCGGGCCCGAAGACGTGGCAGTGCGCGTCCACCGCGCCGGGCGGCGGCACGTAGGCCGGCTTCGACGGGTTCGGGTGGAACGGCATGTAGTTGGGATCCATCACTCCATCCTCTCGCTCGGACTCGCGCCCGACGACGCTCGCCGAGGCTCCTTCCGGCACCCGCGCCGGAGAGATCCTCCGGACCGGGCGGGCGGTGCCTCAGACGTACCTCAGCCCCTTCTTCGCCAGCGCCTCGCGCATCCCGTAGAGATCGAGCCCGAGGACACCCGAATTGAGCTTCTCGCGCTTCTCGCCTTCCGCCGCGATGCGTGCCTGCGCCTTCTTCAACACCGCCGCCGCATCGGCGCGCTTCACGACGCAGACGCCGTCGTCGTCGGCGACGATCACGTCTCCCGCCTCGATGTGGGCCCCGGCACAGACGACGGCCACGTTGACCGAGCCCAGCGTCTCCTTGACCGTCCCCTGCGCCGAAACGCACTTCGACCAGACGGGGAAGCCCATTTCGGTGAGGTCGCGGATGTCGCGGACGCCGGCGTCGATGACGAGGCCGACACCGCCGCGCGCCATCACCGAACCGGCGAGCAGATCGCCGAAATAGCCGGCGTCCGACGGCGAGGTCGGCGCCACCACCATGATGTCGCCGGCCTTCATCTGCTCGACCGCGACATGGATCATCCAGTTGTCGCACGGCGGCACCGACACGGTGACCGCCGATGCCGCCACCCGGGCGCCGGGATAGATCGGCCGCATGTAGGCGGCGAGCAGCCCGATACGCCCCTGCGCCTCGTGGACGGTCGCAACCCCGCACTCGGCGAGGCCGGCGATGACGGCCGCATCGGCCCGCTCGATCGACTGGACGACGACGTTCATGGTCCCACCCTCACAGTTCGTCGACGGTGCGCGGGAACATCGACTGGAAGCCCTCCGCATACTTCGCGGCACGCCCGCCCGCCTGACCGCCCGAATTGCGCTTGAAGTGGTTGGCGCGGTTCTCGGCGAGGTTGGTGTAGTAGTGCCAGAGGTGCTCCTGGCCCTCCATGCAGCGGATCGCCGCGAGCTTCTTGTCCCACACCTCGGTGATGTCGAGGAACACGTCCGGCTTCCACTGCATCTGCTCGGTCTGATGCGGCTCGAACAGGTAGAGCTGCGGCGCCCCGAGCACCTTCTGGTGCGGGTTGTGGCCCCAGGCCTGGGCGATCATCCGGCACTCCAGCGCCCAGCGGGTCGCGTTCATGTGGTCGGTGTTGTAGGGGTCCCAGAGCGAGTGGCTCATCATGAAGCTGGGCATCGTCTCGCGGATGACGTCGACCAGCCTGAACTTGGCGTCTGTGTCCATCTCCAGCGGATAGTCGCCGAGGTCGAAGAAACGGATGTCGTGAGCGTCGAGCGCCTTGGCCGCGTTCTCCGCCTCGATGCGGCGCGCCGTCTTGACCTTGTCGAGGGTGACGCCGGGCTCCTTCCAGATCTTGGCGCTCTCGCCGCGTTCGCCGTAGGAGAGGCAGACGATCGTCACCTCGTATCCCTTGGCCTGATGCAGCGCGATCGCCCCGCCGGCGCGCCAGACGAAGTCTGCGGCGTGTGCGCTGATCACCAGTGCGGTCTTCTTGCTCATGGACGCCCTCCTCGGCCGCGGGTGGTCTCCCGCCTCGTCGATGAGGCGATCAAACGCCGCCGACCGTCCAGACACCAGTTCGAAGTCTCCACCTTCTCATAAGATCTTGCTATAAGCTGCGCCACACGATCGCCGGAGAGCCGCTCGATGTGGACCGACGTACCCAACCTTCGCCACCTACGTGCCTTCGTGCTGGTCGCCGAATGCGGTGGCATCACCCGTGCCGCCCGGCGCATCCACCTCTCTCAGCCGGCGATCACCCAGGCCCTCGCCAAGCTGGAGGAACGCTTCGCCACCAAGCTCCTGGAATTCGGCACGGAAGGTGTGACCCTGACCACCGCCGGCGCCCTGCTGCGCGACCGCGTCGATCGCGCCCTCGAACTGATCGAGACCGGCGCCCGCGAGGCGCTGCGCGGCGAGGCGCGGCGGGCGGGTGGCGGCTTCGCCAACTTCGAACACCTCATCACCGTGGCGCAACTCCGGGCGCTGGCCGCCATGGCGACCACCCGCAACTTCTCGCTCGCCGCGCGCGAACTCGGCCTCTCCCAGCCGTCGGTGCACCGCGCCGCGCGTGATCTCGAACGGCTCACCGGCATGGCCCTGTTCGTCACCACCAAGCAGGGCGTCGACCTCACCCCGGCCGCCGAAATCTTCGCCCGCCACGCGGCCCTGGCTCATGCCGAGTTGCAGCAGGGCTTCGCCGAGGTCTCCGAGAGCCTCGGCCGCGACCCCGGCATGATCGTCGTCGGCGCCATGCCCTTCGGCCGCACCAAGATCCTGCCCGACGCCCTCAATCACCTGACCCGCGAGCGCCCGCTCGCCCGCGTCCGGGTGATCTCCGCCCCCTACGACGGCCTTCTCGGTCGCCTGCGTTACGGCATCATCGACGTCCTGCTCGGAGCCCTGCGCGACCCGCCGCCGATCGACGACGTCGTCCAGGAGCCGCTCCTCGACGACCCGCTCGCCATCGTCGCGCGGGCCGGACATCCCCTGGTGACCAAGCCCGACGTCGACTACGACGACCTCCTCGCCTACCCCTGGGCGGTGCCCGGCGACGACACTCCGACCCGTGCCGTGTTCCACCAGATGTTCCCGCCCGAGGCGGAAAGACGCATGCCCGGCGGCATGTTGGAGACCAGCTCGCTGGTCCTGCTGCGCGGCGTCCTGACCGGTTCGGATCGTCTCACCCTGCTCTCCGCCCGCCAGGCCCTCTTCGAGATCGACCAGGGCCTGCTCGCCGTCGTGCCCTATCCGGTCTCCCTCGGCAGCCGCCGCATCGGCCTCACCTATCGCCGGGGATGGCGCCCGACACCCACCCAGGCGATCCTCCTCGACCACCTGCGCAGCGCCCGAGAGACCTATGGAAGCACCGCGTCGGAACCGGGCCTATAGCAATTTCGAATGCCGCGCCACAGGCTTCGACGTCGTGTTGCGAATGCTTCGCGCCTAAGACGGAGGGGACCCGCACATCCGAAGAGGGAGGAAGAGCCATGGCCGCCGACGCCCGTCCGCCACGCATCGCCTTCATCGGCTACGGCGAAGCCGCCCGCGCCTTCCTCGCCGGTTGGCGGAGTGAACCCGACTTCGCGGCGCAAGTCGTCGCCTACGACCTCAAGACCGACGGTCCCGACGCGACCCGCGCCGCGAAGCTCGCCGACTACGCCACCGACGGCGTCGGCGCCGCCATGACCGCTCACGAGGCGGTCGCCGGCGCGACCCTCGTCGTCTCGGTGGTCACCGCCGATCAGGCCCACGCCGCGGCGCTGTCGGTCGTCGGCGCGCTGGCCCCCGGCGCCCTGTTTCTCGACTGCAACTCCTGCGCCCCGCAGATGAAGGTGAAGTCGGCGGAGAGGATCGATGCGAGCGGCGGGCGTTACGTCGACGTCGCGGTGATGGCTCCGGTCCATCCGCGCCTGCACAGGACGCCGCTGCTGATCTCCGGTCCGCACGCCGAGGCGGCAGCGCCGGTGCTCGCCGGGCTCGGCATGTCGGCCGAGATCCAACCCGGCCCGGTCGGCGCCTCGTCGTCGATCAAGATGGTGCGCTCGATCATGATCAAGGGGCTGGAGGCGCTGATCTGCGAATGCGTCCTCTCCGGTCGGCTGGCGGGCGTCGACGACATCGTGCTCGCCACGCTAGAGGACACCTTCCCCGGCTTCGACTGGCCGAAGCGCGCCGCCTACATGCTGGAGCGGGTGATGACCCACGGCATCCGCCGCGCCTCCGAGCTACGCGAGGTGGCGTTGACCGTAGACCTCCTCGGTCTCGACGGCCGCATGGCGCGGGCCACCGTCGACTGGCAACAAGAGATCGGCGATCTGCGCCTGAAAGCCTCCGACCACGGCGCCGACTACCGCTCGCGCGCCGACGCCATCCTCGCCGCGCTGGGCAAGCACGCCCAGACCGCCGAATGACCCGGCCACCGGCCACCCCGTGTCGCAGAGGACGCCCATGATCGCCGAACCCGACTACAAGGACATCCCCGGCACCTACGTCTTCGACGCCGAGCAGTCGAGGAAGGGCTTCGGGCTCAACCAGTTCTGCATGTCGCTGCGCAGCGCCACCAATCGCGACGCCTTCCGCGCCGACGAGGCCGGCTACCTGAAGCGCTTCGGCATGACCGAGGAGCAGGAGCAGTCGGTCCTGACGCGCGACTGGAACCGCATGTTGGAGCTCGGCGGCAACATCTACTTCACCGCCAAGCTCGCCGCGACCGACGGCATCACCTTCCAGGACCTCGCCGCCAAGATGACCGGCGTCGACCGCGACACCTATCGCGCCATGATGCTCGCCGGTGGTCGCGGAATCGAAGGCAACCGCTCCAAGTCCGAATGGGAGGGCCGCTGATGGCCGAGATCGTCGCCGCCGCCTTCACCTCGCACGTCCCCGCCATCGGCGTCGCCCTCGACACCGGCCACGAGCGCGACGACTACTGGGCTCCGGTCTTCACTGGTTATGAGACGGCTAAGAATTGGATCTCCCAGGTGAAGCCCGATGTGGTGATCTGTGTCTACAACGACCACGCCACCGCCTTCGACCTGCGTCTCATCCCGACCTTCGCGCTCGGCTGCGCCCCCGAATTCCGCCCCGCCGACGAAGGTTGGGGCGCCCGGCCGGTGCCGGTGGTGAAGGGCCAGCCCGAACTCGCCTGGCACATCGCCCAGTCGCTGATCCTCGACGAATTCGACATCACCATCGTCAACGACATGGAGGTCGACCACGGCCTGACCGTGCCGCTGTCGCTGATGTTCGGCAGGACCGACGCCTGGCCCTGCCCGGTGATCCCGCTCGCCGTCAACGTCGTGCAGTTCCCGCCACCGACCGGCAACCGCTGCTACAACCTCGGCAAGGCGATCCGCAAGGCGGTCGAGAGCTTCCCCGCCGATCTGAAGGTGGTCATCCTCGGCACCGGCGGCATGTCGCATCAGCTCCAGGCCCAGCGCGCCGGCCTGATCAACGCCGAATTCGACAACCGCTTCCTCGACCTGCTCGAGCGAGACCCGATCGCCGCCACCCGCATCACCCACACCGAATACCTGCGCGAGTCCGGCTCGGAGGGCATCGAACTGGTGATGTGGTTGGTCGCCCGCGGCGCCCTCGACGAGACGGTCGAGACCGTCCATCGCTTCTATCACGTGCCGGCGTCGAACACCGCCGTCGGCCATCTGATTCTCGAGAACGCTCGCGCCGTCGCGGCCGAGTGAGGGAGGGTTCCCATGAAGATCTGCGTGGCCGGCGCCGCCGGCGCCTTCGGCATGAAGCACCTCGACGCCGTCAAGGCGATCGACGGCATCGAGGTGGTCTCGGTGGTCGGCGGCGGCCCCGACGACATCGAAGGTTTCGCCCGTGCCCGCAACATCCCCCACGCCACCAAGGACCTCGCCGAGGCGTTGGCCCGACCGGAGGTCGAGGCGGTGATCCTGGCGACGCCGACACAGGTGCACGCGTCCCAGGCGATCCAATGCCTGAAGGCCGGCAAACACGTCTTCGTCGAGATCCCGATGGCCGACAATCTCGCCGACAGCGAGGAACTGGTGCGGGTCCAGAAAGAGACCGGCCTCGTCGCCATGGCCGGCCACGTCCGCCGCTACAATCCGAGCCATCAGTGGGTCCACAACCGAATCGCGTCCGGTGAGCTGAAGATCCAGCAGATGGACGTCCAGACCTACTTCTTCCGCCGCTCGAATCTCAACGCCCTCGGCCAGCCGCGCACCTGGACCGATCACCTGCTGTGGCACCACGCCTGTCACACCGTCGATCTCTTCCAGTATCAGACCGGCGAAGTGGCTTCGGAAGTCTTCGGCCTCCAGGGACCCGAGCACCCGGAGCTCGGCATCGCCATGGACATGTCGATCGGCATGAAGACGCCGTCGGGCGCCATCTGCACCCTGTCGCTCAGCTTCAACAACAAGGGGCCGCTCGGCACCTATTTCCGCTACATCTGCGACAACGGCACCTACATCGCCCGCTACGACGACCTCTATGACGGCGACGACAAGAAGATCGACCTCACCGGCGTGGCGGTGTCGTCGAACGGTATCGAACTGATCGACCGCGAGTTCTTCGCGGCGATCCGCGAAGGCCGCGAGCCCAACGGCTCCGTCGCCCAGTGCCTCGACGCCATGCGGACCCTCGACCGGATCGAGAAGTCGTTCGGGAGCTGAAGCCCGCCGACCAAATCTCAGGGGATCGGATGAATATTCGGATCCCCTGAGACGAACATCCGGTGCAACCTATTTGGTGAGTCTTCGCCCATCACGGCGGCGTTTCGACACCCAATGTCGCGAAATAGTGCACATCGACATCGACCTCGGCATACGGAATATTGATCACCATGTGATCGTACCAAACTATCTGTACGTCCACTTGATATGGCTTGTCGGGATCGTTGTTTCTCCCCATCGCCATCCCGACCGGGACGTGACCGGCCAAATTGGGCAAACTCGACTCGAAGGTGACCGTCTTCACCCCGCCGGACGTCCCCTTCGGCACATTATAAACACCCGATCGGATCTCGCGTGGTGCTGCAGGCATTGAAACAGGTGCCTGATCCACTACGACTATGGAACAGAAATGCTTCCCCTTGACGGGCTCGATGTCACCATTCGACTTCCGCTCGACATTGGCGGCATCCATGATCACGCGAGTCGCGCAGTCTGCCGGACCTTCACGGATTTTCATCGAGTCGACAGCAAGAACAGAAGCATTATTCCCCAAGGGTAGAATTTGACAACTGACAGACGGGCACGACATCATCGCCGGAAGACAGAATTCTGCGACACGATGATCGGCTGCGCCCGGCACTGATACCATCGGAATATATGATGAGTAGCTGATACCACCCTTGATCAGCATTTCTTTTGTAAGGGGCTGAGTCGTCATTGCCATCATTGCTATGGTTGTATTTGCAACAATGGCAACTTGACAGCGACGGCCAGCGAGTACCCCGTCACAATTTCGTGTCGAAGTAGGCGGCGCCTCCCGCGTCGGACCTTTCTCATCTTCATGACTTCTCACCCCTCCTCCGCCCGTTCCCGCTGCGCCCTGCGGAACTCGGTCGGGGTCATGCCCGTGCGCCGGCGGAAGAAGCGCCAGAAGTAGGCCGGATCCTCGAACCCGAGTTCGTAGGCGAGTTTCGACACCGGCGCGGCGATGTAGACCAGCTTTCGCCGCGCCTCGAGCAAGAGCCGCTCCTGCACCACCTCGAAGGCCGACCGCCCGGTCACCGTCCGGACCGCCCGGTCGAGCCGGCTCTCCGTGACCCCCAGCTCCGCTGCATAGACACCGATCGGCCGATGCTCGGCGAACCGCCGCTCCACCAGGGCGCGGAACCGGCCATGGAGATCCGCCTCCGGCCGCACCGCCGTTTCCGCTCGCCCCGTCGAGGCGTGCCGGCGCGCCAGCCACACCAGAGCTCCGACGACCGATGCCTCGATCGCCGTCGTCCAGCCCGGCCGGCGGTCGCGAAACTCCTCGTCGATGTCGACGAAGTGGCGCTCCAGGCGCTCGCGCGCCGCCCCCACGTCGGTCAGATCGACCACCGCCGGCGCCGCGAACAGCGACGTCACCAGCGCCGCCCGCTCCGTTCCGCCGAGCCCGAGCCGGCCCTCCGCGAAGGTCAGCACCCGTCCTTCGGTGCCCGGCGCGAAGCGGAAAGCGTGCACCGTGCCGGCCGGCACCAGCACCGCGCAGGGCGCGACGGGGCTCGTCACCACGTCGTCGAGCCGCGCCGTCACCCCGCCGGCGAACACCATCAGCACCTGCGCCAACCCGTGGTGCGCATGCCGATCGATCTCCCAGTCGTAACGCACCGAGCGATCGGCGATCGCCTCGATGTGGACGAATTCGTCGTCCGGCGCCTCGGAAGCCTCACCATAGAGAGAAAATACAGGGACGCGGCGTCCACCCGTTGAACGGTGACGGCCTGCACTCTCAAGGCATTCATTTGTTGCAGCGCACATTTCGAAGTCCGTCCGACCTGCCGAACATATCGGAAAAGTACAGAATTTATCCCCTATCGTCCATTTTGTCGCATCCCGATCGATGGCACCGTCGCCTCGCTCCCGAAGGTCCGGCGTCTCGCGCCGGCAGAGGAGCCGCCCGCACGGCCGCGACACATCGCGCCGACTGCGGAAACGACGAGAGCGGAGGCCGCGCCGAACCATCGGCACGCGTGCTCCCCAGGGAGGTCCGATGTTCAGCTTCGATCCATATTCGCCGGCGGTCGACGCCGATCCCTTCCCCTACTACAAGCGCCTGCGTGACGAGTTCCCCTGCTTCTGGAGCCGCGAGGCCGGCATGTGGGTGCTCACCCGCTATGCCGACGTGGTCTCGGCGCTGGGCAATTGGCAGACCTATTCCTCGGCCAAGGGCAACCTGATGACCGAGCTGCCCAACCGCGCCGGCGCCACTCTCGGCACCACCGATCCACCGCGTCACGACCGTCTGCGCGGCCTGATCCAGCACGCCTTCATGAAGCGCAATCTCGAGTCGCTCGCCGACCCGATCCGCGACATCGCCAAGGCCTCCGTCGCCGAGATCGCCGGTGAGAAGACCTTCGACTTCATCGAGGACTTCTCGGCCAAGTTCACCGTCCGCGTGCTCTTCGCCGCACTGGGTCTGCCGATGGGCGACGAGGCGACGGTGCGCGAGAAGGCGGTGCTGATGGTCCAGTCGGACCCGCACAGCCGGGCCAAGGGCCCCGAGCACATCGCCGCCTACAACTGGATGCAGGACTATGCCGCGGGCGTCATCGCCGAGCGCCGCAAGAACCCGCTGAACGACCTGATCTCGCACTTCTCCCAGGCCGAGATCGACGGCGACAAGCTCGACGAACGCGAGGTGCTGCTCACCACCACGACGCTGATCATGGCGGGCGTCGAATCGCTCGGCGGCTTCATGTCGATGTTCGCGCTCAACCTCGCCGATCACCACGACGTCCGCCGTGCCGTCGTCGCCGATCCGAGCCTGGTGCCGGACGCGATCGAGGAGTCGCTGCGCTACAACACCTCGGCCCAGCGCTTCCGCCGTTGCCTGACCACGGACACCGAACTCCATGGCCAGACCATGCGCGAGGGCGACTTCGTCTGCCTCGCCTACGGCGCCGCCAATCGCGACGAGCGTCAGTTCCCGAACCCCGACTTCTACGACCTGAAGCGCAAGCCCAAGGGGCATCTCGGCTTCGGCGGCTCGGTCCATGCCTGTCTCGGCACGGCGGTGGCGCGCATGTCGGTGAAGATCGCCATGGAGGAGTTCCACAAGCTGGTCCCGGACTACGTCCGCGTCCAGGAACAGCTCCCGTGGATGCCGTCCTCGACCTTCCGCTCGCCGCTGCGGCTGGATCTGGCGGTGCAGTGAGGCGCGGCGAAGGTCGGTGCGGTGGCGGCCGTGATGATCGTGGTCGGGCGGCGGAGGGTCCATCCTCCCCCGACCCGCCCGTCCGCCGGGCGCGAGCCCCCCCTTCTCCCGCGAGGGGAGTGAGCGGGCCCGTTGCGAGGCGGGAGCGGCCGAACGGCGTCGATCGGGAGGGCCGCAGAAGAAGCGCTCCCACGCTTGCGATGCCGCATGGACCGACGCGACGAACCGCCCGATGATCGGTCGCGACGGGACCATCGCGGTTCCGCCGCGACGAACGACGACGGTGACCCGAGGAGGACGAACGGAATGGTCAAGGTGGTGTTCATCGAGCCGGCCGGCGCCGAAGTGGAAATCGACGCCGCGGAAGGCTGGTCGCTGATGCAGGTGGCGACGTCGCAGGGTGTCGAGGGCATCGACGCCGAATGCGGTGGCTCCTGTGCCTGCGCCACCTGCCACTGCTACATCGAGGGCGAGGCGGCCGAAGCGGTGCCGCCACCGAGCGAGTCCGAACTCGCCATGCTCGACCACGTCGTCGCCGAGCGTCGCCCCAACAGTCGCCTCTCCTGCCAGATCAAGGCGGAGCCGATGATCGACGGATTGATCCTCAGGGTTGCGGAGACACAGTCGTGAGCGAACGGGCGATGGTGATCGTCGGCGCCGGCCAGGGCGGTCTGCAGCTGGCCGAGAGCCTGAGAAGCGAAGGTTGGACCGGGCCGATCCGCCTCTTCGGCGAGGAGCCCTACGCCCCCTACAACCGCCCGCCGCTGTCGAAGGCCGTCCTCTGCGGCGACCAGAGCGCCGACCATCTCACCATCCGCGGCCCGGACTTCTTCGCCAAGAAAGCCATCGAACTCTCCACCGGCACCCGCGTCACCGCGATCGACCGCGCCGCTCGCGAGGTGGTGCTCGCCGACGGCGGTCGCGTCGCCTACGAAGGCCTGGCGCTGGCCACCGGTTCGCGTGCCCGCACCCTTCCCCTGCCCGGCGCCGACCTCGACGGCATCATGGTGCTGCGCACCCTCGACGACGCCGAGGCGCTCTGCCGCCGTATGGCCGAGGCCCGCGCGATCGCCGTCGTCGGCGGCGGTTTCATCGGCCTCGAGGTGGCGGCCTCGGCCCGCAAGTTCGACCGTGAGGTCACGCTGATCGAGGCCCTGCCGCGGTTGATGGCCCGCGCCGTCTCGCCGGCCATCTCGGACTGGTACGCCGACCTCCACACCCGCCGCGGCGTTCGCCTCCTCCTGTCGACCGGGGTCACCGGCTTCGCCGGCGTCGACGGCCGCGTCACCGGGGTCGAGACCTCGGCCGGCCCGATCGCCGCCGATCTGGTGATCGTCGGTGTCGGCGTGATCCCCGACGACGCGCTCGCCCGCGCCTGCGGCCTCGACTGCGATCGTGGCGTCATCGTCGACGACTTCTCGCGCACCTCCGATCCGACGATCGTCGCTCTCGGTGACTGCACCGCCCGGCGCCTTCCCGACGGCACGCTCCGGCGGCTCGAATCGGTGCAGAACGCCGTCGAACAGGCGAAGTCCGGCGCCGCCCGGCTGATGGGCAAGGAACGGCCGTTCACCGCCACCCCGTGGTTCTGGTCGGATCAGTACGACGTCAAACTTCAGATGGCCGGCCTCTCCGCCGGCGCCGATACCAGCGTCACGCTCGGATCGCCCGAGGAGGCACGCTTCTCCCTGCTCCACTGGCGTGACGGCCGTTTCGTCGGCTGCGACAGCATCAACCGTCCCGCCGACCACATGGCGGCCCGTAAACTCCTCGACCGCGGCACCGACCTGACGGCGGCCGAAGCCGCCGACCCGGCCTTCGACCTCGCCGCCCGCGCCCGTGCCGGCTGACGGCGAGCGCTTTCCGAACCGCTGGGCCGGTCTCCGAGAGCGCACCCGAAAAATTCTGGATCGCAGACTTTTTCCACACTCCCGGAAGCCGATCCGCTTCGGCCGGGAGTTTCGGCGCGCGTGGCGAAAATCCGCCCGAAGGTCCGTCCGACGCCACACCCGTCCCTGCCAGTCTCGGCGGTGACGATCCGCCGCAGATTCCGTCGCATCCGGGAAACTTGGAGGCCGAATATAATATTCATCATAAATATAATTTAAGCGCCTGCGGCGCCGACGCTCCCGGAGTGATCGGTTCCTTGGGAGGGAGGAAGGGATGCGATCGTCTCTTGGTGTGGCCGGTGCGTTGTTCGCCGTGGCACTGCTGTTCTCCGGCGTGTCGCGTGCGGAGGATGTCGCCGAGCAACTCTCGTCGGCGCCGGCGAAGCCGGTGGCGGCGCAGAAGTCGAGCGGACTGAAGGGCGGCACCGCCGACCATTCCAAGTTCGAGGCGCTGAAGGGACCGTTCGCCGACGGTTCCGAGGTGACCAAGGCGTGCCTCTCCTGCCATACCGAGGCGGGCAAGCACTTCATGAAGTCGATCCACTGGACCTGGGACTACACCAATCCCAAGACCGGTCAGAAGCTCGGCAAGCACAACGTCATCAACAACTTCTGCACCAACGCTCGCGGCAACGAGGGCATGTGCGCCCAGTGTCACGCCGGTTACGGGTGGAAGGACGACACCTTCGACTTTTCGAACCAGAACAACATCGACTGTCTGGTCTGCCACGACACCACCGCGACCTACTACCGTCTGCCGAACTCCCGCGGACACGACGCCTGCGGTGTGATGTTCGAGGGCAAGAAGCCGATCGATCTGCCGAAAGTCGCCCAGCACGTCGGCCTGCCCGGCCGTCAGAACTGCGGCACCTGCCACTACAACGGCGGCGGCGGCGACGGCGTCAAGCACGGCGACCTCGACTCGAGCCTCAATGCGCCGTCCAAGGCTCTCGACGTCCACATGTCGCCCGACGGCGGCAACTTCGCCTGCACCAACTGCCACGTCTCCGACAAGCACATCGTGTCCGGCAGCCGCTACGACATGATCGCCAAGGACGAGAAGGGCCCCGGCGCGCCCGGCTCCCGTCGCGACATCGCCACCTGCGAATCCTGTCATTCGTCGAAGCCGCACGACAAGCCGAGCCTCATCGGCTTCCAGCTCGACACCCACGCCGAACGCATCGCCTGCCAGACCTGCCACATCCCCGAGATCGCCCGCGGCGGCGTCGCCACCATGGTCGACTGGGACTGGTCCACCGCCGGTAAGTTCATCGACGGCAAGGGTTATGCGCTGGAGGAGTACAAGCAGGGTGACGGCAAGGAACGTCACACCTACTGGACGATCAAGGGCGACTTCAAGTGGAACGAGAATTTCGCCCCCACCTACAAGTGGTTCGACGGTCGGATGATGTACACGACCATCGACACCAAGATCGACGACTCCGAGCAGCCCGTACCGATCAACGCGGTGATGGGCGGGCCGAACGATCCCAAGGCGCGCATCTGGCCGTTCAAGGAGATGCACACCCGCTTGCCGTGGGATCCGAAGAACAAGTCGCTCGTCTACAACCACCTGTGGGGTAAGGACGACACCGCCTTCTGGGGCAACTTCGACATGGTCAAGTCGGTCGCCGCCGGCATGAAGATCGAGAACCGTCCGTTCTCCGGCGAAGTCGGCTTCCTGCCCACCGTCTCCAACTGGCCGATCACCCACATGGTGGCCCCCAAGACCGATGCGGTGAAGTGCGGCGAGTGCCACACCGAGAAGAGCCGCCTCGCCGGTCTGCCGGGCATCTACATGCCGGCCCACAGCACCGTGCGTTGGCTCGACCTGCTCGGCTACGCCATGTTCGTCACCACCATCGGTGGTGTCGTTCTGCACGGCCTCGCCCGCGTCGTCATGGGCAAGAAGAAGACCCACGGAGAAGTGTGATGACCGATCTTTCGATGGCGGCCGGCACCCCTCCGGTCAAGACCAAGCGCTCGGTGATGATCTATTCCCGCTACGAGCGCTTCTGGCACTGGTCACAGGCGATCCTGATCTTCGTCCTGGCGTTATCGGGCTTCGCGGTCCACGGCACATTGCCGTTCGTGAAGTTCTCGACCGCGGTGACGATCCACTCGTGGGCGGCGATCGCACTGATCGTGCTGTGGATCTTCACCACCTTCTGGCACTTCACCACCGGCCAGTGGAAACAGTACCTGCCCCAGATCTCGGGGCTTCCGGCGGTGATCCGCTTCTACGCCTGGGGCATCCTCACCGGCGCCCCTCATCCCTATTCGAAGACGCTCCGGCGCAAGCAGAACGCTTTGCAGTCCCTCGCCTATCTGTTCTTCATGGTGATGATCGGCCCGGCGCTGTGGTCGTCGGGTATCGTCTATCTGACCTATCCGTGGTGGGCGTCCTGGGCGATCGGCACCCTCGGCCTGCCGATCGTCGCCTTCGTCCACACCGCGGCGGCCTTCCTGATGATCACCTTCGTCGTCATCCACGTCTACATGACCACCACCGGCAAGACGGTGACCCACTACGTCCGGACGATGATCACCGGCTACGATTCGATCGAACTGACCCCGGCCGAGATCGCCTACCTCGAAGAGGAGAGGTCCGGCCTGCTCGGCAAGTGAGCTGCGCCGGGGGAGCTCCGCCATGAATCGGAACACCCTTCGGAACCGGGGGCGCGGGTCGACCACGCCCCGGTCGTCGTTCACCACCCATCGCGGCCGGTGGTCGACCGCCTCAGCCCGGGAACCCGACCGCCGCCAGTGCCTCGACGAAGGCAGGCACGTCGCCGACCCGGAGACCGGCGAGATTGATCCGCCCCGAACCCGCCATGTAGACCCCGTGGTCGAGGCGCAGGCGCTCGATCTGCGATCTGGCGAGCGGCAGGGTCGAGAACATGCCCTGCTGGTCGGCGATCCAGGCGAGCTTCGGCTCCGCGTCCGCCAGCGCGGCCCGCACCGCCCGGACCCGCGCTCCCATACGGTCGAGTTCGTCGCGCCAGATCGCGGTCAGCTCGGCGCTCTCCAGCACGGTGCGCACGATCGCCGCGCCGTGATCCGGCGGCATCGACCAGTTCACCCGGGCGAGTGCCGCCATGTTGGACTTCACCGCCGCCGCCGAAGCCTCGTCGGCGGCGAGCGCATAGAGCGCCCCTACCCGCTCGCGATAGAGGCCGAAGTTCTTGTCGCAGGAATAGGCGACCAGCACCTCCGGCAGTGTCGTCATCAACCGGCGGGTGCCGTAGGCATCGGCGTCGAGGCCGCGCCCCAACCCCTGATAGGCGAGATCGACGAAGGGGGTCACGCCGCGTTCCGCCAGCAGGCGGGCGAGGTCGTCCCATTGCGCATCGCAGAGGTCGGCGCCGGCCGGGTTGTGGCAACAGCCGTGCAGCAGCACCACGTCGCCCGGAGCCGAGGCGGCGATCGCCGCAGTCAACGCCGCGAAATCGAGGGTCTGCGTCGCCACGTCGAAGAACGGGTGGGCGACGAGGGTGAGCCCGGTCGCCTTGATGATCGGCGCATGGTTGGGCCAGGTCGGCGTCCCGACCAGCACCCGCGCGCCCGGCTTCGCCATGGCGATCAGTTCCGCACCGAGCCTCAGCGCGCCGGTGCCGCCCGGTGTCTGCACGCCCGTCAGCCGCGGCCCCGGATCGGCACCGAAGGCGATCGGCTTGAGGAGATCGACGTAGGCGAGGTCACCTTCCGGCCCGAGATAGGACTTGCTGGTGCGGGTCTCGAGCAGGATGCGCTCGGCCTCCTTCACCGCCGCCATGATCGGCGTGGCGCCGGTCTCGTCGCGATAGACCCCGACGCCGAGATCGAGCTTGCCCTGCCGCGGATCGTCGCGGAAGAGGCCGATGAGGGCGAGAAGGGCGTCGGCGGGTTGCTCGGCGAGGGTCTCGAACATGGGGTCTCTCGGTGGCGGGGATCGGGTCACGGGAAGGCGGCAGACTAGACCATGATCGATCCCCGAGAAAACCGCTCGATCGAACGTCGCCGCGCCTCACCTAGCCCTTCTCCGCCTCCAGCCGATCGAGCAGCGGCGCCACCACCGCCCGTGTCTCGGCGCTGCCCACCACCGGCACGATCTCGAACGACACCCCGAGCCCACGCCACTGCAGCACCCAGTCCTGCAGGAGCCGCAGATCGTCGCAGCGCATCAGTTGGAAGCAGCGGGCTAAGTTCGGCTCGACCCGGCTGTCGATGTACTCGAGCCCCTCCGGCAACATCCGGCCGGCCGATCGGACCCGCTGGTGGACCGGGATCATGTCGGCGTCCCGGAACCGTTCGATCACCATGAACAGCATCGTCGCGGTCTCCCGACCCCGAGGCGGCCGGAGGCACACCTCTCCGCCGGCGATCCTGTCATCGGCAGCGCCGGAAGGCGAGCCCGTCGACGGCCGATCCCGCCGGTGCCGCGGCGACCAGCCGTTCGGTGATCGCGTCGAGGTCGATCGACGCACCCGCCGCGATCTCCCAGCGGCGCAACAGAACCCGGCCGGTCGCCGGATCCCACGCGATCACCACCGCCGCCGCCCCGCCGTCGACGTCGGGCCGTTTGGCGATGCGGTGGTCGCAGGAAACCTGTGCCTCGCCCTCCTCCCGCCCCGCCGGCTCGAAGAACAGCCGTCGCCAGCGGTCTTCGGCGTCGGGATCGCGCATCCGCGCTTCGGCATCGTGTCCCTGCATGGCGGGCGCGCTCGCCGCCGCCTTCTCGAGCGCGCCGAGTGTCGTAGTTTCGGCTCCGGCCCCCGGGACGGCGACGACGACCGCGGCCAACGAAGCCGCGATCGCGCCGATCCTCAGGGCTTTGGAACGTTCCGACGTCATTTTCCGATCTTCGCCTTCCGTAGAGACGCAGTCTTGACGGTTCTCAAGGCGGACTCACGGATTCGTGACCAACTGTCGGGTCGTTCGGTCCCTGTAGGAGAGGAACATGACCCACGCCGTATTTCATTCGGCGAAGCTCCTCGGTGGCGCCGCGCTCACGAGCCTGATGCTCGTCGCGCTGCCGTCCGCCGGCTTCGCTCAGACCGCCGATGCCCCCCCGACCCTCACCAAAGAGCAGATGGACCAGGGCAACACCATCTACTTCCAGCGTTGCGCCGGTTGCCACGGCGTGCTGCGCAAGGGTGCCACGGGCAAGAATCTCGAGCCCGCCTGGTCCAAGAAGGCTGCCGACGGCACCGTGACCGAGGGCGGCACCCTCAAGCTCGGCCAGTCGCGCCTCGAGAAGATCATCGCCAACGGCACCGACGGCGGCATGGTCAACTTCGACGACATCCTCACCAAGGATGAGATCAAGTTGATGGCCTCCTACATCCAGCAGACCCCGGTCGCTCCGCCGGAGTGGGGCCTGAAGGACATGACGGCGTCCTGGAAGCAGATCGTGCCGCCCGAGAAGCGGCCGACCAAGCAGATGAACAACATCAACCTGTCGAACGTCTTCTCGGTGACGCTGCGCGACGCGGGTGAGATCGCCCTCATCGATGGCGACACCAAGCAGATCATCAGCCGCGTGAAGACGGGTTACGCCGTCCACATCTCGCGTCTGTCGGCTTCGGCGCGTTATGTCTACGTCATCGGCCGCGACGGTCTCCTGTCGCTGATCGACCTGTGGATGGAGCAGCCCGCCGTCGTCGCCGAGATCAAGATCGGCCTCGACGCCCGCTCCGTCGACACCTCGAAGTTCAAGGGCTTCGAAGACAAGTATGCGATCGCCGGTTCCTACTGGCCGCCACAGTACGTCATCATGGAAGGCGAGAGCCTGAAGCCGCTCAAGGTCGTCTCGACCCGCGGCATCACGGTCGACGGTGAATATCACCCCGAGCCGCGCGTCGCCTCCATCGTCTCGTCGCAGATCAAGCCGGAGTGGGTGGTCAACATCAAGGAGACCGGCCTCATCCAGCTGGTCGACTACTCCGACATCAAGAACCTGAAGACCACCACCATCGAGTCGGCCAAGTTCCTGCACGACGGTGGCTGGGATTCGACCGGCCGCTACTTCCTGGTCGCCGCCAACGCCTCCAACAAGGTGGCGGTGGTCGACACCAAGGAAGGCAAGCTCGCCGCCCTCGTCGACACCAAGAAGATCCCGCACCCCGGTCGCGGCGCCAACTTCGTTCATCCGAAGTTCGGTCCGGTCTGGGCCACGGGTCACCTGGGTGATGCGGTCATCACTCTGATCGGCACCGATCCGGAGAAGAACCCGCAGAGCGCCTGGAAGGTGGTGCAGGAGCTCAAGCACATGGGCGCCGGCAACCTCTTCGTGAAGACCCATCCGAAGTCCAAGAACCTGTGGGCCGACGCCCCGCAGAACCCGGACAAGGACATCGCCGAGTCGGTCGCGGTCTACGACCTGACCAACCTCGACAAGGCTCCGGAGATCATCAACGTCGCCAAGCTCGCCGGCCTGCCGGAGTCCAAGGCGATCAAGCGCGTGACCCAGCCGGAATATTCGAAGGACGGCACCGAGGTGTGGGTGTCGCTGTGGGCCGGTAAGACCGAGCCTTCGGCGGTCGTGGTCTTCGACGACGCCACCCGCAAGGTGAAGGCCGTGGTGAAGGATCCCAAGCTCATCACCCCGACCGGCAAGTTCAACGTCTACAACACCCAGCACGACATCTACTGATGCCTTGCTCTCCCCCGGGGGCCCAGGCCCCCGGGGGACCACTCCTCTGTTCGTCGCCCATCGCTAGGAGCCGGACCCATGGCGGGCCTCTTCGGAACATTGTCGTCGCTCTGGGCCACCCTGCGTCGGCCGAGCGTCTCCTGGTCCATCCTGACGCTGACCGTCGGCGGTTTCATCGCCGGTATCGTCTTCTGGGGCGGCTTCAACACCGCGATGGAAGCGACCAACACCAAGGAGTTCTGCATCTCCTGTCACGAGATGCGCGACACCGTGTTCAAGGAGTACGAGGGCACCATCCACGCGGCCAACCGCACCGGCGTCTCCGCCGTGTGCTCCGACTGCCACGTTCCGAAGGACTGGACCCACAAGATCCTGCGCAAGATCCAGGCGTCCCAGGAGGTCTGGGGCAAGCTCACCGGCTCGATCTCGACACCCGAGAAGTTCGACGCCAAGCGTCTCACCCTCGCCAAACACGAGTGGGACCGGATGAAGGCCTCCGACAGCCGGGAGTGCCGCAACTGTCACACCTTCGAGGGCATGAACCCGGAGAACCAGCGCCCGCGGGCCCGCAAGCAGCACATGGCGGCGATGGAATCCGGCAACACCTGCATCGACTGCCACAAGGGCATCGCCCACAAGAACGTCCGTGACCGCCTGACCGACGCCGAGATGGAAGCGCTGGAGAAGCCGGTCGCCGCTTTCGCCCGCCCGATCCCGGCGACCTACAAGGACGGCCTCACCCGCGCCGAAGCCAAGGAGGCCGCCGCCGCCAAGGCCAAGGACGCCGAGATCGCCGCCGCCGCCGAGACACTGGCCTCCAACAAGATCACCGAGGCCAGGGCCGAGATCGAGAAGGCGGCGCAGGCCAAGATCGCCGCCGCCGTCGCCGCCGCCAAGCCGGCCGATGGCGCAGCCCCCGCTGCCGCCGCGGCTCCGGCCCCCGCTGCCGCTCCGGCCGCGACCGGCGGCATCGACTGGGCCGGCGTCAAGGTTCAGAAGGTCAACCTCTTCTACCCCGGCATCGCTTCCTACGAGTGGGTCCAGACCGGCCGAGACCACGGCGGCGCCCGCACCTATCTGAAGTCCGGCGACCGCTGCGCTGAGTGCCATCTCAAGGAAACCCGCGAGATGGGCGCCAAGATCGTCTCCGGTGAGAAGGCCGAGCCGACCCCCATTCCCGGCAAGCGCGGCAACGTCGATGTCGGTGTCCAGGTCGTCTACGACGCCGACAAACTGCACTTCCGCTTCCAGTGGAAGAACGCCGCCCACACACCGGCGCCCTTCGCCGAGGGTGGCAAGCTCGATCCGACCAATCAGGTCAAGCTCGCCGTGACGCTCTCCAAGGCCGAAGGCATCGAGCGCATCGACCAGGCCGGCTGCTGGACCTCGTGCCACTCCGACGCCCGCTCCATGCCCGACACCCCAAAGGGTGACGCCCTGAAGGCCGGCCCGGCCGAGCTCAATCTCACCGACGGCGTCCGCAAGTACCTCGCCGACACCCGTACCGAAGTCGACCTCAAGGGTGATTCGGGCACCCGCGGCGGCTGGAACAAGCTGAAGCCGGCCGCCGAGATCGACGCCCTGCTGAAGGCCGGTTCCTTCCTCGACCTGATGCGCTTCCGCTCCGGCGCCGCGCCCGAACACGGCTACGTGCTGGCCGATCGCATCATGGAGGGCGGCAGCCCGATCGACGCCACCGGCACGCTCGACGGCGACACCTGGACCGTGACCATGTCGCGCTCGCTCAAGGCCGGCACCGACAAGGAACTGGCCATCGAACCCGGCAAGACCTACATCATCGGCATCGCTCTGCACGACGACCACGCTGCCGCCCGCTTCCACCATGTGTCGCTGGCGCTGAAGTTCGGCCTCGACGTCGGCGATGCCGAGATCGTCGCCACCAAGAAGTGAAGAGATCCGCCATGACCGCCCTCATCAGGCTCCGGCGTCACGACCACCCCCAGCGGTCGCAGCGCTCACGAGTGGCGGTCATGGCGGGCCTCGGCCTCCTCGCTCTCGCCGGCGTCCCCGCCTCGGGCCAGGAAGCGAAGCTCTCCCCCGAGGAGCGCGCCGCGATCTGCGCCGAGGCCGAGCCCCGGCTGAAGGACTGGCTCGCCGACCACCCGATCGGCGAAGGCACGGTCGCCGTCGCGATCTGGAAGGAAGTCTTCTGCCCCGAGCGGCTCACCGTGAAGGCCGGTCGGAAGGTCGTCTTCGTCAACGTCGAGAAGCGCACCTCCCATTCGGTTTGGTTCCGCACCGACGGCCGCCCCGAGAGCCCGCGCTTCTTCCCCGACGAGACCTTCGAGCAGCCGGCCGACCTCGCCGAGGGCGACCACGACTACGTCTGCGGCCCCCATCCCTGGATGCGTGGCCGCCTCACCGTGGAGGGCGCGCCGAAATGATCCGCCGCGCCACCCTGCCGACCGGCCTCGCCATCCTCGCGGTCGCCGCGTCTCTCGCCGCGACGCCGATCTCCGCCGCCCGCTCCGAACCGGATCCGGCGACGCGCGAGCGCCTGACCCATCTCCTGATCCAGGATTGCGGCTCCTGCCACGGCCTCACCCTCCAGGGCGGCCTCGGCAAGCCGCTGCTGCCCGAGAACGTGTCCGATCGTTCGGTCGAGGTGCTGGCCGAGATCATCCTCGACGGCATCGCCGGCACGCCGATGCCGCCCTGGAAAGGGCTGATCTCCCAGGACGACGCACTGTTCATCGCCGAAACCTTGAAGCGGGGACTACCGCGATGACCTCCGCCTCGACCTCCCGCCGCGGTCTCTTCCGCGCCGCCGGTGCGGGGTTGGCCGCCGGCCTCGTGCCCACCGCCGCGACCGCCGCCGAACCGCTGCTGCGCGGCACCGGCGACCTCGGCCTCGTCGTCGAGCGCGCCACCGGCTCGCTCCTCCTCGTCGACACCACCGCTCGTGCCGTTCTCGCCGGCATCGACGGCCTCGGCGACATGAGCCACGCCTCGCTGGTCTTCGATCGCTCCGAGCGCTACGCCTTCGTCTTCGGCCGCGACGGCGGTCTCACCAAGGTCGACCTGCTCACCGCCTCGATCGTCAAGCGCATCGTTCAGGGCGGCAACGCCATCGGCGGCGCCATCTCCGACGACGGCAAGCTCGTCGCCGTGTCGAACTACACCCCCGGCGGCGTCCGTGTCTTCGACACCGAGACGCTGGAAATGGTCGCCGACGTGCCGGCGATCGATGCCAAGGGCGCGCCCTCGAAGACCGTCGGCCTCGTCGATCTGCCCTTCCGCACCTTCGCCTGGTCGCTGCTCGACGGCGACGAGATCTGGATCGGCGACTTCACCGACGCCCGCGCCCCGAAACTGACCAGGTACCCCGGCATCGGCCGCCTGCCCTACGACGGTGTCGCCACCTCGGACGGGCGTTGGTACATCGCCGGTCTGTTCGGCGAAGATGCCCTGACCCGCCTCGACCTGTGGACCGCCGGGGCGCGCCCCGAGAAGGTCCTCGCCGGCTACGGCAAGGGCGAACAACCGCTGCCGGTCTACAAGATGCCGCACATGGAAGGCTGGGGCACGGCCGGTGATCTGCTGCTCATCCCCGCCGTCGGCCGCCACGAGGTGCTCGCGGTCGATCGCAACAGCTTCCGCGAGGTCGGGCGCATTCCCGTCCACGGCCAGCCGGTCTTCTGCGTCGCCCGCCCCGACGGCCGTCAGGTCTGGGTGAACTATGCCCACCCGGTGAACGACACCGTAGAGGTGATCGATGTGCCGAGCCTGAAGGTGGTGCACGCGTTCGTGCCCGGCCCGGCGGTGCTGCATCTCGAATTCACCCCGCGCGGCCACGAGGTCTGGATCTCGGTGCGCGACCGGAACCGCATCGACATCCACGAAACGCGGACCTTCGCCAAGATCGCCGAAATCTCCGCGAAGAGCCCGTCCGGCATCTTCTTCACCCCGCGCGCCCACCGGCTCGGAGTGTGACGCCATGCATGCGCCCCTGCTCTCGCCGCTGCAGAAACGCCTCCTCGACGGCTGGCAACGCGGCCTGCCGCTCGCCACCCGCCCGTTCGCGGCGATCGCCGCCGAACTCGGTGTCGACGAGGCGACGGTGATCGAGGCCTCGATCGAGATGCACGCCCGCGGCGTCGTCTCGCGTCTCGGCCTGGTGGTGCGGCCCAACACCGCCGGCGCCTCGACGCTGGCCGCCGTCGCCTGCCCCGCCACCCGCATCGACGAAGTCGCCGAGATCGTTTCGGCCGAACCCGGCGTCAACCACAACTACGAGCGCGAACACCCCGAGCTGCCGATCTGGTTCGTCGCCACCGGCGCCGACCGACCGGCGGTCGACGCCGCCCTCGACCGGCTGCGGATCGCCACCGGCTGCGACATCCTCGATCTCCGGCTCGAGCGCGAGTATCGCATCGACCTCGGCTTCGCCCTCGACGGTCCCTATCGGCCACACGATCATTCGACGGCGAAGCGTCCCGCCACCGCGGCGGAAAAGAGTCTGATCGCAGCGCTCGCCGACGGCCTGCCCTTCGTCTCGCGGCCTTTCGCCGCCGCTGCCGCCGACCTCGGCCTTGCGGAAGCCGACGTCCCGGCCATGCTCGACGACCTTCTCGCCGCCGGCATCGTCAAGCGCGTCGGCTACATCGTCCGCCATCGCCCACTCGGCTTCTCCGCCAACGCCATGGTGGTCTGCGACATCGACGAGACCCGGGTCGACGCCCTCGCCGAGGCCTTCCTCGGCTCTCCGACCGTCACCCTGCTCTATCGCCGCCGTCCGGCGGGCGAGCGCTGGCCCTATCGGCTCTACGCCATGATCCATGGCCGTGACCGCGCCACCGTCGAAGGCGAGGCGGCGGCCCTCCTCGCGCGCTGGAGCCAACCGATCCCGCACCGTATCCTCTTCTCCACTCGCTGCTTCAAGCAGACCGGCGCGAGGATGGACAGGTGAGATCGGCCCGGGAACCGGCGGTGCTCGACGACATCGACCGCCGCATCGTCAACGCGTTGCAGGGCGGTTTCCCTCTGGTACCGCGGCCCTACGCGGCGGTCGCCGAGCGCCTCGGCCTCGCCGAGGACGAGCTCCTCGCCCGCTTGGACACGCTCACCGCTTCCGGCGTCCTCTCCCGCTTCGGCCCGATGTTCGACGCCGAGAGGTTCGGCGGCGCCGTGTCGCTCGCCGCCATGGCGGTACCCGTCGATCGGTTCGACGCCGTCGCCGCCGTGCTCGACGCCATGCCCGAGATCGCCCACAACTACGAGCGCCGCCATCCACTCAACATGTGGTTCGTCATCGCCACCGAGACCCGCGCCGGCATCGGCGCCGCCCAACGGGTGATCGAGGCGAAGACCGGGCTCAAGGTCCTGCTCTTTCCCAAGATCCGCGAGTACTTCGTCGGCATGAGGGTCGAAGCATGACGGTGACGAGTCTCGACGCCCTCGACCGTGCCATCGTCGCCGCGACCCAGAGTGGCCTGCCTTTGACGCCCACCCCCTATGCCGACGTCGCCGCCGCCGTCGGCTGCGACGAGGCGGAGGTCATCACCCGCCTCGGCCGGATGCTGGAAGCCGGCGTCGTCCGTCGCATCGGTGCCGTACCCAACCACTACCGGCTCGGCCTCTCTCACAACGGCATGACCGTCTGGGACGTCGACGACGCGGAGGTCGACCGTCTCGGCGCCCTGATCGGCGCCCTCGACTTCGTCACCCACTGCTATCGCCGCCCGCGCGCTCTGCCCGACTGGCCCTACAATCTCTTCGCCATGGTCCACGGCAGGAGCCGCGACGAGGTCGAGGCCAAGCGCGCCGAGATCGCGGATCTCCTCGGCCCGGCGATCCGCGCCGCCGACATCCTCTATTCGACCCGTATCCTGAAGAAGACGGGCCTGAGGATCACCGGCTGAAGCGCCGCACGCGAATTCGTGTCCACGCGCCTGCGGTCCCTTGTATGATCCCCGCGCCTACGTGGGATTTCGGCACCCGACATCGGTCAAGGCCGCGCCCCCGACCCCGACCTATGGTCACCGGCGAAATCGTCTCGAGGGGGACGTCGATGTTTCGATTGACACGCTTCATGCGCGAGCTGGTGGAGCCGACACCGGTACGGCCACGCCGTGATCCGCCCGGCCCGGTGGTCATCTGGAACCTGGTCCGCCGCTGCAACCTCCTGTGCAAGCACTGCTATTCGATCTCCGGTGACGTCGACTTCCCCGGCGAGCTGACGACCGACGAGGTCTTCAGCGTCATGGACGATCTGAAGGCGGCGCGTGTTCCGGCGATCATCCTCTCCGGCGGCGAACCCCTGCTCAGACCCGACATCTATGCCATCGCCGAACGCGGCAAGGCGCTCGGCTTCTCGATGTCGCTCTCCTCCAACGGCGCGCTGATCGACGATGCCCATGCCGACCGCATCGCCGCCGCCGGCTTCGACTACGTCGGCGTCAGTCTCGACGGGATCGGCGCCGTCCACGACCGCTTCCGCGGTCGCGTCGGCTCGTTCGACGCCTCGATCGCCGGCATCCGCCGCCTCGGCGCCCGTGGCGTCAAGGTCGGCCTGCGCTTCACCATGACGACCGACAACCAGGAGAGCTTCCCCGCTCTCCTGGATCTGATGCGAGCCGAAGGGGCGACCAAGTTCTACCTGTCCCATCTCGTCTATTCCGGCCGTGGCAACAAGAACCGCACCACCGACGCCGAATTCGCCGTCACCCGCGACGCCATGCGCCGCCTCTTCGCCGTGGCCCGGGCCGATGTCCTCGCCGGCTCGGAGCGCGAATACGTCACCGGCAACAACGACGCCGACGGTGCCTTCCTCTGGATGTGGGTGCAGGAGAATTTCCCCGACAGGGCCGCACACATGCGCGGCAAGCTCGCCGAATGGGGCGGCAACGCCTCCGGCGTCAACGTCGCCAACATCGACAACCTCGGTCATGTCCATCCCGACACTTTCTGGTGGGACTACTCGCTCGGCGACGTCCGCTTGCGGCGCTTCGGTGAAATCTGGGCCGACACCTCGGATCCGCTGATGGCCGGGTTCAAGGCGCGGCCGCGCACCATTTCGGGTCGTTGCGGCGACTGCTCCTTCTTCGACGTCTGCGGCGGCAACACTCGTGTCCGCGCCTATCGCCTCACCGGCGACGCCTTCGCCGAAGATCCCGCCTGTTATCTGACCGACGCCGAGATCGGGCTCGCCGGGAGCCGCGACCGTCTCGCCGTGACACCGTTCCGGGGGCTGTCCCATGAACCCTACCGCGTGGCGTGACCTCGCCCTGCGGATCGATCGCTGGCTGCGCACCGAGCGTCGCCGGCCGCCGCACCGCCTCTCCCGTCTCGACCGCACCCTCGCCGGTGCGATCGGTATCGCAGGCTTCCTCGGCGCCGTCATCGTCGCCGGGGCCGCCCGCGCCGAAACGGACGCTTCGAAGCTCTACGCCGACCACTGTGCCGCCTGCCACGGCGAGGCCCGCCTCGGCGGGCAGGGACCGGCGCTGCTGCCGGTGTCGCTCGGTCGTATCCGTCCGGCCGAAGTGGCCAAGACCATCCGCGAGGGCCGCGCCGCCACTCAGATGGAAGGCTTCGCCGACCGCCTCTCCGCCCCCGAGATCGAGGCACTCGCCGCCTTCGTGCTGAAGGAGCCACCGGTTCGACCGAGCTGGACCCTCGCCGACGTCGCCGCCAGCCGCGAGCTCCACCCCGCCCCCGTCGCGACCGCGCCGGTGTGGTCCGCCGATCCGCTCAATCTCTTCGTCGTGGTCGAGGCCGGCGACCATCACGTCACCCTGCTCGACGGCGACAGCTTCGAGCCGATCACCCGCTTCCCCTCGCGTTTCGCCCTGCACGGCGGTCCGAAGTTCACCCCCGACGGCCGTCACGTCTTCTTCGGCTCGCGCGACGGCTGGATCACCAAATACGACCTGTGGACGCTCACCGTCGTCGCCGAGGTGCGCGCCGGCCTCAACATGCGCAACATCGCGCTGTCGTCGGACGGCAAGTGGGTGGCCGCCGCCAACTACCTGCCGTCGAGCCTCGTCATCCTGTCGGCCGACGATCTTTCGCCGGCGAAGTTGTTCGACGTCACCGACACCAAGGGCATGTCGTCGCGGGTCTCGGCGGTCTATCAGGCCCCCGACCGCAAGAGCTTCGTCGCAGCGCTGAAGGACGTACCCGAGGTCTGGGAGATCCCGACCGCCGGCGCGCCCGATTTCCCGCTGCGCCGCATCGCCGTCGCCGATGCCATCGACGACTTCTTCTTCGATCACGGCTACCGCCACCTGCTCGGCGCCTCGCGCGACGGTGCGAGCGCGCTCGTCGTCCGCCTCGACGACGGCGTGACCGTCGCCACCCTGCCGCTGCCCGGGATGCCGCATCTCGGTTCCGGCATCTCCTTCATGAAGGACGGCCGCCGCGTCATCGCCGCGCCGCACCTGAAGGAAGGCAAGATCTCGATCATCGACGCCGAAACCTGGGCGGTGACCGGCACCATCGCCACCTCCGGCCCCGGCTTCTTCCTACGCAGCCACGAGAAGACGCCCTACGTCTGGGCCGATGCCATGATGGGGCCGAAGAAGGACGGTATGCAGATCATCGACAAGCGGACGCTCCAGGTTTCGACCGTGTTGACCCCCGAGCCCGGCAGGATCGCCGCACATACCGAATTCGACCGCTCCGGCCGCCATGCCCTCGTCTCGGTGTGGGAGCAGGACGGCGCCCTCGTCGTCTACGACGCCGAGACGCTGAAGCCGGTCAAGCGCCTGGCGATGAAGAAGCCGGTCGGCAAGTACAACGTCTTCAACAAGATCACCTTCTCCGAAGGCACCAGCCACTGATCGGCCGCCTTCGCCGACGACGGGAGTCCTCCATGGCCACGACGCGTCGCGCCCTTCTCGGCGCCCTCGCCGCCACCCTCTTCCTCGGCGCCGTCGCCCCGGCCGTCGCCGGTCAGCGCCTGCTCGGCACCAGCCAGACCGGCGAGCCGGTCGCCGAGACGCTGCAGACCGGCTGGCGCCTCGTCTATTTCGGCTACACCTTCTGTCCCGACGTCTGCCCCCTCGGCCTGCAGACCATGTCCGAGGCCCTCGACGCCCTCGGCCCCGTCGCCGATCGCGTCACGCCGATCTTCGTCACCGTCGACCCCGAGCGCGACACGCCGCAGGTGATGGCCAACTACGTCACCTTCTTCCATCCCCGGCTGGTCGGCCTCAGCCCGAGCCAGGACGAGTTGAAGCAGATGGCGGCCGCCTGGCGGGTGAAATACGCCCGGGTCGAGGTCGGCGAGGGCCGGCCCTATCTCATGGACCACACCGCCACGATCTTCCTCGTCGACCCGAACGGCGAAATCGCCGGACGCCTCAGCCACAATCTGCCCGCCGACCGCATGGCGGAAAAGATCCGCACCGTCCTGGAGTCCCGCTCGTGAGCGGCGTCGACGGCTCCCACGACCCGCTAGCCGGTACCTTCGGCCGCGCCGACGTCGACCCGGAAGAGCGTCGCACCCTGATCCGCGCCACCTTCGAAGGCGTGGCCCGACGCTATGATCTGATGAACGACCTGATGAGCCTGGGGATCCACCGCGCCTGGAAGGATCGCCTCGTCCGCGATGCCGCCCCGCGCTCCGGAGAGGCCGCCCTCGATCTCGCCGGCGGCACCGGCGACGTCGCCTTCCGCTTGGCGAAGGCCGGCGCCACCGTCACCGTCGTCGATCCGAGCGCCGCGATGATGGACGTCGGCCGGGCGCGGCCGGACGGCGACCGCGTCGCCTGGATCGAAGCGGAAGCGGAGCGCCTGCCGTTTCCCGACGCCTCGGCCGACCTCGTCACCATCGCTTTCGGTATCCGCAACGTCACCCGGCTCGACGCGGCGCTCGCCGAGATCCATCGCGTGCTGAAGCCCGGCGGTCGCTTCGTCTGCCTGGAGTTCTCCCGCGCCCGCTGGTGGCTGCGCCCGTTCTACGAGGTGTGGTCGCGCACCGCCATTCCCGTCCTCGGCACCGTGGTGTCGGGACGGACGGAGGCCTACCGCTACCTGATCGAATCGATCGGCCGCTTCCCCGATCAGTCGAGTTTCGCCGCGATCATCGCGCGCAACGGCTTCGAGGCGGTCGGCTGGTCCGACCTCTCCTTCGGCATCGCCGCCATCCACCACGGCCGCAGAGCGGGGTGAAGTTCACTTCGTCGCGAGTGCCCGGAGCTTCGCCCTGAGCCTCTCGTCGGCCCAGTCGCCGGCGCCGATGATGCGGCCGACCTCGCGACCTTCGGCGTCGAGCACCACCGTGGTCGGCAGGCCCGGCAGCGCCAGCGCCGCCGCCGCCGCGCGATTGCGGTCGTGCAGCAGCGTCACCTCGCGGATCTCCAGCGCCGTGATGGTGCGGTCGATCGCCGGCCATCCGAGCCGGTCGAGCGACACCGCCGCCACCTGCAGCCCTTCGGCCCGCATGTCCTTCTGCAACGCGTCGATCGCCGGGAACTCGGTGCGGCAGGTGCCGCACCACGACGCCCAGAAATGGACGAGCGTCAGCTTGCCACCGAGCGCCGCCGGCGTCGTGTCGCGCCCGTCGCGATCCTGCACCGTGATCGCCACCGGCTTCGGCGTGCTCTCGACCAGATCGGCCGCCACCGCCGGCGCCGCCGCGAGCAGGGCGAGAGCGAGGACGGCACCACGCATCAGAACACCCCTCCGATCAACGCCACGGCGATCACCATGGCGAGCATCGTCTGGAAGCCGGCGGTGGCCGCGAGCCGACCGTTCAGCGCCCGTCCCACCGGCATCTGTGCCAGCTTGACCGCGAGCACCGTCGCCGGGATGGCACAGGCCCCGACCAGCAGCGTCACGGCGACACCGCCCGGCGCCACCACCAGGGCAGCGATCGCCACCGCGGCGAGAAGCTCGGCTGCGTAGAGCACCTTCGATCCACGCGTCCCGATCAGGATCGCCAGGGTGCGGCGCCCGTTGCGCCGATCCTCGTCGCGGTCGCGATGGTTGTTGACGGTGAGCACCGCCGCGGCCGGTAGACCGATGGCGATGCCCAGCGCCGCCGCCGTCGCCCCCACCGCTTCACTCGCCAACCATTCGATGCCGGTGACCGCGGCGACGCCGAAACAGGCGACGACGAAGGCCTCACCGGTCGGCGTCGCCGAGATCGGCAGCGGCCCGTTGGAATAGGCCCAGCCGGCGAGGATCGAGGCGAGACCGATCATCAGGATCGGCATCCCACCGTGGACGACCGCCACCAGACCGAAGAGCGCCGCGATCAGGGTGGCGACCACCGCCCCGCGCTTCACCTCCACCGCCGACATCAACTTCGAGCCGGTGACCCGCTCCGGACCGAGCCGCGCCGCACCGTCGTGGCCGCGTTCGCCATCGGCGGCGTCGTTGGCGAGATTGGTGGCGATCTGGATGGCCAACGCCGAAATCGTCGCCGCCATCACCGGCACCAACGCTACTCGCCCGAAGGTCGCCCAGGCGTGCGCCACCCCGACGACGATCGGCGCCAACGAGATCGACAACGTCCGTGGCCTCACCGCCCGGATCCACAAGGAGAGGCGTGAGAGTTCCGTGACGGAGGAAACTTCGGACATCGACGGCTCCTTCACGGCAGATCGCCCCGGCGGAAGATCGCCCAGCCTGCTCCGGCGGTCAGGAGACCCAGCACCAGCGGATAGACGAACGACCACACCATGAAACCGGCGCGTCCGAAGATGTCGAAGACGGTGAAGGCGGTCGGACCGAGCAGCACCAGCTGCGGGTCGAACAACAGCATCGAGCCGGTGCGGAACACCTGCAGCGGATTGAGCATGGCGATGGCGACGACGCCCTCGATCGCCAGACGGCTGCGGATCAGAGCGCCGAGCAGGACGAGATCGAGCCCCAACACCAGGACGAGCCAGATGATGAAGGCGAGCGTCTGGGCGGTATCGACCGAACGGGTCAGCGCCGAAATCAGGAAGCCGAGGCCGACGAAGGCGAAGATCATGACCAGCAAGAGCCCGATGTCGAAGCCGAGTTCGAGCCACGGCACCTTCACCCCGCGCACCACCCCGTAGACCACCGCCGCCATCAGCGCCGCCACCACCGGCGCGCTCGCCAAGAGATAGCGGCCGAGGAAGCGCCCGGCGTACCAGGCGCCGATCCCGACCGGCAGGCCGAGGATGTATTCGAAGACGCCGGCCTCGCGATCACCGGCGAGCGAGCGCACCGTGGTGATCAGGATGAACACCGGCAGGATCGCCATGGTGAGTTGGATGTAGGTGACGAGGGTGCGGGACAGGCCGGTGAAGCCGAGCACCCGGCTCTCGGTCAGTCCGAACACCAGCAGCAGGCCGACGAGACCGAAGAACACCGCCGCGTAGAAGGCGAACCAACGCGCCCGGAACGCCTCCGCCACCTCCAGCCGGAAGGTCGCGGCGAAGCCGGTCCAGAAGGGTGAAGCGGCAGGCGCCGCGGCCGGGGCCGTGTCGGGAGCGCGCAACTCTCTCTCCTCAGGTCTTGTGCTCGCAGGCCGCCTTGTCGCGGATCGCGGTCGCGGCGGCGGCGAAGCTCAACGGATGGTCGGCGGCGGTGGAGGCGGCGGAATGGCCGTAGCCCATCGGTGTCACCACCCCGTCGCGATAATGGGCGGTGCGGGCATCGATCCAGCGGGCCGGATCGAGATCGTCGCTCACCCAGAAGCGGACCTCGGCCCGCTCCAACACCTCCATCTCGGCCGCCGCCAGCACGGCACAGCCGAAATCGTCGTAGATCCGCGCCCGCGGCAGCGACACGTCCCAGATCTGGGCGGCGAAACGCTTGTCGCCGAAGACCATGTGGCAGTGCTCGCAGACGTCGCGGCCCCACTTGATCTTGCGCGGCTCGGGCGTCACCTCCGAGCAGGCCGGTAGCAACGACGCCACCGCCACCGTGACCCCGGCGCCGAGGAAACCGCGCCGCGACGGCCGAACGAAGAGCTCATCGAGACGCGGTGACGACGACATCTCGCCCTCCCCCGGCCGCAGCCGTCTCCTCGTCGATCGACAGGCCGGCGACGAGCCCGGCATGACGGGCGACGAACCCGAGGAAGCGCAGTCGGTCGGGTCCGGCGATCGACCCGATCCACACCCCCGGTTCCGTCTCGGTGAGCCCCCATTCGCCCGCCGCCCGTGCGAAGCTCGGCTCTGCGCGCGCCGTGGCGAGGCGGATGGCGAAACTCGATCCGAGCGCCCCGGCGTCGGAGACGGTGTCGTCGAGGATGACGCGGCCGTGCTCGAGCTCGATCACCCGGTTGACCAGCGCCGCGATCTCGTCGATGCGGTGCGACGAGATGATCATCGTCACCTCGGGCCGTTCGGCCAACAGGTCGAACAGCACCGCCCGCGCTGCCGGGTCGAGATTGGCCGCCGGCTCGTCGAGGATCAGGAGCCGCGTCGGTCGGCCCAGCGCCATGGCGATGAGCAGCTTCTGCTTCATGCCGCCGGAGAGCTTGACGAAGGCGCGCCCGCGGATCGGCGCCACGTCGAGGCCCATGCGGGCAGCGATCGCCTCCATCTCCTCGACCCGACCGCCGGTGACGTCGGCGACGTAGCGCATCAGCGCGGCGACCGGCATCTCGAGGCGTGGCGCGATCTGCGGCACGAAGCCGACGAGACGCAGCACCGCGGTGCGATCGCGGCGCGGATCACGACCGTCGATCGCCACTCTGCCCTCGTGGATGTATTCCCCGAGCAGACAGCGGAAGAGCGTCGTCTTACCGGCCCCGTTCGACCCGATCAGCGCGATGCGCTGGCCGACCGGCACGTCGAGATCGATCCCGTTCAGGATGCGGGCGGCTCCGAAGCTCTTGGTGAGCCCTTTCAGCGAGATCATGCGCGTCGTCCGTCCTTCTCGGGCGGGTCGCCACCCGCCCCGCCTCGCCGATCTCCCCCTCGGAGCCCGGCGAGGCCCTTCTTCACGAGCGCCCAGGCCGAGAGGCATCGAAGACGACCCTCGGCATTCCGGCTGCGGATGTCTCGTGCCGTTGTCGCACATGAGAAACCCGCAATTGCCCACCGGTCCGACGCGTCGGCGCCTTCGACCGATGGTGTCAGTGCGACGTCGGCTCGTGCCGCGAGATCCCCTTGATGTCGAAGCGCAGCGCACCGGTCGGGCAGACGTCGAGGCACATGCCGCAACGGGTACAATCCGGTCCGATCGGCGTCTCCACCTCGGTGGAATAGCCCAGCTTGGTCATGTCCAGCACATGTGGCACCAGACACACTTCACGGCACTTGCCCTCGTGGAAGCAGTTCCTGACGTCGTGGACGACTCTAACCGGCGTGACCGTGCCGACCATGCCATAAGTCAAGCCGACCGGGCAGAGGTAGCGGCACCACATGCGCCGCGACCAGAACACCTCGATCAGCAGCAGTACCCCGACCCAGATCAGCGCCATCGCCGTGCCGTAGGTGAGGAAGCGCGACAGGATGCCGACCGGCGAAATCGTCTCGAACAGGGTGTAGCCGGAGACGAAGGCGAGCACCGCGAAGACGAAGAACATCACCGTCCTCAGCCGTCGATCGAGCGGATGGTCCTTCACCACCCGCTTCTTCACCAGCTTCAGATGCAGCATCTCGGCGAGTTCCGAGAGCAGGTGGTAGGGGCAGACCCAGGAGCAGAAGGTCCGCCCACCGATCACCCAGTAGATGAGGAACACCGTGGTGATGCCGATCAGCAGATTGAGCACCACGTGCTTGTGGGCGAGCATCAACTGCAGCGACGAATTCAGATCGGCGAAATGGAAGCCGAGAACCCGGCTCGCCGTCAGCGCGCCTTCGACCAGTTGCAGATCGCTCCAATAGGACGCGATGAAGATGCCGTTGAGCACGAGAATGGAGATCCAGCGCCGGATCCGCCATTTGTTCGACGCCTTCGGATCTTCGAATTCGGCGAAGATCGCCGCCTTGCGGCGTTTGCGCTCGTCCGGCGTCTTCTTGAAGACGTGGATGGCGCGCGCCTCCTCGGTGATCTCCTCCGCCGCCGGCTTGGCCGGGGGGCGCCCGAAGAGCAGACCGAGACCGTCCAGGGTACGGCCGACGAAACCGGGTCTCATGCGTGCCTCCCCTTCGGCTCGCGATCGGTGGTCAGGACCTCGATGCGGATCGCCACCGGCTCGCTCGGACACATCATCTCACAGACGCCGCAGCCGACGCAGGAAGCCTCGACGACCGGCGTGCGGCGCTTGTCGGCCGGATCGGGCGACACCGGCTCGAGAGCGATCGCCCCTTCGATCGGGCAGTGCCGGACGCAGAGGTCGCAGAGATCGAGTTCGTAGGTGCGGCCCGCCACCCGTTGCGCCTTCCAGCGATCGACCTCCGGATAGCGCAGCACACCGGAGAAGCCGCCGCCGCGCGCCGTGCCCTTGTGGCCGAGCCCCTTGCGCGCCAGGCAGGCGTCGGGGGCGGCGAGCTTCGCCACGCCCATCTTCACCTGTTCCTTCTTGTCGATCAGGTGGGAGAGTGCCCCGGTCGGGCAGGCGAGGATGCATTGGGTGGCATCGCAGGAGAAGTCGCAGGCCTGGTCGCGCGCCACGATGTAGGGCACGCCGTTGCCGAGCCCCTCGTCGAGATCGCCGAGGTGGATGGCGCGGATCGGGCAGACCTGAACGCACTGGCCGCATTTGATGCAGGCGGCGAGGAACGCCTCCTCGTCGAGGGCGCCCGGCGGTCTCAGTCGCGACTCGGCGTGCGCCATGCGATGTTGCAGCAGGCCGGCCAGCGCCGCACAGGTGACGACGCCGCCGACGGCCATCGATCTGAGCAGGCGACGCCGTTCTTCGTCCACCTTGCGCGAGCGCTTCGGTTGGCCGTTCGGTTGGCCGTTGGAGCGGCCACCGTTCTCGTCGTTGATCACGTCGGTCATGAGGTCTTCTCCGGCCGTTTGGTGCCGCGGGCACCGACGTCGGGCGCAGGGAGTCGGAGGCGGGGACGCTCGTCGCGCATGATCAGGCGCGGTTCGGTGAGCGATCCCAACCGCTCGACGAAGTCGATGAGTTCGAGCGACGGCGAAGTGCGGAAGAACTGGGCATCGGGGACGTCCATCCACAGCCGATCGGCCCAGCTCCAGCTCTCGTGCGGCGTGTCGCCGATGCCGTCGCCGTCACGATCGAACCCGACCCAATCGTCCCAAAGATTGCCGGTCCAGCGGTTGCGGTTCGCCGACCCGGTGCCGTAGACGGTGACGCCGCTGTGGTTGCCGAGAAAGGCATTGTCTTCGAAGGTGTTGCCCTCCCAGTCGGAATGGAAGGCGACCGCCGTTCCGTTGTAGGCGATGCGGTTCGAGCGGAAGATGTTGAACCCTTCCGGATCGTAGGGCGAGGCATCCATGAACACGCCGCGGGCATTGGCGAAGAAGTCGTTGTGCTCGACCCGCGTGTTCGACGACTCCTTGAAGCCGAGGCCGATGCCGGATGGCCCCTGGCTGTAGTGGATGACGTTGTCGATCACGTCGTTGTCGTTGGCGTACATCAGGAAGATGCCGACCGTGTTGCCGAGGAAGCTGTTGCGCAGCAGGCGGTTCTTGTGGGCGTACATCAGATGGATGCCATAGCGGCTGTCGGTGATGCGGTTGCCCCCGACGATGTTGTCGATCGAGTACCAGATCACCGTGTCGCGACTGTGGGCGATGTCGTTGTCCTCGATGATGTTGCCGTTCGAGTACCACACCCGGACCGCATCGCCGCGCAGCGCCTCGGGCAGATCCTTCGAGCCGATGCGATTGCGACGGATGATGTTGCGATCCGCCTGCTTGAGTTCGAAGCCGAACAGGCAGTCCTCGATGACGTTGTCCTTGAACGAGCCGTGCTTGCCGCGCAGCCGCACCGCACTGTCGGTGGTCTCGTGGCGATCGCCGGAATTGCGGAAGGTGATGCCGGAGATCGCCACGTCGTCGGCCTCGACCGTGACGATCGACCCGATGCCGCCGCCGTCGACCACCGTCCCCGGCACGCCCTCGATCCGTATCGGCTGCTGTACCCGCCCGGGCGCGGCATAGATCTTCGGCTCGAGCCTGAGCGTCCCGCCGGCCGGCGTGGCGTCGATGAGCGGTTGGAGGGGTACCGCACCGACGGGGAAGCGCCTGAGGTTCTCCAGCTCCGCCTCCGAGCGCGGATCGGGGGCCGGCGGATGGTGATCAGCGAAACCGGCGTCGCGGGTCAGATCGTCGATGCCACGCATTTCGGCGTAGCGAACCACGGCGACCCCGATCAGCCCGACCACGCCGACGACCACTCCGCCGGCGACGATCCCCTTCAGCCACCGCATCACCCGGTGAGACCCGGTCATGACGTCCTTCCTCGTCTCGATCGCGTGGGTCCCGACGCCGCGATCACCCGCGACGTCGGAGCGGCCCCGACGGGCCGACCCACGAGGGGCGGATCAATCCTTCGCCGAAGCCGGTAGCGACCGGCGGACCAGGGTCGCGACCGCCATCGACGCCCCCACCACGCACATCAGGCCGAAGCCGATCGCAGGATAGGAGTGGGTCGAGAACTGCGCCACCTTTCCGTCGCCGAACACCGTCGGCATGAACGGCTTCAACGTGAAGGCGCCCATGGCGTTGAGGCTGTGCCCGTACCACCAGAGCCAGGCCGAATACTCGACCAGGAAGCCGATCGGCAGGATCATCGGCACCAGCGCCAGCGCCAGGAACAGCGGCGAACGGGGCCGCGCCGCCACCCACAGGAACACCACCATGGCGGCGAGCACCGCACCGAAGACCACATGGGTCGCGGTCTTCATGATCGCCACCAGCCGCTGGTTCTTGGCCGGTTCGTTGAACCATCGCCCGAGGCTCTCCTCGTAGTGCCAAGCCATGACGTCGATGCCGCGCCCGGTCCATTTTCCCACCGTCGGATCGGTCAGGCTGACCGGCGCCTTCATGTCGTGCACCGCCTTGAGCACCTCCACCAGCTGCGCCTTGGTGGCGGCGGCCGCGAGTTTCGGCCCCTCGTTGCCGACCACGATGCCCGACTTGGCGAGCGATTCCTTCAGCTGCTTGACGATCGGATGGAGGTTCTCCTCCTTGGTCTCGTCCTCCGAGCGACCGAGGCTGTCGACGAGGCCGGTGACCCAGCCCTTGCCGATGTACTGCACCCCGTTCGCCGTATAGAGCGCCAGCGTCATCCACACCGCGATCGCGGCGAAGCCGAGCCCCATGGCGATCAGTCGCAACCTCACGCCCGGGATCGCAAAGCCGAGGATGCACACGCCGATGAACGAGAACAGGAAGGGCGACAGCAGTTTCTCCACCGGACCACCCGACGCGATCGGATACATGCCGACGAAATGGTTGATCGTGTCCATCTCGTGCACACAGTCGAGCGCTTCCTTCTCCAGCACCTCGGCCGACACACGCATCTGGCAGCCGTTGGCGACGCGATCGACGTGGAAGTGGATCTTCACGCCGTCGGGAAAGGTCTGCTCGGGATAGTTCGGCGCCTTCAGCGACACCCACCAAGCGGGCTGGAAATAGGAGGCGCCGAGCGCCACCAGCGCCACCAGGCACAGAACACGGAAGAGCAGAGCGGCCGGGCCGGCGCCGGACGCGGCGGGGGCCGGCGAAGCCGAGGGGGTGGACGTCATCGGTCGGGTCTCCTGGATGGCGGCGGCGCGCGACGCACGATATCATCGATCGGAAATCCATATTCCATGTGTCGAGCGCCCGTTCCTTGAGATGAGGCAAGTGAGCCCTGCGCCGGCCGCGTGGCCGACGAGGGCAAAACGAAGAGAGCCGCACGGACGCTCGCGGCGCGCGTGGCGGCTCTCGGGCGGGCCGATGGGGAGACCTCCGCCTCCCCCCGGTCCTGATCACTGGAAGTCCGGATTCTTCCACCCCTTCGGCGCGACGAGCTCCGGCGACGGCTTCAGCCGCGACACGTAGTCGAGCACCGCGAGCGTGTCCTTGTCGGAGAAGTTCTTGATCTGCTCGACCATCTCCGGGTTGGAGTTGCGGCGCTTGCCTTCCTTGATCCAACGATACTGACGAACGAGATATTCGTAGTGCTGCGCCTGGATGCGGGGATAGTACTTCTCGGCATTGCCTTCGCCGGTCTCGCCGTGGCAGCGGACGCAGTTGTCGGCATAGAGCTTCTTGCCGTGCTCGAGGTCGTCGCCCTTACCGACACCGTTGTCGGGATTCATCTTCAGCACGGCGATGTATTCCGACACGTCGGCGATCGCCTGGGTGCCACCGATCTCGGAAGGCAGGGCGAAAGGATACATGGTCGGGTTGTCGCGGTGGCCGTCGCGGATGTCGGCGAGCTGCTTGATGATGACGGTGCGATGTTGGCCGGCGAGCTGCGGGAAGGTGCCGTCGGCGAGGCCCCAGCCCTCCGGCATGTGGCAGGCCGAGCAGACCTCGTAGACTTCGCGGCCGTTCTTGGCATCGGGCTTGAGCGTCAGGGCTTCTTCGCGTTCGCCGCCCTGGCTCATCCATTCCTTCTTCTGCTTGTTGGCTTCGAAGGTGGCGTTGTCCACGGCCGGACCGGCGGCGAAGGCCGCACCGGCCCAGAACAGGGTCGCGACGGCGACCGTGGTGGAGAGGAACTTCTTCATCTGATGTCTCCGGTTCAATCCATCCGCACAGGCGTCACTTGGCCGGACGCTCGATCTGGGACAGGTAATCGGCGATCGCCGCGATCTTCGCATCGTCGAGCTTCTTGGCGAAGGGCAGCATCGTCTTGACTTTAGCGCCCTGGCGGATGCCGTCCCTGATTTCCGTCATCTGCAGGACGAGATATTCGCGCTTCATCGCGGCGAGATAGGGATGGGCGGCGAGCGGCTTGGCGCCGTCGACGCCGTGGCAGGTGACGCATCCGCCCTTGGCATAGAGGTCCTTGCCCTCGGCCAGGCGCGCCGCATCCGGGGCGGGATCGAGTTTGCGCGGCTTCGGGGTCGGCTCCTTGGCGAGATAGTCGGCGATCGCCTTGCGTTCGTCGGCGTTGACCAGATGCATGACGTCCTTCATGCCCTGGGTGCGGGGATAGCCGCGGGCGTCCGGACCGGAGACGCGCTTGCCCTCGGCGATGTCGGTCATCTGCTCAAGCATGTATTTGGCGTCCTGACCGGCGAGGTCGGGATACATCTGGATCGCTTTCGCCCCGCCGCGGCCGTGGCAGGCGACGCAGGTCTTGGAGGCGAACAGCGCCTTGCCGTCCGGTGCGGCGGCAGCGGCGGCCGGCGCACCCTCGGCGGCCGGCGGCGGCGCCGCGGTCTGCGCCGAAGCGACCGTCGTGGAGATCAGGAGAGCGGCGACGAGGCCGATGGCATTGCGGAACATGTCGGTCTTCCTCGAAGCGGCGACGCACGTGCGTGCCGATGTCGTCGATCGCGGCTCCTCGGCCCTGGGGATCGGCCGTGCCGCGTGGTTCGTCGTCGTACCCGGGCCCTGATTCGTCCCGGTTGATCCGGGAACGAAGAGAGGGCGGCCCGCCGCCCTCCCGGTTTTCGTCGCGGAACCTCCCGTCGGTCGCCCGGCGGGAAGCCCGAGGTTTCCGTCACTTGGCGATGACCTTGGCGCCGTTCTGTTCGAGGTAGGTCTTGACGCGCAGACCGATGTCCGCCGCCTTGACCTGGTACTGCCACCACTGGTTCGCCCACAGAGTTCCCTGCTGCCAGTCCTGCTTGGCCGCGGCCGCGTCGGTCTTGTCCTTGGCGTCCTTGGCGAAGTTGAGCTGGTCGACGGCGTCCTCGACGAGGGCGACGACGGTCGGGAAGTCCTTGTAGTTGGTCGACAGGATGTACTTGACCACCGAGTCGATCACGACCTGCGTGTCGAGGTTGGTCTTGTACTGCTTGTCGAAGTCGGCCTTCGAATAGGCCACCGCGTCCTTGACCGCCGCCGGGGTGGCGTCGGCCGCACCCTTCGGCTTGACCATCAGGTAGCCTTCCATCTCCAGATGGAGCGCCGAGCAGAACTCGGTGCAGTAGTAGGAGAAGGCACCGGCGCGATCCGCCTTGAAGGTGACCGAGGCGGTCTTGCCCGGCTCGATCGACAAGTTGCCCGAGTAGGTCGACACGGCGAAGCCGTGGGTTTCGTCCTCGGCACGCTCGGCGTTGGTGACGTGGAAGGTGACCTCGTCACCCTCGGTCACTTCGACGATTTCCGGCGTGAAGTGCGAGCGGATCGCGGTGCCGAACACCTCGACCTTACCCGGCGTGCGGACGATCTTCTCGGAACCCGGACGCACCGCGAAGGGGCTGTCCTTGCCGGTACGGCTGTCGGTACCGTACTTGTAGCGGACCAGCGGCTTCAGCTTCTCCGAAGCGATCGAGGTCGCATAGTGCGGCTCGCCGAGCGGCAGCGGCATGTCGTAGAGCAGTTCCATCTTGTCGCCGCTGATGTCGATCAACTGATGGTTCTGCGGATGCAGCGGGCCGACCGGGTTGAAGCGGTCGATCGCCAGTTTGTTCAACGCGATCAGGTACTTGCCGGCAGGAGCGGCGGACTCGCCCTCCATCGCCATCAGGTGGCCGATGTTGTAGTGCACCGAGATCTTGTCGAGCACCTTGCCTTCGCAATAGT
>CALMFH010000154.1 GCA_937864925.1 uncultured Alphaproteobacteria bacterium | reverse complement strand
GCGAGCAGCCGACGGCGGATTCGGTCGAGCGACTGATGGGCAACAAGCCCGAGGCGCGCTTCGCCTTCATCCAGGAACGCGCCGCCTTCGCCGACGAGCTCGAACTCGACATCTGAGGGCGGGTCGACCGATGGTCGGCTGCGGCAGTGGCGGCGTCTCGGCCGATCGTGACCGGCCTCGGCACCGCCGCGGTCCTCCCCTCACCGCCCCATCCCCGGATCCGCTTCCTCGTCGCGGAAGACGAAGGCCTGGGTTCGGTCGATCGCAACGGCGACGCGCGTCCCGGTCTCGAGCGGGTGACGGGCGTCGACGTGGGTGTCGACCGGCCGCTCCAGTCCGTCGATGGCGAGGCGGACGGTGCGGTGTTCGCCGATGAAGCGGGTCGAGACGACGGTCGCGGCGAACTCGCCCTCGTCGGCGGTGAGGTCGAAGGCGTCACGGCGCAGGCAGACGAGTGCAGGCCCGTCGGCGAGGCCGGGTGCGGCGAAGGAGCCGAGTGGGGTCTCCGCCCGGCCGTGACGCACCGTCGCCGGCATCTCCTCGAGATCGGCGAAGAAGGCCGCAGCCCAGCGGTCGACCGGGCATCGCCACACCTCCTCCGGCGTGCCGACCTGAACGATCCGGCCACCGCGCATCAGGGCGATGCGGTCGGCGACCGCCATGGCGTCGTCCGGATCGTGGGTCACCATCAGCGCCGCCGCCCCCGACGACCGCAGGAGTGCGATCGTCTCCTGGCGCATCCCGCGCCGGAGCCGCTGGTCGAGATTGGAGAAGGGCTCGTCCATCAGCAGCACCGCCGGTCGTGGCGCCAACGCCCGGGCGAGCGCCACCCGTTGCTGCTCGCCGCCCGACAACATGTGCGGATAGGCGCGGGCGCGTCCCGCGAGGCCGACACGGGTGAGCAGATCGCCGACCGTCGCCGTGATCTCGGTCTCGCTCCGCCCGGCGAGCCCGAACCCGATGTTGGCGGCGACGTCGAGGTGGGGAAAGAGCGCGTAGTCCTGGAACATCAGGCCGATGCCACGCGTCTCCGGCTCGACGAAGACGCCGTCGCCGGCGAGCACGCGGCCGCCGGCGGTGACCCGCCCGCCGGTCGGACGCTCGAGCCCGGCGGCGATCCTGAGCAAGGTCGTCTTGCCACATCCCGACGGCCCGAGCAGCGCGACGACCTCGCCCGGCCGCAGCGCCGCGGTCACGCCGACGAGCGCCGGGGTGCGACCGTAGACATGACGCACGTCGTCGAAGGCGAGGGCCGGAGGTGGGATCACGCCGTGTCTCCTTCCCCCGCGGCTTCGGGTGCCGTTGGTACCGACGTCCGTCGCCCGATCCGGGTCATCACGATGATCGGCAACAGCCCGAAGGCGACGATCAGGCAGGCGGCGATCGCGCCGTTCTCGTAGGTGCCGCGCGCCGCCTCGCCATAGAGGCGGGTCGACAGCGTCTCGAAACCGAGCGGTCGGAGCAGCAGCGTCGCCGGCAGTTCCTTCATGCAGTCGACGAAGACCAGCAGCGCCGCCCCGGCGTAGCTCGGCGTCAGCAGCGGCAGATGGACGGCACGCATTGCGCCGAAGCGGGTGCGTCCGAGCATCCGCGCCGACTGTTCGAGCGATGGTGACAGGCGCTCGAGCCCGGTCTCGATCTTCGAGGCGGCGAGACGGAAGAAACGCGCCACCAGGGCGATGACCAAACCGGCGAACGAGGCGGAGAGCAGCAGCCCGGTCGGCGCCCCGCCGAGGCCGGCGACGACGGTGCGGACGAACCCGTCGAAGCCGCCGTAGACGACGAGGAGCCCGATGGCGAGCACCGTACCGGGCACGGCGTAACCGACCGAGGCGATGCGCAGGGCGCCGGCGTGAAGAACCGAGCCGGGGGTGAGCCGACGCCCGGAGACCAGCACTGCGGCGAGGGCGACGCCGACGGTGGTGGCGGTGGCGGCGAGCAGGATGGTGGCGAAGGTCTCGCGCACGATCTCCTCGGCGAGCCCGGCGAAGGCGATCCGTGTCGACGCCTGACGCATGAGATGCGCCGCCGGCAGGACGAAGCCGACGACCGCCGGCGTGAGGCAGACGACGAGCAGTGCGAGGCCGCGCACCCCGTCGACCCGGCGCGGTTCGAGCCGCCGGCTCGCTTTGCCGAAGACGGCGTAACCGCGGTTCCCTCGCCCGATCCGTTCGAGCAACAACAGGCCGAGGACGAAGACCAGCATGGCCAGCGCGATCTGCGCCGCGCCGGGAAGATCGGAGCGATTGACCCAGGTCGAATAGACCGCCGCGGTGAGCGTGTCGACCGACAGGAACTCCGCCGCGCCGACGTCGTTCAGCGTCTCCATCACCGCCAGTGCGCAACCGGCGGCGATCGCCGGCCGGGCGAGCGGCAGGGCGACACGGAAGAACACGCGGCCCGGCCGCGCTCCGAGCATCCGCGCCGCCTCGACCAGCACCGTCGTCTGGGCGAGGAACACGGTGCGTGTCGCCACGTAGACGTAAGGGTAGAGCGCGAAGCCGAAGACCAGGACGGCGCCGGGAAGGCTGCGCAGCTCGGGCAACCTCAGATCGGCCGGCCGGGCGTAACCCAGGAGCGCCCTGAGCCCCGACTGGATGGGCCCGAGCGGATGCAGCAGATCGAGCCAGGAATAGGCGAGCACATAGGCGGGAAAGGCGAGCGGCAGGAGCAGCAGCACCTCGACGAAGCGTCGGCCGGGGAAGTCGCGCGTCGCGACGATCCAGGCGGCTCCTGTGCCCACCACGGCGACGAAGACCGTGACACCCACGGCAAGGATCGCGGTTTCGAGAGTGGCGGGGGGCACCACCGAGGTGACGAGGTGACGCCACAGACCACCGTCACCGCGGAGCGCGATCCCGGCCAGCGCCGCGATCGGCGCGGCCGCCACCATCGCGGTGAACGCGGCGGTGAGAGCGAACCCGTCGGGAGCCCGGAACAGCCGTGGTCGTCGCACCGTCACCTCGTCGTCGCAGCTCGGTGGATCGCCGATTCCGTCTTAGAACCGGTCACCGGTCGAAGCCGACCTCGTCGACGACGAGGCTCGCGTCCTTGCGTTTGGCGGCGATCTCGGCGATCGGCAGCGGATCGACGGCGAGCCGGCCGAGCCCGGCGATGTTCGGCTCGATCGCCGCGCCGGCGACCACCGGATATTCGAAGTTCTGCTCGGCATAGACCGCCTGGCCTTCCGGCGACACCAGGTATTCGACGAGTTGCCGGGCGGCCTCGGGGTTCGGCGCGTGCTTGGCGAGCGCCGCACCGGTGATGTTCACGTGCGTCCCGCCGCCGACGAAGGTCGGCAGAAGCACGTCGACGCCGTCGCCCCACGCCTTCTGTTCGGCCCCGCCCTTCCCCGAGCGCATCAGGCCGACGTAGTAGGAGTTGCCGAGGCCGATCCGGCAGAGGCCGCCGAGGATGTCGCGGGCGACGTCGCGATCGCCGCCCGAGGGCTTCTTGGCGAGGTTGGCCCTGAGCCCCGCCACCCAGGCCTTGGCCTTGTCGCGCCCGTCGTGGGCGATGGCGGCGGCGACGAGCGCGGTGTTGTAGGGGTGCTGGCCGGAACGGATGCAGATCTGACCCTTCCACTTGGGGTCGGCGAGGTCGGCATAGGTGATCGACTTCAGGCCGAGCGCCTTGTCGGCCCACACCAGGCGGGCGCGGAGGGACAACGCCGTCCACGAGCCGTCGGCGGCGCGGAGATCGGCCGGTACCGCCGCCTCGACCACGGCCGAGGTCAGCGGTCGCGTCACCCCCTTGTCGACCAGTTCGGCGAGGACGCCGACGTCGACGGTCATCAGGAGGTCGGCCGGCGAGGCCGCGCCTTCGGCCGCGACCCGTTCGGCGAGTCCGTCCTTGACGAAGACGGTATTGACCTTGATGCCGGTCTTCTCGGTGAAGGCCTTGGCGAGCGGGGCGAAGAGGCCGGGCTCGCGAGTGGTGTAGACGTTGACCTCGGCAGCGGTCGCCGCCGGCGCCGCGAGAGCCGCGAGCGTCAGGGTGGCCACGGTCGCGACGGAGAGAAACTTCGACATGGGAACCTTCGGCGTCGATTGATCGTAGCGGCCAGAAAGCCGATTTGCGAATGATTGTCAATTGCGATAGTTGTCGACGCGGGGGTCGGTGGATGCGAGCCGAGGATCGCGGGATGTCGAGAGCCGGTGGACGGCCACGGCGGCGATGACGAATGCAAGCACCGCGAGGTGGGCGCCCGTTCGTCCGGGACGGCTCGGTCGGAGGGTCAGAGCAGACCTCGCCGCACCGCCTGCAACGTCGCTTCGGCCCGCGAGGAGACGTTGAGCTTGCGGTAGACGACCTTGACGTAGGTGGCGATGGTCGCCTGCGACAGGCCGAGGACCTTGCCGACCTCCGCGGTGGTCAGGCCGCGAGCGAGCAGCGCCAGCGTCTCGGTCTCGCGCTTGGTGAGCTTGCCGTCGCCGTCCTCCGGCTCGGGCGGGCGCTGCTGGAAATGCGTCAGCAGCCGTCTGGCGATCGCCGGCGACAGCGGAGGCTCGCCGTTGCGCATCCGGGCGAGGATGCGCGCCATCCCCTGGGGCCCCTGATCCTTCAGGAGATAGCCGCGTGCACCGGCCGCCAGGGCTTCGAACAGATGATGGTCGTCGTCGTAGATGGTGGCGACGATGATCTCGGTCAGCGGCAGGTCGCGCGCCAGGTCGCGGATCAGATCGGCGCCGTTGCCGTCGGGCAGGCCGAGATCGACGATCACCGTTTCGAGCGGTTCACGGTCCGATCGCTCCCAGGCCGCTACCCACGCCCGCGCCGCAGCCAGAGAATCGGCGTATTCGATACGCTGGTCCGGAAGCGCGGTGCTCGCCGCCTCGCCGATCCACTGGGCGACCGCCGGCTGATCCTCGACGACGAGACAGATCCCGCTCATCCGGCTGTCCCCTCGCGCAACGGCAGTTCGAAGGCGAGTGTCACGCCGGATCCGGTCTCGACCGTCAATCGCCCGCCGAGTTCGCGCAGGCGCGATTCGAGTCCGACGAGTCCCATCCCCGTTCGGGCTCGATCCGGCGAGGCGTCGGAACGTGCCACTCCGTCGTCGGCGATACGGCCGGAGATCGTCGGGTCCGCGACGTCGAATCGGACCTCGACGCGCGATGCGCCGGCATGTTTCAGGGTGTTGGAGAGTGCTTCACGCACCAGAGAGGCGAGTGCTCGTTGACTCCGCGCCGAGACGATCACCCCGACGAGCGGATGGTCGGGCAGCGGCCAATCGAGCGTCAGGCCGGTACCCTCCAGTCGATTGATGCTCTCGTGGCGCAGCGTCGCCAGGAAGATGTCGAGCTCCATGTCGTCCTGGTTGAGCCCGTGGGCGATCGAGCGGACGTCGCGAAGAGCGTCCTGCAGATGGGTGCGGGTGCGGTCGTCGGCGGCGACCAGCGCATCGAGCAGGCGTGCGCCGCCGTCGTCGTGCAGATCGCGCGCCACCCGTCGGCGTTCTTCCAACATGCCCCGCTCATAGGCGTCGCGGCCGCTCACCGCCCGGTCGATCAACGCGACGGCGCGGTCGACGAGGCGGACGTCGCGCGGCGAAAACAGACCGATGCCGCGTCGCGGATAGGAGAGGACGAGGCCCTTCGGTTCGGTGACCGACGGCACCAGCAGGTCGAGCCCGTCCCGGTCGATCCGCGCCGCGCCGACCATGTCCACCGCCGGTCGGATCTCGACCGGGCGGAACTGCCGTTCGAGGAAGCCGCGCCAGGCCTCGGCCTGCTTCTCGCGCGTCGGGGTGAAGACCAGTTCGATCACCTCGGCGAAGAGATCCGACTGGTCGGACCCACGCAGACCCTTGAACCCCCGCCACAGGCGATCGCGCAGCGGCAGGTAGAGGAAGGCGACCGCCAACACAGCCATCATCACGGCACGCTCGCCGGAGACGGCGAAGCCCCAGGCGAGCAGTCCGTCGGCGGAGAGGAACAGGATCGCGCCGGTGCCGTAGAAGAACACCCAGAAGGCCCGATCGGCGATGTCGAACAGCCGGAAACGAGCGACCCCGAGTGCCAGACCGAGGTAGATCAGGAAGAAACAGGCGAAGGAATAGGCCTCCGGCATCTCGGCGAGGTCGCCCTGCAGACCATAGGCCAGCACCAGCGCGGCCCAGGATCCGATGCCGGTGACCACCGACAGGCCGACCCACAGCAGCGCCGCCCGATCGCGCGGGTCGCCTCGCACCAACCAGGCCTGGACGCCGATGAGGGCGATGATGACCACCGACATGGCGACGTAGACGGCATAGGCACCGTGCGGTGCGCCGAGCCCCCTCCCCCAGTCGGCGGCGACGAAGACGACACACAGCACCGCCGACGCCCGCGGTCCCCAGATGCCGAGGAGGCGACGCGGAAACACGCAGAAGAGCGCGATCATGGCGAAGCCGAAGGCCAACGATCCGGCGTGGTTGAGCATCATCAGGACGGTGAGGAGGCCGGGGTCGACCGCCAACGGCCGGGTGAGGTAGATCGCCGCCGGCAGTAGAGCCACGGCGAGGGCGATGCCGCTCGCCGCGAGATGGCGGGTCGCCACGTCGGAGGGGCGCAGCGCCCACACCCACACCGCGATGCCGAGACCGCCGACACCGGAAAGCAATGTCACCCAGAAAGCCGCCGGCAGGTCGAGGATCGACCGGGTTCCCGCCACGAAGGGCCGTGTGCCGTCGCCGGTGGTCACCACCCCGCCGCGCCGCAGCAGGCCGGCGATCTCGCCCTGGCGGGCGACGAAGGCATCGAGCGCGTCGTAGCTGCCGAGGGTGTCCGGCTCCTCGACGTAGTCGTCGGCGACGAGGGCGTAATCGCCGACGCGTGGCAGGGTGGCGGTCGGATGGCCGCGGTGCTTGACGTCGGCGACGCTCGGCAGGGCGTCCCGACCGTCGACCGTGAGTGCACGTGGCAGGCCGAGGGCGATCACCAACGTGACCCAGGTGGCGAGGACGACGGTCACGACCACGCCCGTCAGGGCGAGGAGGCGGGTCCGGCGCGAATCGTCGAAGGTCGTCGACCGCATCGCGCCATTCGTCATCCCCCGCCCCTCCCTTCCCGTCGTGCCGCCGTCACGATGTCGTGTCGGTCCCCGACGTCGCGGCGACGTCGATCCCGTCCGATCGATGCCTCGCGCGCGAGTCGAACCCGCTTTGCGGGTTCGCCGGGTTCCGCGACCGAACGATATCGACGCCGTCCACCCCTCGATACCTCCCGGTTCCGGGAGTTTACACGGAACCGAGCCCTGCCGGACACTCGATTTCATGAGCCTTCGTGCGGGAAATCCGACGGCGGCTCGGATGCCTCGCGATGGAGATCACGACATGGCCCTCAACACCGAAACCTCCCGCCTCGAAGGACACCTCGCCTTCGTCATGCTGAACGCCTCGGTCTGCGAGCCGCGCGAGCTCGACGAACGTCACGGCTACTACGATCCGGAGAGCCAGAGCTGGGTCGGTCAGATCCGCAAGGGCGCCGGCACCTATTCCAGCCGCTCCAACGGTTCGGGCGGCGGCTATTCCTATCAGTCCGACGATTGATCCGGTCGCGAACCGGCCCCGGAGGACGACCGGGGCCGGGATCCCCGACAGACCCGACGCCACCGCGAGGGATGCTCGAGCGTGCAGGTGAACGGCAACGGCGTTCTCGTCGTGACCCAGAAGTTCGACCCTCATGTCGATCGGGTCCTACCGATCCTGAAACGTCGCGGCATGCCGTTCTTCCGCCTCAACACCGACGACTTCCACGCCGAGTACGTCGTCTCCACCTCGGCCGACCTCGGCGCGGTCCGCGTCCGTGACGTCTGGGGTCGCGCGGTCACCTTCCCCGACGACGTCGCCGCGGTGTGGTACCGCAAACCCGTGCCGCCTGCGGCGCCGGTGGCGGTGACCGACGTCGAGGCCGTGCGCGTCGTCGCCGCCGAGGTGACCGAGTTCCTGGCTTCGCTGTGGTCGTGGCCGGTGGCGCGTTGGGTCAACGACCCCGCCCGTAACGAGCGCGCCGCCCGTAAGCTGCCGCAACTCGGCCTCGCCTCCCGCCTCGGTCTGCGGGTGCCCCGTTCCCTCGTCACCAACGATCCGGTCGAGGCCCGCGCCTTCGTCGCCGGCCTGCCCGGCGCTGCCGCCTGCAAGTCGCTCAAGGCCTACGGCTATCGCGACGGCGAGGACGAACGTTTCATCTTCGCCCGCCGGGTCGAGGCGACCGGGTTCGCCGCCGAGGCCGAGGCCGTCGCCCATTGCCCGACGTTGTTGCAGGAATACGTCGAGAAGGACCACGAACTGCGGGTCACGATCATCGGCGAGCGCAGCTTCTGCTGCCGTATCGACTCCCAGGGGACCGGCGAAGCCCGCACCGACTGGCGCCGGGCGGATCCCTTCGACCTGCCGCACCGCATCGTGCCGCTCGATGCGACGGTCGAGCGCGCCCTGCGAGGGATGCTCGAAGCCCATGGGCTCGCCTACGGCGCCTTCGATCTGATCGTCACGCCCCAGGGCGAGATCGTCTTCCTCGAGCTGAACCCCAACGGCCAATGGCTGTGGATCGAGATGATCACCGAGGCGCCGATGGCCGAGGCGATGGCCGACCTGCTCGGCGGGAGCGGGCCGTGACGACCGCGACGGACTCTCGGGCGACGGCCGCCGTGGTCGGTTGGCGCGATGGCCTCGCCCGGCTCGCCGTCGCCGAACTACGGCGCTCGCCGGGCACGGTCGCCGCCCTGGTCGGGCTCTCGCTCGTCCTCGCCGGCCTGTCGATCGTCCCACCGGTTCTGGTCGGCCGTGCCGTCGACGTCGCCCTGGCGCAGGCACTGACCGCGCGGTTCCTCGGGCTCGCTGCGGTGGCGATCGTCGGTGCCGCGGCGCTCGATGCGGGCCTTCTCCAGCTGCGCCGCCGCATCGCCGTCACGCTCGAACTGGCGGTACGCGACCGGCTGGCGAGCGAGCATTTCGCCGCCGCCGTCCGCCTGCCGCTCACCGCCCTCGACGGCGGCGGCGAACCGGCGCTGATCCGCTCCTTCGACGATCTCGACACGGTGGTCGAATTCGTCGCCTCGCGATCGGTCGAGATGTTCGCGCAAGTGTTGATCGCGCTCGCCTACGTCACGTTGATGCTGATCGTCTCGGCACCGCTCGCTCTCGCCTTCGTCGGCATGTCGATCGCCGGCCTCGCCGGTTCGCTCGCGGCGGCGCGGGACGTCGAACGCTCGGTCGGCGGCTGGCTCGCCGCCCGCGACCGCCGCTTCGAGCACGTGGTCGAGTGCCTGACTTCGCTGCTCACCATCAAGACCCTCGGCGCCCACCGGCAGGTCGAGACCCCGTTCGCCGAGGTCCAGGGCGCCGAACAGAGTGCCCTCGCCCGCTTCCGACTGACCTCGGCGCGGGCGGACACCTGGGCGCGCTTCTGGGCGATCCTGATCCCCGCCGGCGGCACCCTGATCGGGGTCGCCCTGATGTGGCAGGGCGAGGCGACGGCGGGCGACATCGTCGTCTTCCTGTCGCTCTCCGGCGGTTTGACCGCGGCGCTCGTCGCGCTCTTCGACGGCGCCCGGCGCTTCCACGAGGCCCGGGCCAGCGCCGACCGGTTGGCCCGCCTCGCCGACCATCGTCCCGAGATCGCCCCAGGTGCGCCGGATCCGGTGCCGGCGGCCGCCTCCGGTCTCGCCGGCGAGGGGCTCGCCGTGGTCCACGCCGCCACCACGACGCCTGTCTTCGCCGACCTGTCGCTCGCCGTGGCGCCGGGCGAGCACATCGCGGTGATCGGCCGTTCCGGCGGCGGCAAGACGACGCTCGCCCTGGCGCTGGCACGGATGATGGCGCCGCGCGCCGGCCGGGTCACCGTCGCCGGGGACCATCTCGCGCTCGCCGATCATCGCGCCGCGGTGCTGCTCGTTCCGCACCAGGTGGCGCTCTACAGCGCCAGCCTGCGCGACAACGTCGGTCTGTGGGACGGCGGCGCGAGCGACGACGACATCACCGTCGCCCTGACCCGCGCCGGTCTCGGTCCCTTCCTCGACGGTCTCGCCGAGGGGCTCGACACGCCGCTCGGCAACCGCGGCCTCGCGCTCTCCGCCGGTCAGCGTCAGCGCATATCGCTCGCACGCGTCTTCCTACGCCGCCCCGCCGTGCTGATCCTCGACGAGGCGACATCGGCGCTCGATCCGGAGACCGAGGCGCAGGTGCTCGCCAATCTGCGTGCGGCGATGTACGGCCGTAGCCTCCTCGTCGTCACCCATCGCGAGGCCGTCGCGGCGAGCTTCGATCGCGTGCTGAGGCTGGAGAGCGGCGTGTTGCACGAGGTGGACGGCGCGTCGCCGCGCGTCGTCGGCCGAAGCCGCGCCGGGGGGTGACCGGTTCCGCTCTCACGCGACCGGCGGTTCGCGGGTCGGTTCGTTCGGATCGAGTGTTCGGTTCGCCGCCGGGTCCGGCGACCAGACGAAGTCGGCCGGGCCGCTGTCGGCGAGGACCGTGTCGACGTTGGGCAGGTCGTTACCGTCGACCCAGGCACGCGCCGCCGCGACGCTCCAGCCGAGCTCGTGCCAGCGGGCGAGCAGGCGCCGCTCCAACTCGGCGCGTGGCACGTCGATGCGGATGGTGAGGTCGAACCGCCGCCGGAGCGCCGCCCACGGTCCCCTCGTCAGCAGGAGATAGTTCCCCTCGACCAGGACGAGGCGGACCTGCGCACCGATCTCGATCGCCCCGGCGCGTGCCACGTCGAGGCCGCGATCGAACACCGGTGCCACCAGCCGGTCTTCGCGTGCGCGGATGCGTCCGAGCATGACGTCGAGCCCGGCGACGTCGAAGGTGTCGGGCGCCCCCTTGCGGTCGCGTCGGCCCAGCCGAACCAACAGGTCGTTGTCGAAGTGGAAGCCGTCGGCCTGCAACACCGCGGTCTCCGCCGGGGGCAGTCGCGCCGCCAACGACGCGGCCAACGTCGACTTGCCCGCTCCCGGCGGGCCGGCGATCGCCACGACGAAACGGTCGGCGCCGCGCGAACGCATGCGGATCCGATCGGCGAGGTCGTCGAGCGAGGTCAAGAGCGAGTACTCCTCTGCCGTCACGGCGGTGAGACACGGGAACCGATTCGTAGCATCCTTCGCCGCACCGGACCAAGAAAGGCGCCGTCTTTCGCCATCGACGGGGGTGGCGGAAAGACCGAAACGCCGAGACCGAGAGCGGGAGGACGAGCCGTCATGCAGTTCCATCTGAACGGGTATCGCGTCGGCGACCCCGACCGCCGACCGCAGAGCGAGGATCCCGAGGCCCTCGCCTCGAGCGACAGCCTGCCGGACGAGGTCGACGTGCTGATCGTCGGCACCGGCCCCGCCGGACTGACTCTCGCCGCCCAGCTCTCCCGCTTCCCCGACATCCGCACCCGTATCGTCGAACAGCGCGCCGGCCCGCTCACCCACGGTCAGGCGGACGGCATCGCCTGCCGGTCGATGGAGATGTTCGAAGCCTTCGGTTTTCGGGAACGTGTCGAACGGGAGGGCTATCAGGTCAACGAGACGGTGTTCTGGAAGCCGGACGTCGGCGACCGCGGCCACATCGTCCGCCACGATCGGGTCCAGGATGTCGAAGACGGGCTCTCCCCCTACCCCCACATGATCCTCAATCAGGCCCGCGTTCACGACTTCTATCTCGACGTCATGCAGAACGGCGCGAACCGCCTGCGACCGAACCATTCTCGCCGCCTCATCGGTCTACATATCGACCGGTCGGTATGTAACGATGTCGGCGCGCACGCGGTGACGGCACGGCTCGAGCGGCTCGATCCGGACCACGCCGGCGAGATCGAGACGGTCCGGGTCCGCTACGTCGTCGGCTGCGACGGCGCGCGCAGCACGGTGCGCCAGAGCCTCGGCCGTTCGCTCCATGGCGATTTCGCCAATCAGGCCTGGGGGGTGATGGACGTTCTCGCCGTCACCGACTTCCCCGACATCCGTCTGAAGTGCCTGATCCGTTCGGCCGACGAGGGCAGCATCGTCCTCATCCCGCGCGAGGGCGGCCATCTGGTGCGCATCTACGTCGAGATGGATCAACTCGCCGAGAACGAGCGTGTCGCCGCTCGGGCGATCACCATCGACCGGCTGATCGCCGCGGCCGGACGCATCCTGCGCCCCTACTCCCTGGAGGTGAAGGAGGTGGCGTGGTGGTCGGTCTACGAGATCGGCCAACGGGTCTGCGACAGGTTCGACGACGTGAACGAGACCGAGACGCCACACCGCCTGCCACGCGTCTTCATCGCCGGCGACGCCTGCCACACCCACAGTCCCAAGGCCGGTCAGGGCATGAACGTGTCGATGCAGGACTCGTTCAATCTCGGTTGGAAGCTCGCCGCCGTACTTCGCGGGCGTTCGGCGCCCTCCCTGCTCCACAGCTATTCGGCCGAGCGGCGCGCCATCGCTCAGAACCTGATCGATTTCGATCGCGAATGGTCGACGATGCTCGTCACCCCGCCGAAATCGCCGACCCATCCCGAAGGCGTCGATCCCGCCGACCTGCAACGCTACTTCGTCACCCACGGCCGCTACACCGCCGGCACCGCCACCCGTTACCAGCCGTCGCTCCTCACCGGCCGCGCCGACCACCAGGACCTCGCGCCGGGTTTCGAGATCGGCACACGCTTCCACTCCGCCCCGGTGGTGCGGTTCGCCGACGCCAAGCCGATCGAACTCGGCACGACGCTGGAGGCCGACGGCCGGTGGCGGATCTTCGCCTTCTGCGGCCCCGAGGACCCGACTGCCGCCGACGCGCCGATCGCGGCGCTCTGCGACTTCCTCGCGAACTCGCCGGCCTCGCCGCTCCTCCGCCACACGCCGGGCGGCGGCGACATCGACTCGGTGATCGACGTCAGGGCCGTCTTCCAGCAGGGCCACCGTGGTCTGCGGCTGGAAGCGATGCCGGGGTTGCTCCTGCCGAAGAAGGGTCGCCACGGGCTCACCGACTACGAGAAGATGTTCTGCCCGGACCACAGGCGCGGCGACATCTTCGCGATGCGCGGCATCGATCGGGCCGTGGGCTGCCTCGTCGTCGTCCGTCCCGACCAGTACGTCGCGCATGTGCTGCCGTTCGACGCCCACGCCGACCTCGCGGCCTTCTTCGCCGGCTTCCTGCTGCCGGCCGGGTCGGCGTATCGCGATGGACGGACGTCAGCCGGCTAAAGGTCACTCGCCCCGCTCGCACTCGACGCCGCCGACCTCGATGCGGCCCGAGCGGCGCCACTGCGCCAGCGCGGTCCGGACCGCAAGGTCGACGAGGCAGCGGTATTCGTCCGGTCGGTCGGGGTCGGCGGTGACGATCTTCGCGTCGACGGTGAAGGTCGCGGTCTCCGGTTTGCGCGGGAAGCCTTCGTTCGGCGCGAAGGTGACGGACACGGTGCCCTTGTGGCGCCAACGGCGCGATTCACCGGAGCCGAGCCACCCACCGTCGTCGGCGGAGGTTTCGACCGACACCACCCATTCCGCGGTCGGCCCCTTGGCATTGACCATGCCGGCGCGATCGAGTGCGGCGGTGAGCGGCGGTACGAGATGGCGTGCCAGACCGCTGCCGATCTGAGCCTGCGTCATCATCACCACATAGCTGCGCCCGTTCGGGGCCGTCTCCGCGGCGAGCGCCACGATCTGGGTGGCGATGAACAGCACCGTGGCGGCGCCGATCGCGGTTGCACACCGTCCGGACGGTGGCACCGCGAGCAGCGGGAAGCGAGCGGAGTTCATGGAACACCTCGTGTGGCGAACGGTGGACCCGGAGATGCGCGGTGTGTCTCGGATCGGTGGCGCCGGATCACGCCGATCCGGCCTCTTGAAGAATTCCATTCTCCCGGCACCACGGCAATCCTCCGGTGGTGGCGCGCCGAAGCCCGCCTTTCCGCCCTCGTTCGGCGCTCGCCGCGGCCGCGAATTTCCGGCGTTGGAAACGGCTGCGGTATCCGGCCGGTTCTTCAGAACGAATTTTCTCTCCGACGCCGCACAAGAGATCTCCCGACCTCGGGTTCCCGGCCGCTTCGTGGGATCTTGGTTCATCGACGGACGACCGCCACCCGGGCGCGCCGGTCCGACCCGAAGACGACAGGTCCGAGAGAACGTCATGGTCATCGACTGGCAGAACTTCACCCCCCTCGCCTCCCTCGCCGGCGGAGTGGTCATCGGTATCTCCGCCGGGCTCCTGGCGGCGCGCTCCGGCCGCATCCTCGGGGTGAGCGGCTTCGTCTCCGGCTTCTTCGAGGCGGACAAGGAATGGACCGCCCGCCTCGCCCTGATCGTCGGCCTGATCCTGGCTCCGCTCCTGATCGGAACCGTCCACGCTCTTCCGTCGGTGGTACCCGAGGTGGGATGGCCCTCGGTGATCTTCGGCGGACTGCTGGTCGGCTTCGGTACCCGCCTCGCCTCCGGCTGCACCTCCGGTCACGGCGTCTGCGGCCTGTCCCGGCTGTCGCTGCGCTCGGCGGTCGCCACCGGCGCCTTCATGGCCTCGGCCATCGTCACCGTCTTCGTCCTGCGCCACGTCGCCTGAAGGATCGCCCCATGCGCCCGCTCTTCGCTCTCTTCATCGGCCTCCTCTTCGGCGCCGGTCTCGCGCTCTCCGGTATGACCTCGCCGGCCAAGGTGCAGGGCTTCCTCGACATCACCGGCGCCTGGGACCCGTCCCTGGCCTTCGTCATGGCGGGCGCCATCGGCATCGGTCTGGTGCTGTTCCGCATCGCGCGTCGGCGCCTGCCGCCGCCGTCGCACCGCGTCGATCCGGCCCTGATCGGCGGCAGCGTCCTCTTCGGGATCGGCTGGGGACTGGTCGGCTACTGCCCCGGCCCGGCGCTGACCGCGCTCGGCAGCCTCGACCCCAAGGCGCTGACCTTCGTCGCCGCCATGCTCGCCGGCACCGTCCTGCAACGGGTCGTCGCCTCGCTGCGTGATCAGGCCCGCGGTCTCGCCCGGCCGACCGGCGAGCAAGCCGCCGCGGCGAACGCCTGCGGCGCCTGATCTCGGACGCAGCCACCCGAACCCATCGCCTCCGACGAGGGGGGCGCCCCGCGGCGCCCCTCGCTTCGGCCGACGCGTCCTCCCGCCGTTCCCGCGACGATCGAACCGTTCCTCCAGGCGCCCTGCGGCGCCTCCTTTTTTTACCCGGCATCGCGGCCTCTGCAGCCACGACCCGCACTGCGTCTCCACCCGCGTCGCCTCACGCCGCAGACGTTTCGATGTTGCTCTCGTCGACCACAAAAATCGAATTCGTACCATTCCCTTTACCATACACTGGTGGTATGGTAGCCAACAGTCACCCTTCGACCTCGTTCGGTGGCATGTCGGTCGGAAAGGATCGGTGCCGGAGCCGAGGATCGGAGAAAGGGATCGGCCATGTTCGTTGCAAAGACGGAGACGGCGGCACAGCGGGTCGAACAGGAGATCCGCAAGGCGATCGTCACCCTCGAGTTCCTGCCGGGAACGCCGCTGTCGGAGAAGGAACTCGCCGATCGCTTCGGCGTGTCGCGCCAGCCGGTGCGGGAGGCGCTGATCGCCCTCGGCCGCGCCGAGCTGGTCGAGACCCGGCCGCGTCGCGGCACCCGCGTAGCCCGCATCTCGGCGGATCGTATGCGCCAGTCGCGCTTCGTGCGCGAGTCGGTCGAGGTCGCGGTGGTGCGGCGGGCCTGCGAGCGCTTCGATCCCGACGTGCGCCGGCGTATCGACGCCATTCTGGCGGCGCAGGAGGTCCATGCCGCCGGCCATGCCCACTACCTCTTCCAGCGCGAGGACCAGGCGTTCCACGCCGCCCTCGCCGAGGGCGCCGGCATCCCGACCGCCTGGGACGCGCTCACCGACATCAAGGCCCATCTCGACCGAGTCTGCCACCTGACCCTGCCGGTGCCGGAGACGTTGCCGCTGCTGGTGCGTCAGCATCGCGCCGTGATGGCGGCGATCGATGCCCACGACGCCGATGCGGCGGACGCGGCGATGCGGACCCACCTCGCCGAGATCCTTCAGGCCCTACCGGAGGTCGAGAAGACCTACGGCTATCTGTTCATGCGCCCCGAACTCGACCGATAGCCGGCACCGCCGGCCGGAGAAAGGAAGCGACCGTGGACGTCCGTCACGCCCTCCACCACACCCAGGTGGAGACCCTCGGTACCGAAGATCTCCGCCGCCACTTCCTCGTCACCGACCTGTTCCGGCCGGGCGAGGTCCGCGCCACCCTCACCCACTACGAGCGGATGATGGTGCTCGGCATCATGCCGGGCGCCGGTCCGCTCGTCCTCGCCCCCGAACTGGGCCAGCCCGTCGGCACCTCCTTCCTGCTCGAGCGGCGCGAGTTCGGGGCCATCGCCATCGGCGGGCCGGTTCGCGTCACCGCCGATGGCGAGATCTTCGATCTCGATTTCCAGGAGGCGATCTATCTCGGCCAGGGGACGCGGGAGGTCGCCTTCGAGAGTCTCGACCCGGCCCGGCCGGCGAAACTCTTCGCCGCCTCCTGCCCCGCCCACATGCGTCATCCGAACCGCAAGGTGAGCGTCGAGGACGCAACGCCGGCGCCGCTCGGTACACCGCGGACGGCCAATGAGCGGGTGATCCACAAATACATCCACCCCGGCGTGATGCCGACCTGCCAGCTGGTGATGGGGCTCACCCGCCTCTCCACCGGCAGCGTGTGGAACACCATGCCGTGCCACACCCACGACCGGCGCATGGAGGCCTATTTCTATTTCGAGCTGCCCGCCGACGGCATGGTGCTGCATCTGATGGGCCGCCCCGACGAGACCCGTCACATCGTGGTGCGCGACGAGCAGGCGGTGGTATCGCCACCGTGGTCGATCCATTCCGGTGTCGGCACCTCGGCCTATGCCTTCATCTGGGCGATGGCGGGCGAGAACCAGGTGTTCGCCGACATGGACCACGTCGCGCCGGGGGATCTCAGATGACCGCCGCGCCGCTCTTCGACCTCACCGGCCGCACCGCCCTGGTCACCGGCACCTCCGGGGGCCTCGGCCTCGGCATGGCGCGGGCGCTCGCCGGCGCCGGGGCCGACATCGTCGGTCTCGGCCCCTCGCCGATGCCCGCCGCCGGAGCGGCGATCCGCGATTGCGGCCGGCGCTGGCACGAGGTCGTCGCCGACCTCGAGCAGCCACAGGACTTCGCCGGGCTCGTCGCTGCGGTCGAGCGTGTTTTCGCCCCCGTCGACATCCTGGTCAACAACGCCGGCATCATCCGCCGCGCCGACGTCCTCGACTTCACCGAGGCCGATTGGGACGCGGTGATGACGGTGAACCTGAAGAGCCTGTTCCTGCTCACCCAGGCCGTGGCGCGGTCGATGGTGGCGCGTGGTTGCGAGGGACGCATCGTCTCGGTCGCCTCGATGCTGTCCTTCCAGGGCGGCATCCGGGTCCCGTCCTACACCGCCTCCAAACACGGCGTCGCCGGACTGACCAAGCTCTTCGCCAACGAGTTGGCGGCGAAGGGCATCACGGTCAACGCCATCGCCCCCGGATACATGGCCACCGACAACACCGCGGCACTGCGCGCCGATCCCGTTCGCTCGCGCCAGATTCTCGAGCGCATTCCGCTCGGTCGCTGGGGTGAGCCCGACGACCTCGCCTCCGCGGTGATCTTCCTCGCCGCTCCGGCCTCCCGCTACGTCACCGGCGTGATCCTGCCTGTCGACGGCGGCTGGTTGGTCCGTTGAGGACCCGCTTCGAACAGAGGAGACACCTCCGTTCCCCATCCGGAATTCCGACCGATCCGTTCGACGACCACGCAGTCTGCGAGTCGCGGCGGGTCGGATCTCACGGATCGCCATATCCGGCGCAACAGGGCGTCGAAACGACGCCGAGACAGTATGGAGGGTAGGATGAGAACGCTCGCACTCTTTGCCGCGCTGATGCTCGGGTCGACGATCGCGGCGAACGCGCTCGAACTGAAGCTCGGCCATTTCGCTGCCGACGGTCACCCCTGCGACGTCGCCGCCAAGCAGTTCAAGGCCAATGTCGAGAAGCGCACCAATGGCGAGGTCACCATCGCCCTCTACGGCAACAACGCTCTCGGCTCGCCGCCGGAGGTGCTCGAACAGGTGCTGCTCGGTGCCGTAGACATGAGCCTGTCGGGCCAGGACCAGATCGCCAAGCACCTGCCGTTCTACGACGTCATCTCCACCCCCTTTGCGTTCAAGGACTACGCCACCGCGGACGCGATCATCGACGGTCCGTTCAAGGCCTGGGCCGATCCGGAACTGGCCAAGAAAGGTCTCGTCCATCTCGGCGACTGGGAATGGGGCTTCCGTCAGCTGACCAATTCCAAGAAGCCGGTGATGGGGCCCGCCGACATGAAGGGCATGAAGATCCGCACCCCGCCGGCCTTCGCCTACCAGGCCTTCGTCGAAGCGGCGGGCGGCAACGCCGTCACCATCGCCTTTTCCGAACTGGTCATGGCGATGAAGCAGGGCGTGGTCGACGGTCAGGAGAACCCGGTCGGTACGATCTATGCGCTGAAGCTCTACGAGACCCAGAAATACATGACCATCCTGAACTACACCTATTCTTCGATGGTTCATCTGGTGAACCAGAAGAGCTGGGACAAGCTCACCGCCGATCAGAAGAAGATCGTGACCGAGGAATCCTTCGCGGCCGCCAAGGTGGCGCGCAAGCTGCTGCGCGATGCCGAGGGTAGCCAGATCGACGACCTCGAGAAGACCAAGGGCATCGTCGTGTCACGGCCCGATCTGAAGCCGTGGAAGGACGCGATGGGACCGGCGTGGGAGAAGGTCAAGGCGCGCGTCGGCGCCGACAACTTCACCCGCTTCATGGCCATGGTCGACGCGGTCAAGTGAGGCGACCGGTGACGACGTCCCCGGGACGGCATGGGTTTCGCCCCCTGCCGCCCCGTCGGGGGCGTCGTGAACGCCCGTGCGCCTCTCGCTCGAACGCCGCCCGCCGGCCGCCCTGCGGTCCGCCGTGGCCTCTCGGCCGCGTCGGCGCGGATCGCGACCCGCGACCTCTCCATCGGAGACCTCGCCCGTGCTCACCCTGGCGATCTTCGGCGTCCTGCTCGCCCTCCTGATCCTCGATGTGCCGATCGCCGTGGCGATCGGGCTCACCGCGGTGATCTTCTTCGTCGGTCAGGGCCAGGCCGCCTTCCTGGCTCTGTTGCCGCAACGCATGTACTTCGGCACCACCGGTTTCACGCTGCTCGCCATCCCCTTCTTCATCCTGGCCGGCAACCTGATGAACACCGGGGGGGTGACCCATCGTATCTTCCGCTTCGCCCGTGCCCTGGTCGGCCACATCGCCGGCGGGCTCGGGCAGGTGGCGGTCGTCTCGTCGATGATCTTCTCGGGCATGTCGGGATCGGCGGTGGCCGATGCCGCGGGCCTCGGGCAGATCCAGCACAAGGCGATGGTCGAGGCGGGCTATCGGCCGAAGATCTCGGCGGCGATCGTCGCCTCCGCCTCGACCATCGGCCCCGTGATCCCGCCGTCGATCCCCTTCGTCCTCTATGGGGCCATCACCTCGGTGTCGGTCGCCCGGCTGTTCCTGGCCGGCGCCATCCCCGGGGTCACCATGGGGATCGCGATGATGATCGCCATCGCCTTCATGGCCGGCCCGCGCGGCCTGCCGAAGGACGAGAAGGCGAACCTCACCGAGATCTGGGAGAGCTTCAAGGCGGCGTTCTGGCCGCTGATGGCGCCGTTCCTGATCATCGGCGGTATCACCACCGGCTTCTTCACCGCCACCGAGGCCTCGGTCATCGCCTCGCTCTATGCCGGTGTGCTCGGCTTCGCCTACCGCGATCTGAAACTCGCCGATCTGCCGCGCATTCTCTTCGCCTCGCTGAAGCAGTCCTGCGGCCTGATGTTCATCATCGCCACCGCCAACTTCTTCGGCTGGTTCACCATCTTCGAGCGCATCCCCGACGCCCTGATCATGCAGCTGACCGCGCTCGGCACAAACCAGACGCAGTTCCTGTGGATCGTCATCGGCGTCGTCCTGGTGCTCGGCTGCTTCCTCGAGGGCAACGCCATCTTCCTCATCACGCTGCCGATCTTCATGAAGATCTGCCCGTTGTTCGACGTCGACATGATCAATTTCGGGGTGGTGATGACCCTGCTGATCATGATCGGAAACCTCACTCCGCCGGTCGGCATGTGCCTGTTCGCGGTGGAGAGTTTCGCGCGCACCGGAATCTGGGTGCTGGCGCTCGAGTGCCTGCCCTATCTGGTCGCAATCCTCGTCGTCACCATCCTCTGTGCCTTCGTGCCCGACATCGCTCTGTGGCTGCCGAACCTCGTGATGGGACCCATGCCATGACCGCCGTGCTCGCCCTCCTCTCTCGCTTCGATCGGGCGCTGCTCGCGGTGCTCGAGGTAATCTGCATCGCCCTCTTCGCCGCGATCACCGGGATCCTGACCCTCAACATCGTGGTGCGCTTCTTTCCCGTCATGTCGATGCACTGGTTCGACGAGATCCTGGAGATGCTCTACGGCGCGCTGGTCTTCTACGGCGCGGCGGCGGTGTGGGTCGCCCACGAGCATTTCAGCGTCGGCGACTGGCTGTCGAAGCGATTGCCCGGCAAGCGCTCGCGGCTGGTCTACCGCTTCCTGGTCGAGGCCTGCTCGCTGGTCTTCATCGCCATCTTCTTCAAGTATTCGCTCGATCTCACGCTCGGCACCACCGAGATGACCACGGCCTTCGCCATGCCGAAGAGCTGGCTCTACGCCTGTATGCCGATCACCGGGGCGATCATGGTGATCTATTCGGTGAAGAACATGCTGCTCGAGTTGCGCGCCATCGTCCGCGACGACGACACCGTCCCGACCTCGTGACCGGGCGCGGCCGGCATCGACGAGGGTGTCACATCCAGTGGTGACGGCGAGGAACGAACGGCAGACGGAAATCCACCGGTTCGCGGGCCCGAAGCGTCACGTATGACGCAATGCAGCATCGAATTTGAGTTGCGCACATCATTCTTTTGAGCAATCTGTCGAGCCAGGCGATGCGTCGCCGCTTCACCCGCCTTCCGTGGGGTCGAGGCGGGTGAGCGCGAAGTGCCTGCCGCGGCCGTCCCGGTCGAACCGAGGGCGGACGACGACGAGCTGCCGGTCAACGGCGGACCAGCCCTCGAACGCGAGGGCGTTCAGGAGGATCGAAGATGAAACTGCTTCACGTGTTGGCCGGCTCGCTCACGGCCCTGACCGTATGCCTTCCGCTCTCGATGGCGAGCGCCAGCGAGGCTGCTCCGGTGATCGGCTTCTCCATCGACGACCTCCGGGTCGAGCGCTGGGCGCGTGACCGCGACTACTTCATCGCCGCGGCCAAGGAACTCGGCGCCACCGTCAGCGTACAGTCCGCCGATGCCAACGAAGAGAAACAGATCAAGCAGGTCGAGAACCTGATCGCCCAGAAGGTCGACGCCATCGTCATCGTGCCGATGAATTCGAAGGTGTTCACCGCCGTGGTCGACGAGGCGCGCAAGGCGGGGATCAAGGTGGTCTCCTACGACCGCCTGATCCTCAACGCCGACGTCGACGCCTACATCTCCTTCGACAACGAGCGCGTCGGCTATCTCCAGGCCGAAGCGGTGCTGAAGGCCAAGCCGGAAGGCCGCTACTACATGCTCGGCGGCTCGCCGACCGACAACAACGCCAAGCTGCTGCGCGCCGGCCAGGAGAAGGCGCTGAAGGCCGCCGTCGACGCCGGCAAGGTCAAAGTCATCGGCTCGCAGTGGGTGCCGGAATGGAGCCCGACCAATGCGCTGTCGATCATGGAGAACGCGCTGACCGCCAACCAGAACAAGATCGACGCGGTCGTCGCCTCCAACGACGGCACCGCCGGTGGCGCCATCCAGGCGCTGGCGGCGCAGGGTCTGGCCGGCAAGGTTCCGATCTCCGGCCAGGACGCCGACCTCGCCGCGATCAAGCGGGTCAAGGCGGGCACCCAGACGGTCACCGTCTACAAGCCGCTGAAGCTGATCGCCAGCGAAGCCGCGAAGCTCACCGTGCAGCTGGTCAAGAAGCAGCCGCCGGCCTTCACCGCCAAGCTCGACAACGGCAAGAAGCAGGTCGACAGCGTGTTGCTGACCCCGATCGCGCTGACCAAGGACAACGTCGACATGGTCGTCTCCGACGGCTTCTACACCAAGGAGCAGGTCGACGGTAAGTGAAGTCCCTCCCCCCCCGCGCCGGTTCGCCGGCGCGGGTCGCTCACGGGCCGGCGAGGCGCCTCTTCTCGAGGTGCGGCCCTCGCCGGTGTCCGTCTCGGCCGCGCCGTCGGCGATGGCGTGTGGACGAAACAGCCATCCCCGACGAAGACGCTTGTGTCCGCGACCGACCTCGTGGTCCGATGAGGTGCGGTCCCGGTGTGCGTGACCGCAGGCCGACGCAGAGGACAGCGATCATGGCCGACTATCTGCTCGAGATGCGCGGCATCACCAAGGAATTCAACGGGGTCAAAGCGATCGACGGCATCGATCTGGTCGTCCGCCCCGGCGAGTGCGTCGGATTGTGCGGAGAGAACGGGGCCGGCAAGTCGACGCTGATGAAGGTCCTCTCCGCCGTCTACCCGCCCGGCAGTTGGTCCGGGACGATCCTCTGGGAAGGCAAGGAACTCCATGCTCGCAACATCCGCGACACGGAAGAGGCGGGCATCGTCATCATCCACCAGGAACTGATGATGGTGCCGCATCTCTCGGTCGCCGAGAACATCTTCCTCGGCTCCGAGCCCACCACCCGCGCCGGCTTCGTCGACTACGACGCGATGAACGCGCGGGCGAGCGAGCTGATGAAACAGCTCAAGATGCCGGACATCAACGTCGCCCTTCCTGTGATGGCCTATTCCGGCGGCAAGCAGCAGCTGATCGAAATCGCCAAGGCGCTCAACAAGAACGCGAAGCTCCTGATCCTCGACGAGCCGACCTCGGCGCTCACCGCCGCCGAGACCGAGACGCTGCTCACCCTGGTCAAGGAGTTCAAGGCGCGGGGCATGGCCTGCGTCTATATCTCGCACAAGCTCGACGAGGTCGCCGCGATCGCCGACACGGTGACGGTGATCCGCGACGGCACCCATGTCGCCACCCGCCCGATGGCCGAGCTGGACACGAACGAGATCATCACCATGATGGTCGGCCGCGAGATGAAGAACCTCTTCCCGCGCGAGGCGCACGAGATCGGCGAAGTGATCTTCGCGGCGAAGAACGTCACCGTCTGGGACACCACCAACACCGAGCGCAAACTGGTCGACGACGTCTCCTTCGAGCTCCGGCGCGGCGAGATCCTCGGCGTCGCCGGCCTCGTCGGAGCGGGACGGACCGAACTCGCCTCGCATCTCTTCGGCTGCTGGAAAGGTCGCCACCAGGGGGCGATCCTACTCGACGGCGAGGAAGTCCGTGTCCATGCGCCGCGCGACGCGGTTCGGCAGGGCATCAGCATGGTGCCGGAGGACCGCAAACGTCACGGCATCGTGCCGCTGATGGGGGTCGGCCACAACATCACCATGTCGGTGCTGAAACGCTTCACCCGGCGCGGCCTGATCGACGCCGAGGACGAGATGGCGGCGATCCAGGGCGAGATCCGCCGCATGCGGATCAAGACGGCGCAACCGCTCCTGCCGATCGCCTCGCTCTCCGGCGGCAACCAGCAGAAGGCGGTCGTCGCCAAGATGCTGATGCCGAACCCGCGAGTGCTCATCCTCGACGAGCCCACCCGCGGCGTCGACGTCGGTGCCAAGTACGAGATCTACAAGCTGATCTTCGAACTGGCCAAGCAGGGCGTGGCGGTGCTGATGATCTCCTCGGAGCTGCCCGAGGTGCTCGGCATCTCCGACCGCGTACTGGTGATGGGCGAGGGCCGCCTACGCGGCGACTTCCCCAACACCGGGCTATCCCAAGAGAAGATCCTCGCCGCCGCTCTCGGCAAACAGGACCAGGTCGCTGCCTGAAGGCGCGCCAACATCGGACGAGCCGCCATGACCTTTTCGAGCAAAGATCTCAGGACCTTCCTGTCGACCTACAAGATCGTCGCGCTGCTGCTGATCATCGCGGTGATCTGGACCTTCTTCGGCGTCCTGACCTACGACGCCGATCTCGGCGGCTCGCAGTTCCTCACCGCCCGCAACTTCTCGAACCTGCTCCGCCAGATGGCGATCACCGGCATGTTGGCCTCCGCCATGGTCTTCGTCATCGTCGCCGGCGAGATCGACCTGTCGGTCGGGTCGCTGCTCGGCCTGCTCGGCGGCATCGCGGCGGTCCTCGACGTCCTCTATCACTGGCCGCTCGCCGGTACGATCGCCGTCGTCATCCTGCTCGGCATCACCGTCGGCACCTTCGTCGGCTGGCTCACCGCCTATCAGGGCATCCCGTCGTTCATCGTCACGCTGGGCGGGATGTTGGTGTTCCGCGGCGCCGTCCTCGGCCTCACCGGCGGCATCACCGTCGCCCCGGCGTCGGAAGAATTGAAGTACATCGGCCAGGGGTACCTGCCCGGCTTCATGGGCAACGGCCTCGCGGTCGCACTCTTCCTGCTCCTCGCGGTGCTCGCCTTCCGGACCCGGGCCGGACGCGAGAAGCACGGGCTGCCGGTCTCCTCGATCCCGATGGAGATCGCCCGCCTCGTCGCCATCGGCGGCGTCATCCTCGGTTTCGTGCTGACCCTCAACAGCTATCAGGGTGTGCCGGTCCCGGTGCTGATCCTGCTCGTCATCCTCGGCGTCTTCACCGTGATCGGCGACAAGACGGTGTTCGGACGCCGCATCTACGCCGTCGGCTCCAACCTCGAAGCGACGCGGCTCTCCGGCGTCGACGTCAATCTGGTGAAGATGATGGTCTTCGCCATGATGGGCCTGATGTGCGCGCTGGCCGGGCTGACCACCACCGCACGCCTCGCTGCCGGTACGCCCTCGGCCGGCTCCGGCGGCGAACTCGATGCCATCGCCTCGTGCTTCATCGGCGGCACCTCGATGCGCGGCGGCATCGGCACGGTGATCGGGGCGCTGGTCGGTGCGCTGATCATGGCCAGCCTCGACAACGGCATGTCGATGCTCGGGGTGGAGACCTTCTGGCAGCAGATCGTCAAGGGCGTGATCCTGGTGCTCGCGGTGTGGATGGACATCGTCTCCTCCGGCAACACCCGCTGATCCCGAGCGCACCGCGCTCCACTCGACCCCGGACGGGCGACCGTCCGGGGTCTTTCTTCGTCGACGGCCGTGAACCGGGGACACGCGAAACCCGGTCGATGGAGGTCGGCCGGGTCCGCAACGCCGGGTGAGATCGCCGGGACGGCAGGACGCGGTCGGCGCGATCAGTCGAACGCGGTCTCCGGTCGGTAGCCGGCCGCCAGCACCGCCACCGTCGGCTCCGGTGTCAGCACGGTCACCTCCTCCGCTCCGTGAACCGCCTCGGGCGGCCCGTAGCCGCCGTGCGACCACGGCCGCGCCGCGTCTCGCCATCTCAGCAGCGGCCGGTGAGCGGCGCCCTCGCGGGTGAAGAACACGCCGTCGGGCAACTCGATGAGCCGCCGGCGATGGCTGCGTCTGGCGCCGCCGTCGAGGCGCGCCTCGGCGAGGGTGCCGTCGATCTCGGTGACGCGCGGTGTCACGGCCTCGTCCTGGCCGCGGGCACGTTGCCAAGCGGCGGCGAAGCGCAGGAACGCCGGTCGACGACAGGCGGCGCAGGGCCGATGTCCGGCAGCGAGCGCCACCGCCTCGTCGGAGAAGAACAGCGGCGTGTAGCGGCCGGGCGTATCGAACACGATCGGATCGAGCAGGCCGTGCGACAGACGGCAGGTGATCCAGCGGGTTTCGTTGGCGGGGAAATCGTGGCGGATCGATCCGTCACGCGCGTGCAGATCGCCGCGATTGCCGAGGAATCGGCCGCGCTCGGGCACGGCTTCGAGGGTACCGAAGGGGGTCACGCGGTTGCGTCGAGGCATCGGGTACTCCGGTCGGATCGTGAAGGATGATCGTACACGAGACACATGACGGTCCGCCCTCGCCGTGGCGGTTCGTCATCGAAGAACGACACCCCGACCGTCCCTCCCCCCTCCCCCGACGGGGGAGAGGATGGGATACGAGCCTCTTCGGATCGCCGTCGTCGAGGCGTGTCGCAACGTCGTCGGATCGGTATCAGGTGGCGCGCAGCACCAGGGCTTCGAGATACTCCTGTCGGCCGGAACGCGGCTTCGGATCGAGTTCGTCGGCGATCGCTCGATCGGCTACCTGATCGAGACTGCGCTCTCCCGCCAGGATCGCCTTCGCCTCGGGTGCGTCCCAACCAGCGTAGCGCGCGGCGAGCGGCTTCTCCAGCGTACCGGTCTCCAACATCGCCGCCGCGTTGAGCAGCGCCCGGGCGCAGGCGTCGATCGAGGCGGCGTGGGCGACGACGAGGTCGGCCGGATCGAGCGACTGGCGACGGATCTTGGCGTCGAAGTTGAGCCCGCCGGTGGTGAACCCGCCATGCTTGAGGATCTCGTGCAGGACCAGGGTCAGCTCGCCGACGTCCATGGCGAACTGGTCGGTGTCCCAGCCGAGCAACCCGTCGCCGCGGTTGATGTCGATCGAGCCGAAGACGCCGAGGGCGTTGGCGAGCTTCACCTCGTGTTCGAAGGAATGGCCGGCGAGCAGCGCGTGGTTCTGCTCGATGTTGAGCTTGACGTCGGCGAGGAGGTCGTAGCGCTCCAGGAAGCCATAGACGGTGGCGACGTCGAAATCGTACTGGTGCTTGGTCGGCTCGCGCGGCTTGGGTTCGATGAGCAGCGGACCGGAGAAACCGATCTTGTGCTTGTGCTCGGCGACCATCGCCAGGAACCGCCCGAGTTGGTCGAGTTCGCGCTTCATGTCGGTGTTGAGCAGCGTCTCGTAGCCCTCGCGCCCGCCCCACAGCACGTAGTTGGCGCCGCCGAGCCGCTTGGTCGCCTCGAGCGCGATGCGCACCTGGCCGGCGGCATAGGCGAAGACGTCGGGATCGGGGTTGGTCGCCGCACCCGCCATGTAGCGGCGGTGGGAGAAGAGGTTGGCGGTGCCCCACAGAAGCTTCACGCCGGTCGCCGCCATCTTCTCTTCGAAGACGTCGCAGATCGCCGCGACGTTGTCGCGCTGCTCGACCAGATTCGCCCCTTCCGGGGCGGCGTCGACGTCGTGGAAGGTGAAGAACGGCACGCCGAGGAGGCGGAAGAGATCGAAGGCGACGTCGGCCTTGGCCTCGGCCATCTCCATCGCGTCGACCCCGTGCATCCACGGTCTGAGGAAGGTCTCGCCGCCGAACGGATCCCCGCCCGGCCAGCAGAACGAATGCCAGTAGCAGGCGGCGAACCGCAGATGTTCCGCCATGGTACGGCCGGCGACCATCCGGTCGGCGTCGTACCAGCGGTAGGTGAACGGATCGCGGCTCTCCGGACCGGCGTAGCGGACCGGCTCGAGCCCGCCGAAGAAACGCGAAGCGGGTGCGTTCATGGACGGATCTCCTTGGCGAAGGGCGCGAGACGCCGCCAACGGGCGTGGACCTCGCGGTGGATGGCCGAGCGGGCGGGATCGGGGGTGAAACTCTCGAGCCGGCGCGGGCGGGTGCAGACGGCGGCCGGCGCCTCACCGGTCGCGGCGAGACGGCCGAGGCGGGCGGCGCCATGGGCGGCACCGACCGCCCCCTCCTCCACCCGGTGGACCGGGATCTCCAATTGATCGGCGAGAATCTGCGCCCACAGCCGCGAACGCGAACCGCCGCCGACCAGATCGATCTCGTCGACCCGCGTGCCGGCGGCGGCGAGCGCATCACGATTGTCGACGACGGCATGGCCGACGCCCTCGAGCACGGCACGGGTCATCGCCCGCCGATCGGTCGCCGCCCCGAGGCCGGCGAAGATCGCCCGGAGTTCGGGGTCATTGGCCGGGGTGCGCTCGCCGGTGAGATAGGGCAGGAACAGCGGTCCGGCGCCGGGGGTGGGATCGTCGCCGAGTTCGGCGAGGAGGTCGGCGGCGGCGGCGCCGGTGACCTCGGCCCACCAGGCGAGGCACGAGGCGGCCGACAACATCACCCCCATCTGGTGCCAGGTGCCGGGCAGCGCATGGGCGAAGGCGTGTACCGCCGAGGCCGGATTGGGGGCGAAGCGGTCGGTCGTCACCCACAGCACGCCGGAGGTGCCGAGCGACAGGAAGGCGTCGCCGGCGGCGATGGCGCCGAGGCCGACGGCGGTCGCGGCATTGTCGCCGGCGCCGCCGGCGACGACCGGCGGGGCCATCATGCCCCAGCGCGCCGCGAGGTCGGCGCGGAGGCGCCCCGAGACCTCGGAGCCCTCGACCAGCCGCGGCATCGTGGCCCGCGTCAGGCCGCAGGCGGAAAGCGCCGCGTCCGACCAATCGCGCTTCGCCGGGTCGAGCCACAGTGTGCCGGAGGCGTCCGACATGTCCTCGACCGCCTCACCGGTGAGACGCAGGCGGACGAAGGCCTTGGGCAGCAGTACCCGCGCCGTGGCGGCGAAGACCGCGGGCTCGTGGGCCTTCACCCACAGGAGTTTGGGCGCGGTGAAGCCGGGCATGGCGAGATTGCCGGTGACGGCGTGGAGCGCCGGGAAGGCTGCCTCCAACGCCCGGCACTCGGCGGCGGTACGGCCGTCGTTCCACAGGATCGCCGGGCGCAGTACCCGGTCGGCCGCATCGAGCAGCACCGCCCCGTGCATCTGGCCGGAGAGGCCGACGCCGGCGACCGCCGCCACCTCGGCCGGCCGGACCGCCGCGAGTTCGTCGACGGCGGCGACGGTCGCGACGACCCAGGATTCGGGATCCTGCTCCGACCACAACGGGTGCGGCCGGTCGACGACGAGGGAGCGTTCCGCCGTGGCGACGAGGTGGTCGGCGCCGTCGACCAGGACCGCCTTGACACTGGACGTGCCGATGTCGAGACCGAGATACATCGATCCTCTCCTTGTCCGACACGCGCCCCTCACCCCTCAGGGGAGGTTCTCGCGGATGACGATGTCGATGCCGATCACCTCCCGCGCCGGAGAGATCGGTTCCTTGCGCACCAAGGCCTGGAGAACCCGCAACGCCGAATGCGCCTCGCGTCCGGGATGCTGCGAGATCACCGCGTCCATCAGGCCGATCAAGAGGAAGCGGCGGGTGTGGACGGTGAGATCGTGGCCGACGAAGACGATGTCGTCGGCGCGGCCGGCGTCGCTCAACGCCGTGCCGATGCCGGCGGTGCCGGCCCCGATGTTGTAGATGCCGACGAGATCCGGGGTCTCCTCCAGGAGGCGCGCCGTCAGCGTCTGGTTGGTGGCGTCGTCGTCGCGGCCCTCCACCGGCATCATCAACTCGAGGTCGGGGAAGTCGGAGGCCATCACCCGCGAGATGCCGACGAAGCGGTCGGTGTGATCGCTGAGCGCCATCGAGCCGGCGACGATCGCCACCTTGCCCTTGCGGTCGCCGACGAAGCGGCCGATCAGCGCGCCGGCGGTGCGTCCTGCGGCGATGTTGTCGATGCCGACGTAATGGGCGCGGCTCGAGGAAGGCACATCGGAAACCAGCGTCACCACCTGCACCCCGGCCTCGACCAGATCGTCGATCGCCGCCCGGACGCGCGGATGATCGAGCGCCACCACGGCGATGCCGTCGTAGCGTCGGCCGACATCCTCGAGCGTCTCGGTCAGAGCCGAGGGATCGAAGACGTCGGTCTCGACGATGTCGACCAGTGTGCGCCGCGCCGTCAGCCACGCCCGTTCCCTGAGCACGTTCTCCTGGATCTCGGCCATGAAGACGTTGAGGCTCTTGGGCATGACGAAACACAGCCGGTAGGACCGGCCGCGGGCCAGTTCCGCCGCAGCGGCATGGGGGCGGAAACCGAGCCGAGCGATGGTCTCCTCGACCCGCTGCACCGTCACCTTGCGCACCCCCGGCCGGCCGTGCAGCACGCGATCGACGGTGGCGATCGACACCCCCGCCTCGCGAGCGACGTCCTTGAGAGTGACCAGTGTGAGATCGGTGGTGTCCGTCATGGCGTGATGGTTCTCTCAAATTCTCGAGGTGCGCAACTCAAATCGTTGCTGCGCTGCGCAAAGGCGGGATCGGAACGTGCCGGTTGCGCGCGCCGCGGCGTCTTCCGGTGGCGCCGAACGCGACCACGCGAGCGGCGTGCTTCGCTCGATGCGATGGGGTGATCGGAGGAGCTGGCCGGCCGACCGTCGACATGCGAGCGCTCGGTTCGGATCCCACATCACAGGGCGACGAAGCGGTAGCGGGTGTGGTGGCGATAGACGGCGCCGGGGCGCAGCGTCACCGAGGGGAAATGCCGCTTGTTCGGGGCGTCGACGAAACCCTGTGCTTCGAGACAGAAGCCGGCGTGGGGACCATGGACGAGACCGGACGCGGCGGCCGGATGGGGTCCGAGATGCGGGGCGGTATAGAGCTGCAGCGACGGTTGATCGGTCTCCACCTCGAGCCGCAGCCGCCCGTCGGGCGCCGTCACCTCCGCTGCGCCTACCATCTCTCCCGGCGCTCCGCCGAGTACGAAGGCGATGTCGTGGTCGACAGCGATCGGCCGGGCGACGCGGAAGTCGAGGGTGGTGCCGGCGACCGGAGCGATCTCCCCGGTCGGGATCAGCACGTCGTCGACCGGCGTGTAGAAATCGGCCGCGATCCGCAGAAGATGCTCACGGCAGTCGCCGGCCCGGTTCAGGGTGAAATAGGCGTGGTTGGTGAGGTTGACCGGCGTCGGTGCGTCGGTCGTCGCCGTCGCGGTGATCTCCAGTGTCGCCGCGTCGGTGAGGGCATAGCGGCAGCGCAGCGCGAGTCGGCCGGGAAAGCCCTGGTCGCCGTCCTCGGAGACCAGCGAAAGGTCGACCGCGGCGTCGCTCGCCGCCTCGATCGTCCAATTGCGTCGGGTGAAACCACCGGGACCGCCGTGCAGCGTGTTGCAGCCCGCCTCGTCGATCGGCAACTCGTGGGTCACCCCGTCGAGGCGGAAGCGGCCGCCGGAGATACGGTTGGCGACACGCCCGACCATGACGCCGAGATGGCCGGAATTGTCGGCATAGGCCTCCGCGGTGTCGTAGCCGAGCACCACCTCCCGCCTCTCGCCGTCGGTGAGCGGTACGGCGAGTGCCCGGACCGCCGCCCCGAAGGTGAGGATCGACGCGGTGGCCCCGCCGGGCGAGATCAGGGTGATCTCGTGGACGATCTCTCCGCCGATCCGCCCGAATTCGCCGACCGCCATCGCGCCCTCCCCTCGCCGGTCCGATGCGCGCCGTCACGATGGACGAGCCCGATCTCGGAAGATCCGATGTAGCGCCGATTCGGCCAGCCGTCGCGCCCGTCGTGGTGTCACCGCGCTCGAACCGACGGCGATGGTGCCGGCGGTGAACGCTGCGGCGCGTCGCTCATTCGGCGACGACCAGCGCCTCGCGCATCCGAACCGCCAGGGCGGTGGCGGCGCGGGCGTCCTCGAGCCCGAGCGGTGACGGCCGGCCTTCGCGGACCGCTTCGACGAAGGCGCGGGCGCCGTGGAGAAAGGCGGATTCGAACCGGTCGAAGAAGTCGACGAGTCCGCCGACGTGCCGTCCGCCGTCCTTCTCCACCGTGATCGGCAGATGGCCGAGGCCGCGGCCGATCTCCAGCGCCCCTTCGGTACCGACCACCGTCAACATCGATTCGAAGCCACGGTGGGAGGTGCGGGTGACGTGGAAGGTGGCGACACAGCCGCCGTCGAAGGTGGCGGTGGCGAAGCCGGTGTCGACGTCGCCGCAGGGTGCCAGGCCCGGATACATCGCCCGCGTGCCCGCCGCCGTGACGGTCCGCGCTTCGGCTCCGTCGAGGATCCAGCGGACGAGATCGATCTCGTGGATGCAGCAGTCGAGGAAGATACCGCCCGAGGTCGGGGCGAAGCGGACGAAGAAGCCGTGCGGATCGATCGCATCCTCCGACGAGCAGCGGATGGCGAAGATGCGGCCGAGTTCGCCGGCCGCGATGCGCCGCTTCGCCTCGGCCAGTGCCGGATCGAAGCGCCGGGTGAAGCCGACCATCGCCACCTGCTTCGGCCGCGCCTTCGCCACCGCGATCACCCGATCGCAGTCGGTGACCTCCAGCGCCAGCGGCTTCTCGCAGAAGACGTGGCGGCCGGCCTCCAGCGAGGCGATGACGTGGTCGGCGTGGAACGACGTCGGGGTGACCAGCCAAACCGCGTCGACGTCGTCGCGCGCCAGCAGTTCCGGCAGACCGGGGACGGTGGCGACACCCGGCAGGTTCGCCGCCGCCCAGTCGCGCTCCTCGGCCGACGGGCTCGCCGCGGCGACGAGCCGGGCGCCGGGCACCCGGAAGGCGAGGTTTTCGGCATGGCGACGGCCGAGCCGCCCGAGACCGACGATGCCGATGCGCAGTGCGGAGGTCATGTGTCTCTCCTGAGGAACCCGGCCGGAGGCGTCAGCCCTTCGGCCTGACGATCCATTCGTGCGCCGGGTCGTTGTGGAAGTGCCATTCACGTACCGGTCCGGCCATGACGTTGAGGTACCAGAGGTCGTAGCCGTGCGGCGCACCGACCGGGTGATAGCCGCGCGGCACCATGACGACGCAGCCGTCCTCCACCGCCATGGTCTCGTCGATCGAGCGGTCGTCGGTGTAGACGCGCTGGAAGGCGAAGCCCTGCGGCGGGTTCAGCCGGTGGTAATAGGTCTCCTCGAGCGCCGTCTCGGCCGGCGGCGCGTCGCGGTCGTGCTTGTGCGGGGGATAGCTCGACCAGTGACCGCCGGGGGTGATCACCTCGACCACCAGCAGACCGTCGGCTTCGGCCGTCTCCGGCAGGATGTCGCGGATGAAGCGCTGGTTGGTCCCCTGCCCGCGCACCGACTGGCCGACCGCCGCCGGCGGGATCGCCCGCGGCGGACGCCGGCCCGGAACGCCCGGCGCCGAACACACCGCCACCTCCGCTACGCTCGTCGCCGCGATCCGCCACGCCATTCCCGCCGGCACGTAGACCGACCCCGGCAACCCGTCGAACGGCGAGGCGCGGCCACCGACCTCGCCGAAATCGGTGTCGCCGGCCGAGATCCGCGCCGTGCCGGAGATCATCACCAGACAGACCTCGCGGGTGGCCTCGCCGCCGCCGAGGTGCGCGCCCGGCGTCAGACGATGGACGGCGAAGCCGACATGGCCCCAGCCGGCGCTCTCCGGCGTGATCCGCAGCACACAGCCGTCGGCATCGGGAGCATGGGGGCGGACGAGAAGTTCGGTCATGGCTCTCTCTCGAAGGTCCGGAGCGGGGCATTCCGCCCCGACACTGTCGTCGGCGGGGCTCGGCGCCCCGAGTTCGTCGGCGGGGCTCGGCGCCCCGCATCCCCTCACGCCGCCGGACGCAGGCCGGTCTTCGCCAGCACCGAGACCAGATGCGCCCAGCCCTTGTGGGCGTATTCGAGCGGGTTCGCCTTGGCCGGATCCTGCTCCGCTTCGATCACCACCCAGCCGTCGTAGCCGGGCAGTTCGCGGAACACCGCCTCGAAGTCGATCGAGCCGTCGCCCGGCACGGTGTAGACGCCGTCGACCACCGCATCGAGGAAGGACATGTCCTCGGCCGCCGCCCGCGCCATCACGGCAGGGCGAACGTCCTTGGTGTGGACATGGGCGATGCGCGAACGATGGCGCCTCGCCAGTTTCGCCGGATCGGCGCCGCCCCAGGTGGCGTGACCGGTGTCGAGGAGCAGCGCCACGGCCTCACCGGTCGCCGCCATGAAGGCGTCGATGTCGGCTTCCGACTGCACCACCGTTCCCATGTGGTGGTGATAGGCGAGCCGCACGCCCTCGGCCCGCGTCGCCTCGGCGACCGCGGTGACCCGCCGGCCGAATTCGGCCCAGTCGTTCGCCGCGAGATGCGGCCGGCGCGACAGCGGCATCGTCCGGTCGCCGTGGATGGCGTTCGAGGTCTCGGCGAAGACCAGCACGTCGCAGCCCATCGCCTTCAGGAGGTCGAGATGCGGCCTCAGCGCCGCCATCTCCGCTGCCGGATCGCGCAGGAAGAGTTCACTCGAATACCAGCCCGAGACGCAGGCGAGGCCGAAGGGGGCGAGCGCCGCCTTCAGCGCGCCGGCCTCGCGCGGGAACTTGTGGCCGAGTTCCATGCCCTCGATGCCGACGCTCGCCGCTTCGGCGAGGCAGGTCTCGAGCGGTGTTTCGCCGCCGAGTTCGCGCATGTCGTCGTTCGACCAGCCGATGGGGTTGGCGCCGATGCGTAGCATGATCAGTCTCCGACTCTCTGGTTGGCGAGCGCCGCCTCGTAGGCCGCCCGCGCGGCGCGGACTTCCGTCCGCTCCGATACTTCCGGGACCGCCACTTCCCACCAGTTGCCGCCGGCCTCGGTGGTGATCAGCGGATCGGTCTCGACGACGATCACCGCGGTGCGGGGGGCGAGACGGGCCTCGTCGAGCGCCGCCTCCAGTTCGGCGATGGTCGAGACCTTGCCCGAGATCGCCCCGAGCGCGGCGGCATGGGCGGCGAAGTCGATCTCCGGCAGCACCTCGTGGCGGGCGTCCTCCAGCAGATTGTTGAAGTTCGCCCCGCCGCAGGCCATCTGCAGCCGGTTGATGCAGCCGAAGCCGCGGTTGTCGAGCACCACGACGGTGAGCTTGAGCCCGAGCATCACCGAGGTGGCGATCTCCGAGTTCATCATCAGATAGGAGCCGTCGCCGACCATCACGGTGACGTCGCGGTTCGGCTCGGCGAGCTTCACCCCGAGACCGCCGGCGATCTCGTAGCCCATGCACGAATAGCCGTATTCGAGGTGGTAGCCGCCCGCCGCGCCGGGCCGCCACAGCTTGTGCAGCTCACCCGGCAGACCACCGGCGGCACACACAAGCACATCGGTGGCGCGCGCCTTGCGCTGCACCGCGCCGATCACCTGCGCGTCGCTCGGCAGACCGTCGTTGGCGGCGGCGGTATGGTGCTCGGCGGTCTCGGTCCAGGCGGTGACGGCGCGGGCGGCCTTCGCCCCCCACACCTCCGGCGCCCGCCACGCCCCGAGCGCGGCACCGAGTTCGGCGAGGCCGGCACGGGCATCGGCGATCAGCGGTTCGGCGCGATGCTTGCCGGCGTCGAAGAGTTGGGTGTTGAGCCCGACGATGCGGCGGCCGGGATCGGCGAAGAGCGACCACGAGCCGGTGGTGAAGTCCTGCAGCCGGGTGCCGACCGCCAGGATCAGATCGGCCTCGCGGGCGAGCTGGTTGGCCGCGGCCGTGCCGGTGACGCCGATGGCGCCGAGACCGAGGCGATGGTCGACCGGCATCACGCCCTTGCCCGCCTGAGTCTCGCCGACAGGAATGCCGAAGCGCTCGGCGAAGGCGAGGAGGTCGGCCTCGGCCTGCGAATAGAGCACCCCGCCGCCGGCGACGATCATCGGCCGGCGGGCGCCGCGCAACGCGGTGGCGGCGGCGGCGAGTTCGGTCTCGTCGGGGCGGATGCGGCGCGGCGTCCAGATCCTCTCGGCGAAGAAAGTCTCGGGGAAGTCCCAGGCCTCGGTCTGCACGTCCTGGCACATGGCGAGCGTCACCGGCCCGCAGTCGGTCGGATCGGTCAGCACCTGCATGGCGCGGGTCAGCGCCGGCACGATCTGCTCCGGCCGGGTGATCCGATCGAAATACCGCGACACCGGGCGGAAGCAGTCGTTTGCCGACACCGTGCCGTCGCCGAAGTCCTCGATCTGCTGCAGCACCGGATCGGGTCGGCGCGAGGCGAAGACGTCGCCGGGCAGCAGCAGCACCGGCAGGCGATCGACATGGGCGACCGCCGCGGCGGTGATCATGTTGGTGGCGCCGGGGCCGATCGAGCTGGTGGCGATCATCATCCGCCGCCGCCGCATCTGCTTGGCATAGGCGACCGCGGCGAGGGCCATCGCCTGCTCGTTGTGGGCGCGCCAGGTGGGGAGCGCGTCGCGGGCGTGCCACAGCGCCTCGCCGAGGCCGGCGACGTTGCCGTGGCCGAAGATCGCCCAGCAGCCGGCGAAGATCGGCACCATCTCGCCGTCGATCTCGGTCTTCTGCGCGGTGAGGAAGCGCACGAGCGCCTGAGCGGTGGTGAGGCGGAGGGTCTTCATCGTGTTCGATCCTTCCGAAGAGGGTCGGGCCGGCGGTCGCGAGTGTCGGCCTCAGGCGGGAGGCGCGCAACCGCTCCAGGCTCGCGTCAACCGTTCGAACCGTGCCGCCATGTCGGCGACCGCCGTCGCGTCGTCGATACGGCCGGCGAGCCAGGCCCGCGCCGCATCGGCGAAGATGGTGCGACCGACGGCGAAGCCCTTGACCAGCGGCTCGCTGCGCGCCGCGGCGAAGGCGGCGGCGAGTTCCACCTCGGGTGCGTCGAGACCGAGCAGGACGATGCCGCGGCAGAACGGATCGTGGCGGCGGATCACGTCGCCGATCGCCTGCCAGGCGCCCGGATCGGCTTGCGGCTCGAGCTTCCACCAGTCGGGATGGATGCCGAGGTCGTAGATACGTTCCAGAACCGCCGGGATGGTGTCCGGCGCGAGGGGGCCGTGGACGCCGGCGATGATCTCCAGGAGCAATTCGCGCCCGAGGGTGCGCACCGCGTCGTGGACGCGGAGAAGCTCGCGCTCCTGTCGCGCCTTCAACTCCTCCGGATCGTCCGGCCGGTAGAAGCACAGGCATTTCACGGTGTGATGCACCGGCCATTCGACGAGATGGGCGCCGAGGCTCGACATCCGGTCGAAGTCGAGCGGCCGCGATCCCGGCGCCTCGATCGGCCGACCGATCCAGAACCCATGGTCGGTGGCGCGGAACAGCGCCTCCGCCCCGTAGGTGCCGTCGAGCAACATGCCGTAGCCGGGCCGACCATCGGCGACCCGTGCCGCCGCCTCGACCGCCAGCACCTTGAAATCGGCGATGCGGGCGCGATCGGCAGCGATCTCGTCGGCCATCGCCTCGAGTTGGGCGCGGTGATCGATGGCGAAGGCCATCAGCGTCGCGGGTTGCGGCCGGCGGGTCGTGGCCCAGTGGAGATGATTGAGCGCCGCGTCGAAGCGCAGGGCACGGTGGCGGCTGCCGAAGCCGAGGAAATGCTGCAGCTCGGTCCAGGTCGGGTTCTCCGGCGAGCACAGCAGCCGCGACACCGCGAAGGCGCCGCAGGCGTTGGCCCAGGTGGCACAGGTGGCGAGCGGCTCGCCCCGCAGCCAGCCGCGCAGGAAGCCCGACATGAAGGCGTCGCCGGCACCGAGCACGTTGTAGACCTCGACCGGGAAACCGGGGCCGCGGATGCCTTTCTCGACGCTGTCGGGGATGTCGCCGGGGAAGACGACGCAGCCCATCGGTCCGCGCTTGCAGACGATCGTCGCGGCGGGCGCCAGCCGGCGGACTTCGCGCAATGCGTCGATGATCTCCGAATGTCCGGAGGCGATGAAGAGCTCTTCTTCGGTGCCGACGACCAGATCGCAGAGCGCCAGGACGGGTGCGAGATGGGCGGTGACCGCGTCGGAGCGGATGTAGCGCTCTTCGCCGGCGGCGTGGCCGGCGAGCCCCCAGAGATTGGGGCGATAGTCGATGTCGAACACCACCTTGCGGCCGTGGGTGCGGGCGATTTCGATGGCGCGCTTCTGCGCCGCGGCTGTGTTGGGGCGCGAGAAATGCGTGCCCGTGACCAGCACCGCGGCGGCGGAGGCGACGAGACCCTCGTCGACGTCCGCCGGCTCCAGCGCCATGTCGGCGCAGTTCTCGCGATAGAAGATCAGCGGAAAGGTCTTGCGATCGCGCACCGCCAGCAGCACCAACGCGGTCAGCCGCTGTGGGTCGGTCGTCACGCCCGCGACCTCGACGCCCTCGCGGACGAACTGCTCGCGGATGAAACGCCCCATCTGCTCGTCGCCGACGCGGGTGATCACCGCCGACTTCAGCCCCAGCCGGGCAGAACCGATGGCGATGTTGGAGGGGCAGCCGCCGACCGCCTTGGTGAAGCTCGCCATGTCCTCGAGCGTCCCGCCGATCTGCTGGCCGTAGAGGTCGACCGAGGAGCGGCCGATGGTGACGACGTCGAGACGCGGTTCGGTCACGGCCGCTGCGGTCATCCTGCGTCCTCCCGAAAACCTCTGCCGTCGGCGCGGCCGTGGATGGGGTCGCCTCGGCCTTCGTCGGGCCTCGTCCGCGCGGCCCGGACCGGGGAAACCCGTCGACTCGCGCGACGGCGTCACCGACGATCGTTGTCGATATGAAACTTCCGTTCTATGATGAAGTCAATTCGGAATATATGTTCTTCATCGGTCGAGTCGCGGAACGTGCGGTCGACCCAGCGAGGAGACGACACATGAGAATCGCGGTTCTCGGCGCCGGTCGCATCGGCAAGATCCACGGCCGTAACGTCGCCGGTCGGCCCGGCGTGAAGCTCGTCGCGGTCGCCGACCCGCATCGGCCTTCGGCCGAGGAGTTGGCCGCCGCCACCGGCGCCGAGGTGCGCGACATCGACGCCGCCATCGAGGGACGTGACGTCGACGCCGTCATCATCGGTACACCGACCACCACCCACGCCGACTTCATCGAGAAGGCGGCTCGCGCCGGCAAAGCGATCTTCTGCGAGAAGCCGGTCGATCTCTCCGCCGAGCGCATCGTCGCCTGCCTGGCGGTGGTGAAAGCGGCCGGCGTGCCGCTGATGATCGGCTTCAACCGTCGCTTCGACCCGAACTTCGCCGAATTGCGTCGCCGTCTCGCCGCCGGTGCGATCGGTGAGACCGAGATCGTCACCATCCTGTCGCGCGATCCGGCACCGCCGCCGGCGAGTTATGTCGCCACCTCCGGCGGCATCTTCCGTGACATGATGATCCACGACTTCGACATGGCTCGTTTCCTCCTCTGCGGCGACGAGCCGATCGAGGTCCACGCCATGGGCTCGGCGCTGGTCGATCCCGAGATCGGCGCGGCCGGCGACGCCGACACCGCCGTGGTCACCATGCGGACCGCGTCCGGGCGGCTGTGCCAGATCTCCAATTCGCGCCGTGCCACCTACGGCTACGACCAGCGCATCGAGGTGCACGGGTCGAAGGGCATGCTGCGCGCCGGCAACGTCCACGAGTCGACGGTGGAACTGGCGTCGGGCGACGGTTTCCGCGCCGATCCGGTGCAGCACTTCTTCCTGGAGCGCTACGCCGAAGCCTATCGCGCCGAACTCGCCACCTTCGTCGACAGCGTCGAGAAGGGCATCGCCCCGACGCCGAGCGGCGAGGACGGCCTCGCCGCTCAACGCCTCGCCGACGCCGCGACGGCGTCGTGGAAGACCGGCGAGCCGGTGCGCGTCTGAACCACGGCGGCGCCCGTCACGACCCCTCGCCCGGCGCCGCCCGCGCCGGGCGTCGTCGTTCGGCTCACCCCTGCCCGGCCTCGCGCTTCTCGCCGACCGAGACGGCGAGGGCCATGACCAGGGCGAAGCTGGCGGCGAGCGAGCGGAAGGCACCGTAGTCGGCTTCCGCCACTTCGAGCCAGACCCGTGCCATCGAGACCAACGGCGAGAAGGCGGAGTCGGTGATCGCCAGCATCGGCACGCCCGCGGCCGCAGCCGTTGCGGCGAGATCGACGGTCGAGCGGGTATAGGGAGCGTAACTCACCGCCAATACCACGTCGCCCGGTCGTGCCGCGGCGATCTGCTCACCCCCGAGACTGCCGACGTTGTCGACGAGTTGCGTCCGCACTCCCATCTTGGCGAAGGCGTAGGCGAGATAGGCGGTGACCGGGAAAACCCGCCGCGCGCCCAGGAGATGGATGGTGTCGGCGCCGGCGAGCAGGTCGACCGCCGCATCGAGCCGATGTGGGTCGAGCGTCGCGCCGAGCCGTTCGAGCGAGGCGATGGCGGCCTGCGAGAAGCCATGGAGATGGAGACCGGGATGGGGCTCGGGCCCCACCGCCTTCAGCGCCTCGAGCCGTGTGTGATAATCCGGCCAGCCCGCCTTGAGCCGGGCGCGGAACACCTGCTGCAGGTCGGAGAAGCCGCCGTAACCGATGGCCTGGGCCAGCCGCACCAGGGTCGAAGGCTGCACCCCCGCCTTGACGGCGATCTCGGCCACCGTGCCGAAGGCGACGTCGTCGGGATGGCGCAGCGCGAAATCCGCTGCTTGTTTCAGCCGCTTCGGCAGTGCGTTATGGGCTACGCCGAGATGGGCCTTCAGCCCCTCGAAGTCGCGCGGTACCGTCGGCTCGTCGCTCATCTCGTCCCACTCCGCGATGACGGGTCGCGTCATTCTAGAACGGAGCGGCGACGGAATGGAACGTTTCTTCCGTTTTCAACGATCACAGCAGGTTCTCGTCATCCGCCGACGTCGATCGCCTCGACCGGTACGTCGAAGACATACCCGTGGCCGCGTTCGGTACGGATGAAGCGCGGGTTGGTCGCATCCGCTTCGATCTTGCGGCGGAGCCGGAGGATGAGCACGTCGACGGTACGGTCGAACACCTCGCCGCCGGCCCGGTGGGTGAGATCGAGCAGGTGATCGCGCGACAGCACCCGCCCGGCCGCCCCGACCAGGGCGACGAGCAGATCGAATTCGGCGACCGTCAGGGCCATCGCCACGCCGTCGGGGCCGCAGACACGGCGCCGGTCGAGGTCGATCTCGAAGCCGTCGAAGCGCCAGCCCCGGCGCACCACCGGGCGAGCGACGATGCCGCCATCGCGGCCGGTGCGCCGCAGCACCGCCTTGATGCGAGCGAGCAGCTCGCGACTGTTGAACGGCTTCACCACGTAGTCGTCGGCACCGATCTCGAGGCCCATGATGCGGTCGAGATCGCCGCCGCGTCCCGACACCATGATGATCGGCACCGCGCTCGACGCCCGGATGGTCGCGGCCACCGAGAAGCCGTCGCGGTCGGGAAGCCGGAGGTCGAGCACCACGAGATCGACGCGGCCGGCGGCCAATGCGGCGAAGAGCGCCGCGGCGTCGCGGCAGGGGATCGCCTCGAACCCTTCCGAGGCGACCGTGTCGACGACGGCGGCGCGCACCGCCTCGTCGTCGTCGACGACGGCGATCCGCATCCTGTGACCGGCGTTCGACGTCACGCGTCCTCTCCCCCTTCGGCCGTCGCTTCTGTGAACAATGTTACAGCGAGACGTGGTCCGTCCGAAATCCCCCGTTCACGTCGTCGGCCGACAGTGCCATCCGACCCGTTCCGGCTCGTCCGGACGGGGTGGGATCGCGTTTCGAAACGATCCGACCGTCGACCCGGCGCCCATGACGCCGCAACGAACGACGGCGGGTCCGATGGAGGAAAACATGACGCTCGCCACCCGCCGCCTCGCCTTCGCCACGACGGCTCTCCTCGGTCTCGCACTCGGCGCGGCCTCGGCGAACGCCGCCGACCTCGTCGTCTACTGCGGCGTCCAGGAAGAGTGGTGCCAGGCGATGATGAACGCCTTCACCAAGGAGACCGGCATCAAGGTCGCCATGACGCGCAAGAGCGCCGGCGAGACCTATGCCCAGGTCAAGGCCGAGGGCTCCAACCCGAAGGGCGACGTGTGGTGGGGCGGCACCGGTGACGCCTTCCTCCAGGCGGCCGAGGACGGCCTGCTCTCGGAATACAAGTCGCCGAAGCTCGCCGAGCTCCATCCCTGGGCCCAACGTCAGGCGGCGGACGCGCAGTATCGCGCCGTCGGCATCTACGCCGGCGGCCTCGGTTTCGCCGTCAACACCGAGGTGCTGGCCAAGAAGAAGGTCGCGGAGCCGGCCTGTTGGGCCGATCTGGTGAAGCCGGAGTACAAGGGCGAGATCCAGATCGCCAATCCGAACTCCTCCGGCACCGCCTATGCGACGCTCGCCACCCTGGTCCAGATCTTCGGCGAGAACCCGGCCTTCGACTTCATGAAGCAGTTGCACGGCAACATCTCGCAGTACACCAAATCGGGCGCCGCCCCGGCGGTGGCGGCGGGGCGGGGCGAGGCCTCGATCGGCATCGTCTTCATGCACGACGGCGTCACCCAGACGGTCAACGGCTTCCCGGTGAAGGTGGTCGCCCCCTGCGAAGGCACCGGTTACGAAGTCGGCTCGATGGGCATCATCAAGGGCGGCCCGAACCCGGACCTCGCCAAGAAGTTCTACGAATTCGCTCTGACCCCCAAGGCGCAGGAGACCGCCGATCAGGCGAAGAGCTACCAGGTGCAGGCCAATGTCGCCACGCCGCTCTCCCCGCACGCGCCGCGACTGGAGAAGGTCAAGCTGATCGACTACGATTTCAAGAAGTTCGGCTCGGCGGCCGAGCGCAAGCGCCTGCTCTCGCGCTGGGACAACGAGATCGGCAACCTGCGCTGATCACCGCGGACGACCCCGTCCGGCCTCCCGGGTGACCCGGGAGGCCGCTCTCCCCGTCGGTTCGGGACCGGAGACGGCGCCATGTTCCGCTCGCATCTCCTCTGGCTGATCGTCGGCTGGATCGCCTGGACGATCGCGCCCTGGTACGGCTTCGCCTCGTCGCGTCAGCCGATCCTCGGGGGCTGGCCGGCCTCCGGCCTCCTCGCCGGTCTCGACGACGCGCCGTGGCTCCTGCCGCTCGGCCTGTTCCTCGCCCTGCCCGTTCCCTTCGTCGCGACGCGATCGCGTCTCGTCGGGCCGGCGCTGGTCGTCGCCGGTGCCGGCGGCCTCGGCTGGATGATGCTGCAGGGGGTGGCGATCATCCACAAGGGCTGGGCATGGCCCTTCCTCGCCGATCTCTTCGGCCCAATCGCCGCCGGACAACCCGGCATGGGCTTCGGAGCGATGGCCACCGCCCTCGCCTTCCTGTTCTTCCTCACCATGGGGCTCGCCGCCCGTGGTGCCATGAAGGGCGACCGCTTCACCACCGGCGCCATCGGGCTGCTCGTCGCCTCGATCTCGCTCTTCGTCTTCTGGCCGGTGTCGACGGTGTTCTCCCAGGCGATGCTGCCCGACGCCGACATGTCCGGCCCGGCGGCGCTGATCCACCGCCTGACCGCCAAAGACATCTGGTCGCTCGGCTGCGTCACCGGTACGACCCGCTGCGGCGTCGTCTGGAACTCGGTGGTGCTGGGCACACTGTGCGGCGTCATCACCACGGTGCTCGGTCTCGCCTTCGCCCTGGTCGCGACGCGGACCACCTTCCCCTATCAGCGCCTGTTGCGTCTTCTGTCGGTGCTGCCGATCATCACCCCGCCCTTCGTCATCGGCCTCGCGGTCATCCTGCTCTTCGGCCGCAACGGTACGGTCACGCTGTTCCTCGCCGAGAACTTCGGGCTGACCGCGACGCGCTGGATCTACGGCCTGCCCGGCATCCTGCTCACCCAGACGCTGGCCTTCACGCCGATCGCCTTCCTGGTGCTGATCGGTGTCGTCCAGGGCATCGCCCCGTCGATGGAGGAGGCGGCGCAGACCCTGCGCGCCGGCCGCTGGCAGACCTTCAGACGAGTCACCTGGCCGCTGATGCGGCCCGGCCTCGCCAACGCCTTCCTGGTCGGTTTCATCGAGAGCCTCGCCGACTTCGGCAATCCGCTGGTGATGGGCGGCGGCTACGAGGTGCTCTCCACCAAGATCTTCTATGCGGTGGTCGGCGCCCAGAACGACCCGGGCCGCGCCGCGGCGCTCGGGATCGTGCTGCTGGCGCTGTGCATCGGCGCCTTCCTGGTGCAGCGGCGGTGGGTCGGCACCGGCTCCTACACCACGGTCGGCGGCAAAGGCTTCGCCGGCACGCCGGCCGAACTGCCGCGCTGGCTGAAGAACGCGGTCTACGCCACCGCGCTGCCCTGGGCCGCCTTCACCTTCCTGCTCTACGGCCTGATCCTCTACGGCGGCTTCGTCGAGAACTGGGGCCGCAACAACACCTTCACGCTGCGCCACTACGTCACCGCCTTCGGCCTCGACTGGAACCAGTACGGCCTGTTGTGGACCGGGCGGGCGTGGAACTCGCTCTTCACCACCCTCGAAGTCTCGGCGGTCTCCGCCCCGCTGACCGCGGCGATGGGGCTGATCACCGCCTACCTGCTGGTGCGGCAGCGTTTCACCGGTCAGGCGACCTTCGAATTCATGACCATGCTGAGCTTCGCCATTCCCGGTACGGTGATCGGCGTCGCCTACATCCTCGCCTTCAACCAACCGCCGGTGGAACTGACCGGCACGGCGGCGATCCTGGTCGTCTGCTTCGTCTTCCGCAACATGCCGGTGGCCATCCGCGCCGGTGTCGCGGCGATGAGCCAGCTCGACAAGAACCTCGACGAATGCGCCCTGACGCTCGGCGCCAACAGCGCCCAGACCATCCGCCGGGTGATCATGCCGCTGCTCAGGCCGGCGATCGTCGCGGCGCTGGTCTATTCCTTCGTGCGCGCCATCACCTCGGTCAGCGCCGTCATCTTCCTGGTCTCGGCCCGCCACGACATGGCGACGTCCTACATCGTCGGACGTGTCGAGATCGGCGACTTCGGCCTCGCCATCGCCTATTCCTCGGTGCTGGTGGTGCTGATGGGCCTCGCCATCATCTTCATCCAATGGATCGTCGGCGAGCGTCGCATCGCCCGACCCACCCCCCATGCCCCCGCCGCCCGGCCACAGGAGGTCGCCGCATGACTCGAACCGACCAGAAGATCGGTGGCGTCGAATTCCGCTCGGTGAGCCGCCGCTACGGCAAGGTGACGGCGGTCGACGCCATCTCGTTCAAGGTCGAACCGGGAACGCTCGTGACGCTGCTCGGGCCGTCGGGCTGCGGCAAGACGACGACGTTGCGTATGATCGCCGGGCTCGAAGCGGCGAGCGAGGGGCAGATCCTGATCGGCGGTCGCGACGTGACGCTGCTGCCGGCCACCGATCGCGACGTCACCATGGTGTTCCAGAGCTACGCGCTCTTCCCCCACATGAACGTCCTCGACAACGTCGCCTTCGGCCTCGAGGTCTCCGGCGTTCCCAAGGTGCAACGCGAGGAACAGGCGATGGCCGGCCTCGCCATGGTCGGCCTCGCCGGCTTCGAGACCCGCCTGCCGAGCGAGCTCTCCGGCGGCCAGCAGCAGCGCGTCGCGGTCGCCCGCGCCCTGGTGCTCGAACCGGAGGTACTGCTGTTCGACGAGCCGCTCTCCAACCTCGACGCCAAACTCCGCCGCAAGATGCGCGACGACATCCGCGAATTGCAGTCGAAACTCGGCCTGACCTCGGTCTACGTCACCCACGACCAGGAGGAGGCGCTCGCCGTCTCCGACCGGATCATCGTGATGAACCGCGCCGTCATCGCTCAGGAGGGAACGCCGGCCGACCTCTACCGCCGCCCGGTGTCGCGTTTCGTCGCCGATTTCATGGGCATCTCCAACCTGCTCGACGGCACCGTCACCCGGCGCGCCGAGGGTCGCGTGACGGCGCATTTCGGCGAGGCGGTGCTCGACCTTCCCGAGACGGCGATCACCAGGGCCGACGAGATCACCGTGGCGATCCGGCCGCAGGCGATCCGCCTCGCGACCGAACCCGGACCGGACCGGTTACCGGTGACGGTGCGCAAGGCGACCTATCTCGGTTCGCATCTCGAATACGTGCTCGACAGCTCCGCCGGTGAACTCTTCGTCGTCGACCCGACATCCGAGACGCCGGTCCCGCCGGGGTCGAGCGCCTGGGCCACCTTCCGCCACGAGGGCGTCGCCCTGGTGCCGCGCGACGGTCAAGTCGCGTGACGTCGTGGCGTCGAACGGCTGCACGGGCGGCGTGATCCGCTCTAGGATCGGCGGCGACCCGGTCGGAACGCACGCCCGGGAGAAACGCGAGCGAGCGGGATGACGAGGCGAGGCGGTCTGCACCGACGCCTGATGCTGATGGCGGCGGCGGTGGTCGGGGTGATCCTGATCGCCGAAGGTCTCGCCTGGGTCGGCCTCGATCGGTTGGAGCGCTCGCTCGGGGCCACCCGGACCGACGCGCTCGCCGACGTCCGACGGGTGTTGACCCTCGCCGAGAGCGCCTCCGGCCTCTCCGCCTTCGCCCATTCGGTCGCCGAGATCCGCGATCGCGCCGGCCTCGACGTCGCAGAACGGGCGATGACCGGCCGGCTGGAGGATTTCGCCGCCCTCGCCGCGGCGTTGCCGGTCCCCACCGACCGGCCGGCGCTGCCGACCCTGGAGCCGGCGATCGTCCGCCTCGCCGATCGCCTCGACGGTATCCTGCGTCAACTCTATGCGGTGACCGATCAGGCGATCGCCGCGGCCGAACGCGGTTCCACGGCCGCCGCCGATCGCATCTACGCCGACCCGCGCCAACGCTTCCTGCTCGCCGCCACCGACGTCGCCGCCCGCGAGATGAGCCGCCTCGTCAAGGACTTCGCCTCGCTGGTGGAACGCTCCGACCGAGCCCGCGCGGAAGCCATGGCGGCCGACCTGCGGCTCGGCAAGATCGCTGCCGGACTGGTCGGCGCGCTAGCGCTGATCGTTGCCCTCGGCTTCGCCAACGCCTTCCTGCGCGGTGTCGTCGCCGACCTGCTCGGCATCGCCGAGGCGATGCGGCGACTGGCCGGCGGCGACACGACGGCCACCGCGCCGGGAGGCGGCCGTCCCGACGAGATCGGCGCGCTCGCCCGCGCCTTCGAGGTGTTCAAGGTCCAGGCGAGCGAACGGGCCGAGATCGAAGGCCGGCTGCGCCACGCCGAACGGCTGGAGGCGGTCGGCCGCCTCACCGGCGGCATCGCCCACGACTTCAACAACCTGCTGACCGCCGTCGCCACCAACGTCCAGATGATCCACGACGACGCCGAGCCCGGTTCGCGCACCCGCGCCCGGGCGCTGCGGGCGTTGTCGGCAGCCGAGAACGGCGCCGCGATGGTCGCCCACCTCCTCGCTTTCGGCCGCCGGCAGATGCTGGCACCGGTGGCGACCGACGTACCGCGCCTCGTCGCCGCCCTGGTCGATCTGGTCGAGGCGAGCCTCGGCAGCGGCATCGTGCTCACGACGCGGGCGAACCCCACCGACGGCTCGCTGCTCGCGTCGGTCGACCCCGGCCAGTTGGAGAACGCCCTGATCAACCTCGTCTTCAACGCCCGCGACGCGGTCGGTGAACGTGGTCGCATCACGGTTTCGTCCACGCGGGCACCGGACGGCATGGTTCGTCTCGAAGTCGGCGACGACGGCACCGGCATGGATGCCGCGACGCTCGCCCGCATCTTCGAGCCCTACTTCACCACCAAACCGAGCGGCGTCGGCAGCGGCCTCGGCCTCTCCATGGTCTACGGTTTCGTCCGCCAGTCCGGCGGCCGGATCGAGGTCGCCTCGACACCCGGCACCGGTACCACCGTCATCATCGACCTACCCGCCGCCGCGACGGACGAGGCCGCCGCCCCCGCATCGGTGAACGACGAGCCCGCCCGCCCGATGCGGGCGCTGCGCATCCTGGTGGTCGAGGACGACGTCGGGGTGCGCGAGGCGATCGTCGATCTGCTCACCGCCTCGGGTCACGGCGCGGTGGCGACGGCCTGCGGCGCCGAGGCCCTGGCTCGGTTCGCGGCCGATCCGGATTTCGATGCGGTGATCACCGACCTCGCGCTGCAGAACGGCATGAACGGCTCCGAATTGGCCGCCGGCCTGCGCGCCGTCCGCCCGAATCTGCCGGTGCTGGTGACCACCGGCTACGCCGGTGCCGCGGCGGTCGATCTGCCGCTGCTGATGAAGCCCTTCCGCCGCGAGGATCTCGACGCCGCCCTCGCCCGCCTCCTCGCCTGACCCACCGGCCCGTGCCTCATAGGCGAACGCCGACGGTGGTGAGCCCGCGGGTGATCGAACCGTCGGTCGGCAGGAGCGGGATCAGACAGGCCTGGAGCGAGTGGTACATGTCCGGCTTGCCGTAGAAGGGGAAGGCGTTCGGGCGCAGATCGTCGTCGAGCTGGGGGAACCAGCCGCCGGCGTCGGGGTCGACGAAGCACGCGGCGGTGAAGCCCCAGATCCGCCGATACCAGTCCTCGTGGAAGGGATCGCCGTCGATCGCGCCGAGGACGGCGGCCGCGCCGATACCCTCGCAGCACGGCCACCAGTAGCGATCGCGGATGCGCGGCCGCCCGTCCCAGTCGAGGGTATACCAGAACCCGCCCTTCGCGGCGTCCCAACCGTCGGCCACGGTGCGGCGGAACAGTCGCCGCGCCGACTCGATCATCCAGTCGTTGCGTCGACCGGCCAGCTCCCAAAGCTGTGCCAGCAGGCGCGACCATTCGAGCGCATGACCCGGCGTCGTGCCGTAGGGGCGGAACATCGGGTCGCCGTCGTAATCGCGATCGAACGTCCAATCGGCGTCGAAATGTTCGGGGACGTGCCAGCCGGCATCCTCGGCGTTCGCGAGGATGATGCGCTCGGCGATCCGCTCGGCCATCACCAGGAAGCCGTGTTCGCCGGTCGCCTCGTGGGCGGCCATCGCCGCTTCGCACAGGTGCATGTTGGAATTCTGGCCACGATAGCTGCCGAGCGGCGTCCAATCGCGAGCGAATTCCTCGGCCACCGCACCGTGATCGGCCTCCCAGTAGCGCTCCTCGAGCACGGTGGCGACGTCGGTGAGCAGGCGATCGGCGTCGGGGTGGCCGACCACCTTGGCGCTCGCCGCGGCGAGCAGCACATGGGCATGGCCATAGGCCTGCTTGGTGGCGTTCACCGGCCCGTCGGTGCCGATCGACCACAGGTAGCCGCCGTGGCGGGAATCGCGATGGCCGTGCCACAGGAACGCCATGCCGTGATCGACGAGGTCATCGGCTCCGGGACGACCGAGGAGATGGGAGATGGCGAAGCCGTGCACGGCCCGCGCCGTCAGGTGCAACGCCCGCGCAGGCGCACCGAAGGGGAAGAATTCGGCGGCGAGCGGCCGGCCGGCCGCGTCGAGTTCGTGGAAGCCGCCCGCCGGATCGCGGGCATGGCGTTCGAAGAAGTCGAGGATGCGCCCGGCTTCGGCGAGGAGCCACAGTCGATGGCCGGTGCGATCGACCCAGCGCCGCAACGGGACTTCGAGAGCCAGCGATGCCATCTGCCACCTCCTCTGCCGCAGGCGAGCCAGCACCGCCTCGACGGATGCCACGCTAGCGCGTCGGCGGCGATCGCGAAACCGCTCGAACATTCGGCGCCCGAGCCTCGCCGAACGGTGGGCGGCGGGCGCGGAACGGCGATGGTCTCCGTCTCCGTGTCGGCGCATTCTCCGGCGGATCGCCTGGTACGCCGGGATTCGCAAGCGGAGGCTCCTCCCCCATGCTCGCCGTCCTCGGCATCACCACGCCGATCTTCCTCTTGATCCTGCTCGGCTTCCTCGCCACCCGCTGGGGCGCACTGGGGCGCGAAGACGTGCGCTCGCTCGGCACCTTCGTGGTCCGATTCGCCCTGCCGGCGCTGATCGTCCACGCGCTGGCCTCCCGCCCCTTGCGCGACGTCTTCGATGTCCGCTTCCTCCTCGCCTATGCCGCGGCCTCGCTCACGGTCTTCACCGTGGTCTATGCCGTGGCGCGCTTCGGCCTGAGGCGCGGTATCGCGGCGAGTGCCGTTCACGGCCTCGGTGCGGCGGCGCCCAACAGCGGCTTCGTCGGTTTTCCCGTCGCCGCGATGGTGGTCGGCCCGACCACCGCGGCGACGGCTCTCGCCCTCGCGATGACGGTCGAGAACGTCGTCGTCATCCCGCTCGCTCTCGCCGTGGCCGAAACCGAGGCCCATGCCGACACGCCCTTCGCCCGGATGGTGGCCGAGGTCGGCCGGCGTCTGCTGCGCAACCCGCTGATCCTGGCGATCGCCGTCGGCATGGTGATCTCGGCGACCGGGGTCGGTCTGCCGGCGGTGTTGGCGAAACCGATCGACATGCTGGCGGCCGCCTCCGGCGCGACCGCTCTCATCGTCATCGGCGGGGCGCTGGCCGGTACCGATCCGCGCGCCGTCGCCGGCGAGGCGCTGCTGCCGGTTTCGGCCAAACTGGTGCTCCACCCGCTCGCGGTCACCGCCGCGTTGACGGTGCTGCCGGTCGCCTCTCCCGATCTCGGCCTGTCGTTGCAGCTCTTCACCGCGGCGCCGATGCTGACCATCTATGCGCTGCTCGGCCGCCCCTACGGGCGCGAGCCGATCTGTGCCGCCGCGCTGGTGATGGCGACGGTCGCCTCGTTCTTCACCCTGTCGACGGTGCTGTGGCTGGTCGGCGCCGGGGTTCGTTGAACCGGTTCGATGATCCGGTTGCCAAGTCCGGCGACCGCGTGTACATCGGATCTCGCATCGAGAGTTGAGCGACGCTCAACGCCAACCTGCTGCACCCGGCAAGGTGGCGCTCCTCGGCAGAGGAGGATGTGGCCTGACCGGCAACCAACGGGACAGCCATTTCGAGAGATCGCATCCCGCTCCACTCGACGTGCCGAACGCCGAAGGAAGAGCCGCGATGCCGATCAAGATCCCCGACGACCTGCCTGCTTTCACCGCGCTCCGTGCCGAGGGCGTGATGGTCATGCGGGAGACCGACGCCGTGCGTCAGGACATCCGCCCGCTGCGTATCGGGCTGCTCAACCTGATGCCCAACAAGATCCGCACCGAGACCCAGATCGCCCGACTGCTCGGCGCCACGCCGCTGCAGGTCGAGCTCACGTTGGTCAAGATGACCGACCATGTCTCGCGCACCACCTCGACCGATCACATGGAGGCGTTCTATCGCCCCTGGGCGGAGGTTCGCTCGCAGCGCTTCGACGGTTTCGTCGTCACCGGCGCGCCGGTGGAGAAGATGCCCTTCGAGGAAGTCACCTATTGGGACGAGCTTTGCGAGATCTTCGACTGGACGCAGACCCACGTCCACTCGACCTTCTACATCTGCTGGGGGGCGCAGGCGGCGATCCACCACTTCCATCGCGTGCCGAAACACGCGCTCGCCAGCAAGTGCTTCGGCGTCTACAGCCACCGCAACCTCGCGCCGGCTTCGCCCTATCTGCGCGGCTTCTCCGACGACTTCGCCATCCCCGTGTCGCGCTGGACCGAGGTCCGGCGCGAGGACATCGCCGGCATCGACGGTCTCGAGGTGCTGATGGATTCGCCCGGAGTCGGCCTGTGTCTGGTCGAGGACACGCCACACCGCGCCCTCTACATGTTCAATCACATCGAGTACGACTCGGATTCGCTCGCACAGGAATATTTCCGCGACATCGATCGTGGCGAGCGCATCGCCCTGCCCGCCAACTATTTCCCCGACGACGATCCGACCCGTCGGCCGCGCAACCACTGGCGCAGTCACGCCCATCTGCTGTTCTCGAACTGGATCAACCAGGCCTACCAGACCACGCCGTTCGACCTCTCCGGGATCGGTCGCTGAACCGGGATCGGGAGGCGGTGTCCGATCGACGGATGCCGCCTCGAAGATCCTTCGATCTCGCATCGGCAAACGATCTGACAAGCGGTTCTCGATCGACCTCGCGACCGCCTGATAAGCGTTGTACGGTACTCTGTTGCCGGGCTTTCTTGTAGTTCGACATGAATTCGATGGTGCCGGGCCGGCACGCGCTCGCCGCGGCCCGGCGATTCATTCCTCTCGGCCGGGCGGTGGCGGGAGAAGTTTCTCCTCTCGAACGCCCGTGTAGGAGATTGATTTCACCCTGCCGGCGGTTATTGTCGACCGTGACGTGCCGTCACGAGACCTTCACGACGAACGAATAACGCCGGATCCATCGCCGGCCGCCGGCAGGTCGCCCTCTCAGGGAGGTAATCATGGGAACGCTGAAATCCATTCTCGTCGGGTCCGCACTGCTCACCTTCACCTCGCTCCAGGCATCGGCCCAGGTCGAGATCCAGTGGTGGCATGCGATGAGCGGCGCCAATGGTGACCGCATCGTCAAGATCGCGAACGATTTCAATGCCTCACAGAGTGAGTTCAAGGTCGTTCCATCCTTCAAGGGGTCCTATGCCGACACCATGAACGCCGGCATAGCCGCCTTCCGCGCCGGTGGTGCGCCGCACATCCTGCAGGTGTTCGAGGTCGGCACCGCCACGATGATGGCCGCCAAGGGCGCCATCAAGCCGGTCCACCAGCTGATGGCCGAGACCGGCGAGCCCTTCGATTCCAAGTCCTATCTGCCGGCGGTCACCGGTTACTACTCGACGTCGAAGGGCGACATGCTGTCCTTCCCGTTCAACTCGTCGACCGTCGTCATGTGGGTCAACAAGGACGCGCTGAAGAAGGCCGGTGTCGACAAGATCCCGGCGACCTGGCCCGAGACCTTCGACGCCGCCACCAAGCTGCGCGCCGCCGGCTTCGACAAGTGCGGCGTCTCGACCGGTTGGGTGACCTGGGTCAACATCGAGAACTTCTCGGCCTGGCACAACCAGTCGCTCTCGACCAAGGCGAACGGCCTCGACGGTTTCGACACCGAGATCGCGTTCAACAAGAGTGCTGCGGTGGTCAAGCACTTCGAGAATCTGGTGAAGTACCAGAAGGACAAGATCTACGACTACGCTGGTCGCACCAACGAGGGCGAAGGTCGCTTCACCTCGGGTGAATGCCCGCTGTTCCTGACCTCGTCGGCCTTCTATGGCAACGTCAAGGCCAATGCCAAGTTCGACTACACCGCCGCGCCGATGCCCTACTACCCGGATGTGGCCGGCGCGCCGCAGAACTCGATCATCGGCGGCGCCTCGCTGTGGGTGATGAGCGGCAAGCCGGCGGCCGAGTACAAGGGCGTCGCCAAGTTCATGACCTACCTGTCCAGCCCCGCCGTCCAGGCGTGGTGGTCGCAGGAGACCGGCTATCTGCCGATCACCCCGGCGGCCTACGAGTACTCCAAGAAGCAGGGCTTCTTCGACAAGGTCCCGGCGGCAGAGATCGCCATCAAGGAGATCACCAACAAGGAGCCGACCCAGAACTCGCGCGGCCTGCGTCTCGGCAACCTGGTGCAGATCCGCGACATCTGGGCCGAGGAGATCGAACAGGCGCTGACCGGCAAGAAGCCGGTTCAGGCCGCCCTCGACGCCGCCGCCGAGCGCGGCAACCAGGTGCTGCGTCAGTTCGAGCGCACCGCCAAGTGAGGCCTCGTCAGGGGGGTGGGGCGTCGGTGATCCGGCTCGCCCCGCCCTCGGGCCGTCGGCCGCCACGGAGCCGGTGTAGACGCGGACCGCCGCGCCCTCGGGCGCAGTCTTCCGCCTCCGCATGGCCACCGTGGTCCTGCCCGAAAAGCCGATCCGCCGACCGCTCGGCCGGCGGCGGTGACCATCCCTCGGATCGGGTCGGCTCATGGAAAAGCGCTCCTACTTCGCCGGAAAGCTCCTGCCCTATGCGCTGCTGATGCCGCAGCTCCTCGTCACGATCGTGTTCTTCTACGTGCCGGCGGGCCAGGCGGTCTATCAGTCGTTCCTGCTGCAGGACGCCTTCGGCATGTCGACCCAGTTCGTCTGGCTCGAAAACTACCAGTTGCTGTTGTCCGATCCCGGCTACTATCAGGCGATGACGGTGACGGCGGTGTTCTCGGTGGCGGTCACCACGCTGTCGCTGTCGGCGGCGCTGCTGCTCGCGGTCCAGGCCGACAAGAGCCTCAGGGGCGCCGGCATCTACAAGACGCTGCTGATCTGGCCCTATGCCGTTGCGCCGGTCGTCGCCGGCGTGTTGTGGCTGTTCATGTTCCAGCCGTCGCTCGGCATGGTGGCCGGCGGGTTGCGCCGCATGGGCGTCGACTGGAACCCCTATCTCAATTCCGGCGACGCGTTGACCCTGGTGGTGCTGGCGGCGGCGTGGAAGGAGGTCAGCTACAATTTCCTGTTCTTCCTCGCCGGGCTGCAGGCGATCCCGAAATCGCTGATCGAGGCAGCGGCGATCGACGGGGCGCGGCCGACGCGACGCTTCTGGACGATCATCTTCCCGCTGCTGTCGCCGACCGCCTTCTACCTGCTCACCGTCAACATCGTCTACGTCTTCTTCGACACCTTCGGTATCATCCACGCCGTCACCCACGGCGGCCCGGCCGGTGCCACCACGACGCTGGTCTACAAGGTGTTCAACGATGGTCGTGCCGGCGGCGATCTCGGCGGCTCGGCCGCCCAGTCGGTGATCCTGATGGCGATCGTCATCGCGCTGACCGCCGTTCAGTTCCGCTTCATCGAGCGCAAGGTCAACTACTGATGGTCGAGAACCGCCCCCTCGCCAATCTGGTCTCGCACCTGATCCTGATCACCGGCGTGGCCATCGTCGCCTTCCCGGTCTATCTGGCGCTGGTCGCCTCGTCCTCGGATCCGACCACGATCGCCAACGGCCAGCTCGGTCTCATTCCCGAAGGCCACCTGTTCGAGAACTACTGGAAGGTGTTGTTCCAGGGCACCGAGCGATCGACCAAGCAGCCGATGATCGTGCCGCTGTTCAACTCGCTGGTGATGGCGCTGATCATCTCGATCGGCAAGATCGCCATCTCGCTGATCTCGGCCTTTGCCATCATCTATTTCCGCTTTCCCTTCCGCCACACCGCCTTCTGGGTGATCTTCCTCACCCTGATGCTGCCGGTCGAGGTGCGCATCTACCCGACCTACAAGATCGTCGCCGATCTCGGGATGCTCGACACCTACGCCGGACTGACCATCCCGCTCATCGCTTCGGCCACCGCGACGCTGCTCTTCCGTCAGTTCTTCATGACTGTGCCGGACGAGCTGCTCGAAGCTTCGAAGATAGACGGGGCCGGCCCGTGGATGTTCTTCAAGGACACGCTGCTGCCGCTGTCGATGACCTCGATCGCGGCGATGTTCGTCATCCAGTTCATCTACGGCTGGAACCAGTATCTCTGGCCGCTGCTGATCACCACCCGCGACGATATGCAGACGATCGTGATCGGCATCCAGAAGATGCTCTACGTCACCGATGCTCTCACCGAATGGCAACTGGCGATGGCGACCACCATCCTCGCCATGCTGCCGCCGGTGGTGGTGGTGGTGGCGATGCAGAAGCTCTTCGTCCGCGGCCTCACCGAAACGGAGAAATGACCCGATGGCAGACGTGCGCCTCACATCGGTCGGCAAGATCTACGCCGGGTCCGTGCCGGCGGTGAAGGACATCTCCTTCACCGTTCCCGACGGTGGTTTCTGTGTCCTCGTCGGCCCGTCGGGATGTGGCAAGTCGACACTGCTGCGCATGATCGCCGGCCTCGAGACCATCACCATGGGCGAAGTCCGCATCGGCGATCGGGTGGTCAACACCGTCGAGCCGATGGATCGCGACATCGCCATGGTGTTCCAGAACTACGCCCTCTACCCGCACATGAGCGTCTACGACAACATGGCCTACGGCCTCAGGAACCGGAAGACGCCGGAGGCCGAGATCTCCGCCCGGGTCGCGGAGGCCGCTCGCATCCTCGAGCTCGAGCCCTACCTGAAGCGCCGGCCGCGCGAACTCTCCGGTGGCCAGCGCCAGCGCGTCGCCATGGGCCGCGCCATCGTCCGAAAGCCTCAGGTCTTCCTGTTCGACGAGCCGCTCTCCAACCTCGACGCCAAGCTGCGCGGCGCCATGCGGGTGGAGATCAAGAAGCTCCAGCGTCATCTCGGGGTGACCGCGGTCTACGTCACCCACGACCAGCTCGAGGCGATGACGCTGGCCGACATGTTGGTGGTGATGAACCAGGGCGTCGTCGAGCAGATCGGCGCGCCCCTCGATCTCTACGAGCGGCCGGAGACCGTCTTCGTCGCTCAGTTCATCGGCGCTCCGCCGATGAACATGATCGAACTGACGCCGACGAAGGGCCTACCCGCCGGGCTCGACGGGGTCGCCGGACTGCCGCTGCCGGCGGCCGGTGCGCGCCTCGGCATCCGGCCGGAACATCTCGGCGTCGAGATCGATGGCGACGCGCGGATCGAAACGCGTCCCGGCGACGTCCGTCTCGCCCTCACCGTGGAAGCGGTCGAAGCGGTGGGTGCGGAGACCTACATCCACGGCCGGCTCGGCGGTGACGGTCAGATGATCGCCGCGCGCGAGCACGGCAAGGTGCTGCTGCCGGCCGGCACGACCCGCACCTTCACCGCCCGCCGCGAGCATCTGCATCTGTTCGATCTCGCGACCGGCCGCCGTATCGCGCACTGAACCCGGCGGCCGGACAGTGGGATCCGCGACCCGGCGGGACGCGTCGCGGAATGCCGATCTCACACCGAGTTCACGAAGTTTCGACCTGTACGACACTTCGTGAACGAAGGCGAGCCCGAACGGGCGTCGGCCGATCGGGCCGTAACGCTCATGAAATTCGGACGAGTCCGAATTTCATGAGCCCGGTATCAGGCGTCGGGGCGGGTCACCGCCTCGGGTGTATCGGGCACGCCGCGCGACGGGTCCGCGACCACACCGGCCGTCGCGGCGAGGCCGAGCCGCTGGCGCAACACCTCGACGAAGTGCCGCCGGTCGAGCCCGGGCGCGATCGGTTCGCCGATCCGCACCCGGATGGTGCCGGGATATTTCAGCCACGAGTCCGGTGGCCAGCAGCGGCCGGAATCGACGACCACCGGCACGCAGGGTACATCGAGCAGATCGTAGAGTGCCGACACCCCGCTCTGGATGCGGTCGCGGCCACCGACGTGACGGGTGCCGGAGGGGAAGATCAACATGTTGCGACCGCTCGCCACCGCCTCCCGCGCCCGTTCGAAGGCCACGCGCAGCCCGGCGAGATCACCGTCACGATCGATGGCGATGTGTCCGCCGCGCCGTGCGATCCGCCCGCCGAGCGGATAGGCGAAGATCTCCCGTTTGGCGAAGGCGACGGGATCGTCGAAGAACAACGGGTAGAACAACACCTCCCAGGCGGACTCGTGCCGCGAGGCGAGGAGAAAGGGCGCCTTCGGGAGATTCTCCGCTCCCTCGATGCGGTGGTCGATGCCGCAGATCACCCGCAGCAGCCATGCCAACGCCCGGAGATAGGCGAGGACGAACGGCGCCATCATGCGGCGATTCGGGACGAACAGCAGCGGCGCGACCGGCGCGAACGGCAGCAGCAACGCCACGGCAGCGAGATGGAACAGAACCGATCTGACGAGGATCGTGCTTCGTTTCAAGTTCCGGCCCCGGCGCTGCCCGCCCTTCGACCGCCGCTCCGGCAGTCGATCCGTCGTTCACCCGGGTCGAGGCCCACCGAGCCCCGGCCGCTCGATTTCCTAGCACGGCACCCTTCCGCGACCAATGCGAAACAGCCCGGATCGCGGCTTCCTCGGGGGCTCGCGGTGACGCGACGAAATGTTGCCCCGTCTCGCCACCGCAGGCCGTGTAGGATAGCGGACGGTATCCTTGCGTTCTTTGCAAAGACAGGGCATTGGCGTAAACAACGGGAGTGGACGGCGCCAAAGGCGCCCAGACGGAGTGTGTCTCATGGCCGAAGTGGCCGCTCGGGACGAGGATCTGCATAGGCAGCTGCTGGCGATCGTCGTCGAAGAAGGCATGATCAAGGACCGCGAACTCGAAGCCGCCACCCGGCTCGACGAACTCGGGATCGAATCGGCCGATTTCGTGATGATCCTCATGGCGATCGAAGAGAAGTTCGGCGTCTACATACCGGTCGACGAGAACCTCACCGAAGCCAAGACCGTCGGCGAACTGCTCGACGTCGTCACCCGCCACATCGACGAGCACCGTCGACAGGTGGCCTCTTGATCCCCGTCGCGATCACCGGGTACGGCGCCGTCACCGCCTGTGGCATCGGCGCCGACGCGCTGTGGTCGGCCGCACGCGACGGTCGCACGGCGGTCCACGATGTCGTCTTTCCGCGGATCCACCAGCAGCAGGTGAAACAGGCGGCACGAATCTCCGACGCCGACCTGCAGATCCTCCTGCCCGACGCCAAGCCACGCTTCCAGGACCGCACCGCGATCATCGGCGTCGCAGCGGCCCGAGAGGCGATCACCCAGGCCGGGCTCGGTCCGGACGACTTCGGCGAGCGCTGCGCCGTGGTGGTCGGTTCCGGCCTCGGCGGTGCCGAGACGATCGAGACCGGCTACATCCGCTACCTCGAAACACCGGCCCAGCGCGGCGACGTCATGGCCATCCCCAAGCTGATGGCCAATTCGACAGCCTCGTGGATCGCCATGGACGTCGGGGCGACCGGGCCGACATTGTGCATCTCCACCGCCTGTTCGTCGGCCACCCAGTCGATCGGGCTGGCCGCCGATCTGATCCGCGCCGGCGTGGTCGATCGTTGTCTGGCGGGCGGTTCCGAGGCGCTGCTCGTCGATGTCGCTTTCGCCGCCTGGGAACTGCTGCACGTCATGACCACCACCCGCTGCCGCCCGTTCTCGCGTGAGCGCAACGGCATGGTGCTAGGCGAAGGGGCCGGCGTCGTGGTGCTGGAATCGATGGAGGCGGCGAAAGCGCGCGGCGCCGAAGTCCTCGCCGAGCTGGTCGGCTACGCCACCAACGCCGACGCCTCCGACCTGCTCCGGCCCGATCTCGCCGGCGTCACCACCTGCATCCGCAAAGCGGTCGAATCGTCCGGCCTCGAGCCGTCGCGGATCGGCTACGTCAACGCCCACGGCACCGGTACCGTCGCCAACGATCTCACCGAGACCAACGCGTTGCGCGCGGTCTTCGGCGACGCCTTCGACGGTCTGGCGATCTCCGCGACCAAACCGATCCACGGCCACGCGCTCGGTGCCGGCGGGGCGCTCGAGTTCATCATCACCGTCGAGGCGCTACGCGCCCAGATCGCGCCGCCGACCATCAACTGGCTCGGACTCGATCCGAAGCTCGGTTTCGAGCCGGTGCCGAACGTCGCACGCCCCTTCACCGCCGACGCCGCCATGTCGAATTCCTTCGCCTTCGGCGGCATCAACGCCGCGCTGGTCGTGGCCCTGCCCGGACGCGGGTGAGATCATGGCCGAGACGATCACGCCGACGCCGGACGAGATCGCCGAGCTGAGGCGGCTCGTCGGCGACATCACCGGGATCGGCGACGGACCGGCCGTGCCCTTCGCCGCGCCGCTCCTGTTCTTCTCCCGCCTCGACGACGCCCGTCGCGACGCGCTCTTCGCGCCACGCCCCGGCCGTATCCTGGTGCAGGAACAACTCGCGATCGAAGCGACCGGCCGCCTCACCGCCGGCGAACCGGTGGGCGTGCATTTCCGCTTCGGGGAGCCGGCGGGCGACACCGCAGCCTTCCGCATCGAGGCCGATCTGGTCGACCGCGGCGGCACGACCGTCGCCGCGATCCGCACCTCGATCCGCCCGATCGAAGCGGCGGGCCTCGCGGCCGCCACCGGGCTGCCCATGGCGCCGACACCCGATCTCGTCGAGCGCGCCACCACCCGCCCGCTCGGGTCCGATCCGGTCGATCGCTGGCTCCACCTCGTCGGCGACGTCAATCCGATCCACAGCGACACCGCTCATGCCACCGCGCTCGGTCTGTCCGGACCGGTGGTTCCCGGGGCGCTCCTCACCACTGCGGCCGAAGTCCTCGCCGGGGCCGGCCCCGACGCCACGCTCGTCCGTCTCAACATGCGGTTCATGGCGCCGATCGCGATCGGCACGGCGGTGGCGACACGGGTTCGCGAGCGGCCGGCGGAGGGGGCCGCGACCGGGCGGCGCGATCTGCGGCTGTTCTTCCTCGTCGGCGACCGCGCCACCGCCGTCGCCGATCTCGGCTTCCTCACTCCCGTGTGAGGGGTCAGTCCGTGAGCGCGGTCTCGTCGACCGTCGGTCGTTCGATCGCGACGATGCGGCCGCCCGAGAAGCGCACCACCCGGTCGCAGAACGGCACCCAGGCGAGGTCGTGGGTGGTGACGACCACCGTCTTACCCGCCGCCTTCAGTTCCGGCAGCAGGGTGCGGAAGAAGAACTCACGCTTGCCCGGATCCTGATCGGCGACGAACTCGTCGAGGATGACGATGTCGCGGTTCTCGAGCAGCACCACCGCCAGCGCCAGTCGCCGACGCTGGCCCGAGGAGAGATTCAACTGGGTGAAGCGACCCTCGGCATAGTCGGTGACCTCGTCGAGCTGCAGCCGCTTCAACAAGCTGCGGGCATGGTCGGGGTCGATCCTGGAGAGGCCGAACAGCCGGTAGAACAGGTGGAAGACGGTGAAGATGGCGGAGAAACGGTCGCGGTAGGCGACCATGTCGCGGTCCTCGACCGGTGTACCGTCGACGGTGATGCGGCCGTCGTCGATGTCGAGGAGACCGGCCAGGACGTTGAGGAACGTCGTCTTGCCCGACCCGTTGTCGCCGATGACGAGGACGATCTCGCCGCGCGACAGTTCGAAATCGAGCGGCCCGAGTTCGAAACCGGAGCCGTCGGTGAGCGGATAGCGCGCACGCACCCCTTCGAGAGAGAGCCGAGAGAATGGTCCCGGTGGCGGCCGATCGCCCTCGTCCAGGCCCTCGAACTGTTTCAGTTCGGCATCGAGTTCGTCGATGCGGCGGAACGACACCATCGCTCGGAGCAGCGCCGGGATCTGTTTGATCACCCCTTCGAACGGGCCGAGCGAGAACAGCACCACGGTGAGCAACTGGAAGACGACGGTGCTGTCGCCGACCCCGAGCCAGGGTACGATGAAGACGATGCCGCCGACCAGGACGAACTTCAGCGACTGCATCACCACTTCGCTGGCGGCGTAGCGCTGTTCCATGCGGATGGTGACGTCGCGGATCTCGTCGACGGTATGAGCGATCTCGTCCTCGAGGTCGCGCCGCCGCGGGCGGTGCAGCTTCAGTTCGCGGAAACCACCGATGATGTCGGACACGCGCTCGAAGTAGTCGATCTCGACCGAGCGGATGAGCTTCGTCAGCCCGGAAATGGCACGCCGCTGCAGGTAGTAGCCGAGGATACCACCGACCATCACCAGAAGCGCGAAGCCACCGACCGCCGGCGACAGCGCCAGCACCTGCGGCGTCGCCAGGACGAGGAAGATCACCGCCGGCAGGATTTCGATGATGGTACGGCTGATCGCGGTCACCACCTGAACGTCGGTGGTGATGATGTGGTAGAGTCCGCCGTGCTCGTGGCTCTGGACGAAGAGCGGCGGCGCCTTCAACATGTTGCGCGTCAGCCGCGCCCGGAGCGTCGCCGCCATCCGCGCCACCAGCGACTGCGCCATCACCGGATAGACCACGCTCAGCACGGCATAGACGACGAGCGTCGCCAGGAACACCGGCAACCACAGGCGGAAGAAGCCGGGAGTGCCCACGTCGCTCGCCGCGGCGTTGATGACGTGGAGGAGGACGTTGCGCGACAGACCGGTGACGATCGCCAAGCCGATCACCGGTAACGCCATCCCCTTCGGCGCGTTGCGCCACAGGAAGGAGAACATCTTCCCGAACATCGGCCCCCCTCGGCGACGCGTCCGGCAGCGGATGCCACGGTGCATCCGTCGTCCCGGCGCCGGCCCGGAGGCCCCCTGCCGGCCCGGCGCCCGCTCTCATACAGGCACGACGCGGTCGAGGCGAGCCGAAAAAGGACGCGGCCGGCGGCCGGCACCGGCCTCCGCCGCTCCGAGACACGCAGTTCGCACTCAACCGAAGTGAACGCGCTCGCGCAGATACCCCTTCTCGCCGTCGATCGCGGCGAAGAGATCGATGTGGCGGATGGTCGGGATGAAGGTCCCGGCGATGGCCTCCGCGTAGACGTAGACCGGCCGCATCGGCCGCTTGTCGACCGGCACCAGCAGGCGCGGCTTGCCGTCCGGCCCCATGTCGAGCGAACCTTCACGCTCCTGGAAACTCACGAGGCCGACCGACCAACGTCCGTCGCCGACCGGCAGCGCCGAGACGCCGAAAGCGAACACGCGCTCGAAGAAACTGAGTTCGCGCCGGCGTCCCGTGGAGGCGTAGCGTCGCCAGAACACCTCGATCGGATCGCGCGGGTCCAATCGGCCGTCGGCGCCGCGCCGGGCGGCATAGACGATGACGTTGGCGTTGATCGAATGCTGCACGTAGAACAGCATCCCCTCGTCCTGCGGCACGTGCTGTGGCCGCACGACCGGCAGATCGGCGAAGGTCTGGAACTCGGAGCGCATCTTCGGCAGGACGATCTGCGGTTCGGCCCGCGCTCGACCGACGAGACCGGTTCCACCTACAGCGGCGAGTGCCAGACCGAGAACGAAACGACGAGACGGGATGAAGCATGAAGGGCCGCTCGGCGACGAGGTCGACGGCGTATGCGACGAGCCGATCATGGTGGTGTGACGTCCCTGGCGAGGGCTTTCCGGAGACGGGATCTTCATCCCGAAAGCCGGCATTGACAAGGTATTCGCCCCGCCGGAATGCGACCGATCGCCACCGAAATCGGCCCGATGCGGCGGCGAACCGGCGCGTCCGACGTCCGTAACGCCCCTCACCATCCGTAATTCCGCACCCGACGGCTTCCCTGTGGACGTCGACGAGGCTATTGAACCGGCGGATCCCACGAGCCGCGGCGACGGCCGATGAAGCCCGCGGGCGTGTGGAACGACGGACGCAGACCTGTCGAGGAACAGCCATGTCGCGGAGAATTCGTACCGCCATCGTCGGTCTCGGGAACTGCGCCAGCTCGCTGGTGCAGGGCGTGGCCTATTGCCGCGCCGAGGGCGAGGCGGCCATCGGCGTGCCCTTCCCGGTTCTCGGCGGATGGCGGCCCGGCGACATCGAGATCGTCGCCGCCTTCGACGTCGATGCCCGCAAGGTCGGGCTCGACATTTCGGAGGCGATCTTCCGGGCGCCGAACTGCACCGCGGTCTTCCACCGCGACGTGCCGAAGACCGGGGTGACGGTGCAACGCGGCCCCGATCTCGACGGCGTCTCCGCCTTCATGCGCAATCAGATGGCCGAACGCTCCTTCGTCGTCTCCGACGCCCCAGCCCTGGACCGCGCCGCGATCGTCGCCCATCTGCGCGAGCGCGAGGTCGAGGTGATGATCAACTTCCTCCCGGTCGGGTCGCAGGAAGCGGTCGAATTCTATGCCTCGTGCGCCATCGAAGCGGGCTGCGCGCTGGTCAACGGCATTCCGGTGCTGATCGCCAGCGATCCGAAGTGGTCGGCGAAGTTCCGCGCCGGCGGGGTGCCGGTGCTCGGCGACGACTTCAAAGCGCAGATGGGCGCCACCATCGTCCACCGCACCCTGTCGCACCTCTTCGACATGCGCGGCGTCAAGATGGACCGCACCTATCAGTTGAACGTCGGCGGCAACACCGACTTCCTCAACATGATGGATCACGACCGGCTGCTGACCAAGCGCCTGTCGAAGACCGAAGCGGTGCAGACGGCCATGGTCGACCGCCTCGAGGATCAGCAGATCCGGATCGGCCCGTCCGACTACGTGCCGTGGCTGAACGACAACAAGATCGCCTACATCCGGCTCGAGGGACGCCTGTTCGGCGGGGTGCGCATGGACATCGAGGCGCGCGTCTCGGTCGAGGATTCACCCAACGCCGCCGCGATGGCCCTGATCGCCATCCGCCTCGCCAAGATCGCCAGGGACCGCGGCCTTTCGGGCGATCTCGGCTCGGTGGCGAGCTTCCTGTTCAAGCACCCGCCGATGCAGGTGGACGACGAGGCCGGCCTCGAGACCATGCTGAATTTCGCGAACGGCGAACCCGAGGATTGAGGCGATGGCGGCCGACGCGACCGACACCCGTCCGGGGCCGGCCGTCGTCACCGGCGGCTCGAGCGGCATCGGACGGGCCGCAGCGCTGCGTCTCGCCCGCCTCGGCCATCCCGTCGCCCTTCTCGCCCGGCGCCCCGACGTCCTCGCCGACGCGGCGGCCGAGATCCGGGCGGCGATCCCCGGTGCCGTGGTCTCGTCCCACGCCGTCGACGTCCGCGATCCCGCCGCCCTCGCTGCCGTGATCGCGGCGATCGCGACCGAGTACGGCCCGATCGCCTGGCTCGTCGCGTCCGCCGGCATCGCCGAGCCCGGCCTCTTCGTCGAGCAGCCCCTCGATGCCCATCGCACCCACATGGAGATCAACTATCTGGGAACTCTCGCCGCCGTTCACGCCGTCGTTCCGTCGATGCGCGCCGGCGGCGGTGGCCGGATCGTCCTCGTCTCCTCCGGCGCCGGCCTCTTCGGCATCTACGGCTATGCCGCCTATGCCCCGTCGAAATTCGCCGTTCGCGGCCTCGCCGAGGTTCTGCGGGTCGAACTCGCCGGTGACGACATCACGGTGACCCTGGCCTACCCGCCCGACACCGAAACGCCTCAGCTCGCCGCGGAGACGCGGACGAAGCCGGAGGCGACCAAGGCGATCACCGCCGGCAGCGGCGTGTGGTCGGCCGAGGCGGTGGCGAAGGCGACGATCGACGCGGCGCTCGCCGGGCGCTTCCTGGTGGCGCCCGGGTTCACCCTGACCGTGCTCGCCCGGCTCCATTCGCTGGTCGCGCCGCTGCTGCGCTGGCACCAGCGCCGTATCGTCCGATCGTTCGACCGGCGTCGCCCATGACCGAGATGACCGCCCTCGCCCTGCTCGTCGGGGTTTTCGTCGCGGTCGCCCTCGTGCTCGTCGGGTTTCTGTCGCTCGTGCCGGTGACCGCCGAAAAGGCGCGCGGATTGTGGCCGGTGATGATCTCGGAGATCGTCATCGTCGCCGTCGCCCTCGGTTTCGTGGTGCCGGGGGGCGTCGTCACCGCGACGGGAGTCGCACTTCTCGCCGGGCGTTGCGGCTTCGAGGCGGCGAGCGTCGTCCTCGCGCCCGGCGGCGATCGGCCGACCGTGGCGCTCGGTCTCGGCGGTACGGCGGCGGCGGCGGCGATCCTCGCGACGGTCGCCGGTGTCAGTGGTGTCGCCGCCGGGCTGCTGCTTTCCGCCATCGCGACGGCGGCCGCGGTCCGCCTCGTTCCGCCGCCACGTCCGGCCGATGCCGTCGTGCTCTTCGCCTTTCCGCTCGCCGCGGTGACCGCCTTCGCCCTGGTGGCGGCGCGTCCCGGCGGCGGCGCGGTGCTGCTTCTCGCCTTCCTGCTGGTGGAGACGATGGACAGCGCCGCCGTCCTCGGTGGCCGCCTGTTCGGCCGTCACAAGGCATTTCCCCGGCTCAGCCCGCGCAAGACGGTGGAGGGCCTCGTCGCCGGGGCCACCGCCGTCGCCACCGCCACGGCGGTGCTCGGGTTCGCCGTCATGGGTTGGTCGCTCGGCCGCATCCTCGTCGTCACCGCGAGCTCCGCGGTCACGACCGTCGCCGGCGATCTCGTCGCGTCGTGGCTGAAGCGCCGCGCCGGGGTGAAGGACTTTCCGCCGATCCATGCCGTTCAGGGCGGCGTCCTCGACATCGCCGACGCCTGGATCGTCACCGCCCCGGCCCTCGCCGTGGTGACGTCGGTCGTCTGAACGATCTCAGATCCGCCCGAGCGCCCAAGCGACGGCATCGACGACGGCGATCGAGGCGATCGCCGCGGCAAAATCGTCGGCCATCACGCCGAGCCCACCCGCGAAACCGTCCTGCACCGCCCGGATCGGCTGCGGCTTGACGATATCGAAGAAGCGGAAGGCGGCGAAGCCGGCGAGCCACCACCACGGATCGACCGGGATCGCCAGGAAGACCAGCGCCATCGCCCAGGTCTCGTCGAAGACCACACAGCCCGGGTCGTCGACCCCGAGCGCCCGCTCGGTGACGTCGGCCGCCCACACCCCGAGCGCGAAGGTGGCGACGAAGATCGGCGCGAGCCACGCCCAACCGAGCCCGAGGAGCAGCCACGCCGGCACGACGGCACCCGCCGCGCCGACGGTTCCAGGCCAACCCGGCGCAAGGCCGAGGCCGGCGGAGAACGAAACGACGTGCGCGGGGTGCGACCAGACGAAACGCATGGTCGGACGGACGGTGGCTTCGACACTTTTGACCATGGCCGCCATCAGATATGATTCCACGTCCGCGGACGAGTCCGGTCGGGCGACGATCGACGTTCGGTGTTCCCTCGCCTCGAGAGGCTGCGCGGGCATGGCGCGGACCTATGGTCTCCATCTGATCCGACGCTGTCTCGGAGCGCTGGGCGCGACGCTCGGCCTCGTGCTGGTCGTTTTCCTGGCGGAGCGGTTGACCACCCTGGTCGAGATGCTGATCAAGCGCGACGCGCCGCTCTCCGACCTGCCGCTGGTGCTGGCCCTGACCGCGCCCGAGATCGTCATCACCGCGATGCCCCTGGCCCTGCTGATCGGTATCTTCAGGGCCCTCCTCGACGCCCGCGACGGCGGCGAGACGGTGGTGCTGGCCGGCGCCGGGGTCGGCCCCTGGGGCCTGATGAAGAGCCTGATCGGCTTCGGTGTCGTGGCGGTCGTCGGCGTCGTCTTCGTCGCCGGCTGGATCGACCCGCTCGCTCGCGCCACCCGCGACCGTTTGTTCCTCGACGCCGGCCGCAAGATGGTGCTGGAGGCGGTCCGCAACGGGCTCTCCCGTGACAAGGTCGAGACGCTGAACGGTTACACCTTCGTCTCGCCGAGTTCGGGGAACTCCGAAGGCCGCCGCCTCCTGGTCTTCCTGCCCCGCGCCGACGGGATGGAACGGATCGTCGCCGCCACCGACTACGAACTGACGGAGATCGAGAGCGAGCGCCGCTACCACCTGCGCCTGCGCGATGTCACCGTCTCCGATCTCGCGCTCAGGGCTCCGCAACTCGACGATGCCGAGAATCCGCCACTCGGCGGCTCCGGCTTCCGGCTCGGAACCGTCGCTCGCGACATCGACCTCGACAAGGCACTGCGCGAACCCGCCCTCGCCGACCTGCCGGAATACCGCAATCTCGTCGCCCTGGTGCGGACGGCGGTGAGCGAGGCCGCGCGCAAGGCTCAGGGCCTGCGTGCCGCCGAGATCATCACCCGCGCCTGGCTGTCACTCGCCGCGGTGTTGATGGCGGCGATCGCCGTCTCCTTCGCCGACGGTCGCCGTCGCTTCTTCGCCTTGCCGATCGCCGGCGCGACGATGGTGGTGTTCGACCTCGCCCTGGTCCGCATGGTGCGCAGCTTCGGCGCCACCGGCGCCACCACCGGCCTCGCCCAGGGCGCCGCGGCGGTCACCTGCCTCCTCGTCGTCCTCGCCGCGGCGCTGGTGTGGCGCTATCCCGGCGTGGTGGCACCGCGCGGAGGTCGCTCGTGACCGATCTCGCGCCCTCCCCCGCCCATCCCCACCGCCGCGGACTCTTCCACCCCTTCGGGCTGCCGGGCATCATGGCGCGGCAGGATTATCGCGGGCATCTGTTGTTCGTCGTCATCGTGCAACTGGTGCTGCTGCTCGTCGCCATCTCGATCGACCTCGCCCGCTATTTCGATCAGGTGACCTCGGCGGCGGGCGGTAGCGCGTTCGATCGCGCCGCCCTGCTCGCCTGGTATCTCGGTCTGCGCATCGTCGACATGGTGACCCGGTTGCTGTCGATCGCCGTCTTCGTCGGCGTACTCGCCTTCGAACTATGGTCGATCCTCACCCGCCGTCGTGCCATCCACTGGATCTCCGGTCGCCATCCGTTGCGTGTTCTGATGCCGGCACTCGCCGTCGGCCTGACGCTGGCGCCGCTCCAATTCGTGCTGGAGACCCGTTGGCGGCCGGAGGCGGTGCTGATACAGGCCGCCGCCAAACTCGGCGCCTACGGCGAACGCTACGCCCGCGAGCGACCGCCGAGCCCGGTGTGGTTCATGTCCGGCGACCGTCTGGTCCACGCCGACGCCCGCTTCGGTCCGCCCGCCGAGTTGGTCGACGTCGACATCTACCGGCTCGACGCGATGGGGCGGGTGGGCGAGGTGATCCGCGCCACGCGCGCCGATCCGACCGGGGAGCGCGACGTCTGGCGTTTCCGCGACGCCACCCACTGGAGCCGCGATCCCGCCTCGCCGTCGGCGATGCGGGTCTCGAAACAACCGGGCGAGGAGGTTCTCACCATCCCGCTGCATCCGCTCGCCGTCACCTACATGGGGGTCCCGGCGAAATACATTCCGGAGAACGATCTGCGGACCATCGTCGCCTCCGGCACCGACATGCTGGTCGGCGCCGATCACCACGTCTGGCTCGAGGTGAGACGCGCCAACACGTTGATGCCGCTGGCGATGGCGCTGCTCGCGGCGAGCGTTTCGCTGCTCGCAGGTGCCCGCCGGCCGAGCCTGCCGGTGTTGGCGGGATGCGTCTTCGCCGGGTATTCCATCCACGTCGCGATCCGCGTCTTCATCGCCGCCGGCGAACTGAAGATCCTGACCCCGTTCGCCGCCGCCTGGATCCCGATCGCCGTCGCGCTCGGCGGCGTGGTCATCGCCGTCACGGCGGCGGCCGGGCGCCGGTGGCGAGCTTGAGCGACGCGACGCGATCGACGGAGCCACTTCCGCGGCCGAGGCACGGCGGCGCCCACGGGCGCGACATGAGCTCGTCACCTCCCGGCTTCGGTCGGAGGAGCGAGGCCGGTCGTACCGGACGGCCCCGGCGCTGGACAGGCTCGATGCCCTGTTCTAATCGGGAAGGGCGTGTCGCCGCGACGCGGTGACATGCCGACGATGGAAAAGAGAACGGCGAAGAATGGCGAAGGTTCACCCGACCCGGCTGCGCGATCGCTCGTCACGCCCGTGGATCGCCTTCCTGCCCGTGTTCGGCATCGTCACGGTGCCGGTGATCGTCGTGCCCGCCATCCTGTGGGCGCGCTACACCTTCCACCAGCTTCATCCCGACGCCGATCCGCGCATCTATCTGACGATCAGCCGCGCCATCTCCGATCCGCGCGTCGGCGAGCCCTTCGCGGTCTGGGTGACGCTCGCCGCGGCCATCCTGTGGGCCTCCGTCCATTCGATCCTGTGGATGTTCATCGCCGAGCATCCTCGTCGTACGGCTCTCGCGCCGACCCGCGACCGCATCGCTCGCGGCCTTTGGCCGGCGATGTGGGCGACCATGACCGCGACCTGCGTCGGCATGGTGATGCTCGCCCAATACCGGCTCGGCGGCGAAGTTGCGACCAACCGACTGCACATGCTCGGCAGTTACGTGTTCTTCGGCGGTCAGGCGGCGACGATCCTGCTCGCCGCCGTCTATCACGCGTTGATCGCCCCGGCACGCACCCCGCTCGAGGCCGCCTTCTTCCCGGCGCGTTGGCGAGCGCGGGCCGGTTATGCCGTGGTCGCCGCCGCGGTCGCCTACGGCGTGATCTTCCGGGTGAAGTCGATGGATCTCGGCGTCCTGACCCCTTGGGTGATCACCGCCTACGTCGAGCTCGAGACCATCCTGATCCTGGTCTTCCTCGCCTATCTCTCGGCGTATTTCGTCGATGTCGCCCGTTTCCTGCGTGGCCGTGCCGGCGGGCGGGCGGGCGTGGCGGCGGATGCGGTGGCCGAGGAGGCCGTGGCCCTCAACCCGGTCTCCTGACGGTCCGTGACGACCGGTCAGACCCGGCCCTCATCGGCCGGGCGCGGCCGGCGGGGCGGCAGGGGATCGCTCTCGTCGACCCGGCGCAGCATCTCCCAGGCCCGCGCCGCCCGCTGGAGAGCCGTGAAATTGGTCAGCGCGGCATAGAGCCACAGTCCGCCGACCAACACCGGCCGCTCGAGCCCCATCGGGCCGAACGCTGCCCCGGCGAGGATCATCAGCGCGCAGAGAAAAATGATCCGCTCCTGTCGCTCGAAGAGGTCTGGCCAACGGTCGTTGTCGACCGGGATCTCGATCGCGGTCCGTGCCTTGGCGTAGCTCGTCAGGTAGGCCCCGGCCAGCCCGAGCAATGCCGCCGGCCAGGCCTCGCTCGCCCAACCGAGTGCGGCCATCATCGCCAGTTCCTGGTAGCGGTCGACGACCGCGTCGAGATAGCCGCCGCGCCGGGTCGACAGCCCCCGGATCCGCGCCACCGCGCCGTCCAGCGCGTCGAAGGCGAATGCGACCACCAGGCCCAGGCCGAGGACGGCCACCGATCGATGCACCGAGAAGGCGGCGACGTTCACCGCTACCAGGACGAGCCCGATCAACGTCACCTGATTGGGGGTCAACCCGGCCGAGGCCAGAGGCCGGGCGAGCCGCTCCCACATCGGATCGATGTGGGTCTTGAACAGGCCGTCGATCATGGTCCGCCCCCTCCGAAACCGTTCGTCCCGGCATACCGCTGACGCGACCACGGCACCACCCACCGTCGCGCCGCGGCGAATTCGGCCCGGCGCAGATCGAAGAACCGCTTCTCGCGCGGATCGGGACGATACTCCCGCCGATCCGATCTCACCGCGGCACGGATCGCCGCGAGCGGATCGGGTGCCCAGCCCAACGCCGGCGCGGCGAAAGCCGCGGCCCCGATCAGGCCGGCGAACCGCGGCGTCGACACCACCACGGTGCGCCCGGTCGCGTCGGCGAGTGCCTGAGCGAAATCCGGACTCTGACCGACGCCACCGACCAGAGACAGCGGGGGATCGTGGCGGACGCCGCGTTCCCGTCCGACCACCTCCAGAGCCCAACACAGGTTGAGCACGGTTCCGTCGATCACCGCACGGATCACCGTCTCCCGTGTGTGACCGAAGCGGAGACCGAGAAGCGTGCCGCGCAATCGGTGATCGTCGATCGGACAGCGCTCGCCGGCGAGCCAGGGGAGAAACAGCGGATCGTCGAGATCGCGCTTCGCGGCGCTCGCCAGGAAGGCGCCGATGTCCTCTTCCCGATGGCCGCCGTGCCCGGCGAGCAGTTCGCTCGCCCAGTGGAAGGCCCCACCGCAGATCTCCTGGGTGGCGATCAACAACGGCCGGTATCGCACCGGGCTGGCGACCGTCGCGTAGGAATGGCGCGGGCTGACTCTGCGATCGGGAAAGAAGCCGCCGACCCAGGAGCTGGTGCCGGCACAGACGTGCAGTTCGCCATGTTCGACCGCGCCCGATCCGAGCGCCGTCGCCGTCACGTCGCCGCAACCGGCGACCACCGGCACGCCCTGCGGCAGATCGAGTTCGGCGGCGGCCCGCGCCGTCAGCCCGCCGACGACGTCGGCACCGTCGACGATCTCGGGAAGGAGGTCGCGCGGTACGCCGACGAAGCCGCACAGCCGTTCCGACCAGCCCTCGCGTCCCGGTCGCGTGTCCATCAGCCAGGTGAGGTTGGCGGTGTCCGCCGTGGTGACGAAACGGCCGACGGCGCGGTGAACGAGCCAGTCGCGCACGTCGAGGATCTTGGCCGTCGCCGCCCAGATCTCCGGCTCGTGCGCCCTCACCCAGGCCATCTTGCTCGGTGGGTCCATGCCGTTCCGTGGCGGTCCGCCGTTGGCGATGGTGAGCCAGGCGATCGCCTTCGGGATGTTGTAACCGTAGAAAGCGGGGAAGCCGCCGACGATCGTGCCGGTGATGTCGGCCGCACGCTTGTCGAGCCAGATGATCGCGGGACGCAACGGGTGGCCGGTGCCGTCGACGCAGACCACACCGCACATCTGAGCCGAGAACGCGATGGCGCCGATCCGTTCCGCCAGATCCGGCACACGTACCCGGAGGTCGCCGACCGCGCGCACGAAGGCCGACCACCAGTCGCTCGGCCGTTGCTCGGCGTGCATCGGTGCCGGCCGCGCCAGCGGATAGTGTTCGACGGTGACGGCGACGAGCGTGGAGGTGCGATCGACGATCCCGACCTTGACGCCGCCGGTGCCGAAATCCGCGGTCAGAACGTAGGTCGGCGCCCCTCCCTCCGGGGCTCGTCGTGTGTCCACCGTTTCGGTTCCGCCGTCGTTTCGCGAGCCGTTTCTACGCCGTCGCGCCCGAGCCGTGCAAGTTCCGGCCGGCGGCAGGTCGGTCACGTCGCCCCGGCGAGATGCCACACTGCGTGGGGATCACGCCGCCAGGACGCGGATGGCGTGGTCGATGTCGGCTTCGGTGTGATCGGCCGACAGGAAGAAGCGGATGCGTGGTGCGTCCTGCGGCACGCCGATCTGGACCACCGGTGGAGCGTAGATCCCCTCCCGCAACAGCGCCGCGGCCTTGTCGAGGGTGGTGCCGAAGTCGGAGAAGAGCACCGGAACGATGGCGCAACCCGTCGCCGCGCCGGTGTCGAGCCCGGCGGCCCGAGCCTTGGCGACGAACATCCGGGAATTGGCCCCGAGACGCGCCACGCGCTCCGGTTCGGCCTTCAACGCCGTCAAGGCGGCATGTGCCCCGGCCGTGACCGCCGGCGACAGGCCGACGCTGTAGACGAAGCCCGGCAGCGTGAAGCGTAGCCATTCGATCGCCAGACCGTGCGCACAGACGAAGCCGCCGGAGGAGGCGAGCGTCTTCGACAGCGTGCCGATGATCAGGTCGATACGTCGGGGGTCCTCGCCGTAGTGCTCCGAGATGCCGCGCCCGGTCGCCCCCATGACGCCGAAGGAATGCGCCTCGTCGACCATCACCCAGCAGCCATGTCGGTCCCGAAGGTCGAGGAGGCGCGGCAGATCGACGTGGTCGCCGTCCATGCTGTAGAGGCTCTCGACCGCGACCAGACAGTTGCGATGCTTCGCCCGAGACTCGCCGAGCAGGTGATCGAGGTGATCGAGATCGTTGTGGCGGAAGCTCTTGACCGTCGCGCGGGTGGAGCGGGCGCCCATCATGATGCTGTTGTGAGCGAGCTGGTCGACCATCAGAAGGTCGTCGCCGCCGAGAAGATGCGGGATCAGAGACAGGTTGGTGAGATAGCCGCTGACCAGCGTCACCGCCGCCTCCGCACCGACGAAATCGGCGAGTTCGGCTTCGAAGGCGCGGTGGAAATTGCGCTCACCGCCGACCAGACGCGAGCCGTTGACACCGGTGCCGTGCTCCCGCACCGCCGCGATCGCCGCCTCGCGCACCGCCGGATGATGCGACAGTCCGAGATAGTCGTAATTGCCGAAACTGACGAACCGATCGCCGCGCGCCTCCACCACCTCCTGCAGGCCGTCGACCTGGACGAACCAGGGATTGGCGTTCCCCAGCCCCTCGAGGAAGAACTGGCCGGCGAGCCGCGCCCGTCGCTTCACGAAGGTTTCGAAGGGAGTGAGCGAGGGCATGACCACCTGATCGGCTGATCGATACGGCGAAGGTCGGGCGCGGCTTCCTGTCACGGCTCGGAAGGCCCCACTTCGACGATGCGTCCGGCGCCGTCGCTCCGTGGCCACCCTTCCGCGGCGGATAAGCCGTATATATCGCGGCCTCGGCCCCCGGTCACCCTCGCAGTCCTACGGCTCGCGCCATCGCCGGAGCCGCTTCGACCTTCGATCGACGACACGCCGCAGAACACGCGGAGACAGCGCATCTCCGCGGTCACCGACCCGGAAGACCATGAGGAATTTCACCAACTTCCCTTCACGGGGCGACCGGTTCGTGATACGCGGCACGACACGATCTTCATCCGGCGAAACACGCCGGAAGGGGCACGTCCTCGTTCCGTCCACCCCGCGACTGCGGCCGAAGGCGACGGGGACGTCCGGGGCGCCCGAGGGTATGAATACATGTCGGACATGGCGGCACGCGCGACCGTGAAGCAGACGGACGGACAGGCGTCGGATGTCGAAAGCCGGATCATCGCCTTCATCCAGAAGGAGATTCAGGACAAGTCGGTGGTCCTGACCCGCGACACCCGGCGTGACGAGGTGGCGATCGACTCGATCGACGTGGTCAACGTCGTCTTCGCCATCGAGGAGGAGTTCGACGTCGAGATCGATCTGACACCGGATGCCAAATTCGAGACCGTCGGTGATCTGATCGACACGCTGATCTCCTTCATCCCCGCAGAACGGCGCGGCTCGTGATGAGCGCCCTGTCGCTGGACGTCACCGGGCGGGGCATCGTTTCGAGCCTGGGTCAGTCGGTGGAGAGCTTCACCCGCGCCCAGTTCGAGGGCCGCTCGGCGATCGTCGCGCTCGAAGGTCTCGCCTTCTCGCTGCGTTTTCCCCATGCCGCGCCGATCCGCGACTTCGATCCGGCGGCTCACTTCGACGATCGCAATCTGTCGATGCTCGACCGGTTCGCTCAGTACGCCACCGTGGCGGCGCGTCAGGCCTGGGCGGAGAGCGGGCTCGACGGCGATACCGTCGATCCGACCCGCATCGCCGTCATCGTCGGCACCGCCAACAGCGGGATCGACATCCTCGACGACGGCTTCCGTCGCATCTTCAAGACCGGCGCCCGCATCCCGCCGCTCACGATCCCCCAGACCATGGGCAGCGCGCCGGCGAGCCGCATCGCCCGCGAGATCGGCGCTCGCGGTCCGGTCTTCGGCATCACCAGCGCCTGCGCCTCGGCGGCGCACGCCATGTTGGTCGGCGCCTCGATGATCCGCGCCGGCCTCGTCGACGTCGCGGTCGCCGGAGGGACCGATTCCTGTTTTTCCGAAGGATACCTGCGCGCCTGGGACGCGTTGCGGGTCGTCGCGGGCGACACCTGCCGGCCGTTCTCGATCGGCCGGAAGGGTCTGATCGTCGGAGAAGGTGCGGCGATCCTGGTGCTCGAGCGTGCCGGTCGCGCCGCCGCTCGTGGTGCCCGACCCCGCGCCCGCCTGCTCGGCGGAGGCATGAGCTCGGATGCCGGCGACCTCGTCGCCCCCGATCCGTCCGGCATGGAGACGGCGATCCGCCATGCCCTCGCCGACGCCGGCCTCGCGCCCGAGGCCGTCGGTTACGTCAACGCCCACGGCACCGGCACGGTCGCCAACGACCGCGCCGAAGCCGCAGCGATCCGTGCCGTCTTCGGCGGACGTGGCGAGCAGGTGCCGGTCTCCTCGACCAAGTCGATGGTCGGCCACGCCATGGGCGCCTCCGGAGCGATCGAGGCGATCGCCACCATCGCGGCGCTCGAGCACGGTCTGGTGCCGCCGACCATGAACTATCTGGGTCCCGACCCCGACGTCGATCTCGATCCGACCCCGAACGTGGCACGTCCGGCGGCGATCGAGGTGGCGGTGTCCAACTCCTTCGCCTTCGGCGGTCTCAACGTCTCGCTGGTCTTCGGCCGCGCCGAAGGTTGACCGCCGTATCGCGCGAACGCGCACCGAACGGTGAAGGTGCCGTCGCACCCGGTCTTCGAGGACACCGTTATTTCGCGGTTGCTTCGGACCATGGGTGTTTCAGAGGCACGAGAAATCCGCGTGAGGACCGCCATCGGTGGTGTTCGATGCCGGCGGTTCAGCCGCGCACCGGCCGCAACCCCATCGTCACCCGCCGATAGACGTCGAGGAGGCGCGGCCCGACGGCGGCGACGTCGAACTGCTTGACGTGATCGCAGCCCCAGGCGCGGAGCCTCGCCAGACCGTCCGCATCGGCGAGGAGGTCGCCGACCGTCCGCGCCAGCGCGCCGGCGTCGTTCGGCGGGACCAACGCCGTCTCGCCGGGCCCGGTCAGCACCCCGGCGTAACCGAGATTGGCGGCGGCGACCACCGGCGTTCCTGCCGCCATCGCCTCGATCAGCACCAGCCCGAAGCTCTCGCCCCACGGCGCGGGCGCCACCATGAGGTCGGCATCGGCGACGAGCCGGCGCGCCGTCGCATCGTCCGGTGTCGGCACGATGGTCACCCGTCCGGGGTCCCGCGACGCCAATGCCGTGGCGAGCGGCGCCAGCTCGCCCCCTCCGGCGATGATCAGCTCCGGCGGCGACGATCCCCCGCGCCGTACGATCTCGGGCCAGGCCTCGACCAACACTCCGAGGCCCTTGCGTTCCTCGAAACGCCCGAGGAAGAGCAGACGCCGCGGCCCTTGCCGACGCGGCACCGCGCGGCGCCCGGCCTCCCGCCACGCCGAAAGATCGATCGCCGGCGGCAGGAGGTCGACCAGCCGATCCGGCCGTGCCGGCTCGAGCAGCGCCGCTGCGCTCGTCGACACGGCGATCGCCGCTTCGGCCCGATCCCGCATCGCCCTGGCGACCGGAGAGAGCACCGCGGCGAGCACGCGATCGTGCGGCGGCAGGGTGGCGTGGAAAGTGGCCACCGTCGGTCGGCGGAAAGCCCGCCACAGGCGGAGCGGCAGCAGCGGCACGAACGGCGTGTGTAGGTGAACGAGGTCGATCGAGGCGACATCGAGCCGCCGTGCCGCCGCGCCGAGTTCGCGTCCTCCGACCCAGGTGATTTCGAACCGAGTTCCCGACAGGCCGATGCTGATGTGACGCCCGAGCGGAACGACGGCGGGATCACGACCGGCGTCTTCTGCCCGACCGTCTCCGCCCGAGCCCCCCGGCCCGGGTCCGGGCGCGACGATCGTCACATCGTGGCCTTCGTCGGAGAGCCAGCGCGCCATGTCGCGAACGTGGTTCTGTACCCCGCCGCGCCGTTCCATCGCGTAGGGAGAGACCTGGAGAATCCTCATCGGCGCCCTCCGGGTGACGCGCCGCCCGGCTCGCCCCACGGCACCGATACCTCCAGAAGGCGGACCGGGCGCGTCGATCGTGAGGATGGAGGCGGCGGAAACGCGGCCACGGTGGTGACCTCTCCTTCGTCGTGGTGGCATCCTGTATAGGTCACCTGCGCCGCCGCCACCATCGTCGACCGCGTCCGATGCCGCCCGCCGTGTAAAGCCGTCGCGCACCGCTCTGTCGCATTGTATCGTTCGCCGTGACCCGACGAAGCTGCGGATGACGGACGAAGGGAAAGAAACGGTCGGCTCGAAGCCCCGCCCCCCGGCGCAGATCCTAACGGATGGCGGCCGCTCGGGGCCGCCGCTCCGGTGTGTTCCGGGCGAGTTCGGAATTCGTGGGCTCCGCAGGTGACGGATCGGCCGGGGCGCGAGAGGTTTGGCCGGTGGCGCGCGTATCGAAGTCCCTGATCGAAGCCTGGTTGGCCCTCACGGGGCGAGACCGCCGCGTCGGCACCGCGACCGACGGGCTACACGTCGTGCTCTACGGCACGCTGCTCGGCCATCACTGGCGCAATTCGCTCTCGCCGCGATCGCCGGTCTGGCGGACCATCCCCGATGTCGCGCGCGTCACCATCCTGCCCGAACGTTTCGGTACCTCGATCCTCGGTACGGCCTCGGCATCGGCCTCGACCGTGGTGATCCCGCTCACCGAAGTCGACATCCGTCGCTGTCCGGCGACGGGTCGGCGCCTCGCACCGACGGTGGACACGGTCGACGTCTACGCCGACAAGCGGCGTTTCGCCGCCTTCATCGCCGCACACGGGCTCGACGACGTCGCCGCCGGCGACATTCCGTTGTCCGGGCCGATCCCCTACCCTTGCGTGCTGAAGCGGCTGGATCTGCGCAACGGTGTCGGCGTCGCCCGGATCGATTCGGCGGAGAGCCTCGCGAGACATCTCGCTCGTCGCCCGTGGCACGGCCACGACGTCGTGCTTCAGAGCTGGATCGACGGTCATGCCGAATTCGTCACCCATCTCGTCTGCGAGACGGGACGGGTCCTCTGGCACCGGACCTACCGCTACGAACTGGCCGGAGGCGTGTCCGTCCGGACCTCGAAACGGGCCGGAACCATGGAACGAACCGACATCGGAGAGACGGACCTCGCCACACTCGCTCGTTTTCTCGAGCCGACCGGCTTCAGCGGCCCGTGCAACGTCAACTACAAGCGGACCGGCGACGGGCGCATCGTCGTCTTCGAGATCAATCCGCGTTTCGGCGGCTCACTGATGCGGCCGCAGAATCGCGCTGACCTCGCCGAAGCGCTCGCCGTCATCGTCGCCCACGCGAGGTGAGCCGATCGACGGCGCCCTCCCCCCGCCGATCCCGCAACGCGATCAACCGGCGGCCATCTTCTCGCCGAGATAGGCCACCGCCTCGGTGAAACTGGCCAACCGCGGATAGTCGGCCTCCGGGACGGGGATGGCGAAACGCTTGGCCAACGCCGTCACCAGATTGAGGAAGTCCATCGAATCGATGTCGAATTCCTCACGCAGATCGGCGCTCTCGTCGATGCTGGCGACGTCGACGTCGGGGGCGATGCGGCCCAGTTCCTCGATGAGTACGGCTCTCGGTTCGGTCGCGCTCATAGGGCCTCCGTTTGTTGCAAGAGGGTTTCGACGGTGTGGAGGAAGAGGGCGCCGCGGTGGCCGTCGCTCACCCGGTGATCGCCGGCGAGGGTCATCGCCACCGTCCGGCGCGCCCCGACCATGCCGTCGACCGCCCAGGGCCTGAGTTGCGGCGTGCCGAAACCGACGATCGCCACCTGCGGCGGGTAGATGACACCATAGAGCGCCTCGACGCCGCGTTCACCGAGGCTCGACACGGTGATCGTCGGGTCGGTGAGTTCGGACGAGCGGAAGCGGCCGGCACGTACCCGCATCACCAGATCGCGCATCGCCGTCATCAGCTCGTCGAGACCGAGCCGGTCGGTGTCGTGGATGGCCGGGGCGACCAGTCCGGTGCCGCGGATGTTGACGGCGATGCCGACGTGCACCGCCCTGCTCGGCCGGAACGTCCCGTCGACGAAATGACCGTTGAGTTCCGGGTACTTCTTCACCGCGCGGGCAACCGCGGCGACGAACAGCGTGCCGAGAAGTAGTCGATCCGCCGGTTCGCGGCCGGCGTTGTGCGCGGTGACGAAGGCGTCCGCCGCGGTCAGATCGACGGTGTGGGCGAGGTAGTAGTGCGGGATCTCGCGCTTCGACCGGGTCATCGCCGCGGCGATCGCCACCCGCATCGCGGCCGGATCGATGCCGCGACCGGCAGCAGCCACCGGCGACGCGGCCGAGGGCGCCGGAGCGGCGACCGACACGGCCGAAACCTTCGCTGCGATCCGCGCCTCGACATCGGCGAGGACGATCTCGCCCGCCGGCCCGCTGCCGAAGAGGTGGGCGAGGTCGACGCCAGCGGTCTCGGCCAGCCGTCGTGCCGCCGGGGTGGCGTGCGGACGGCCGGCGGTCGCGCCGATGGCGGAGGTCGGGGCGGGGGACGATGTGGCCGGTGCGACGGGCGGAGGCGGAGGCACCGCTTCGGCCGGTTCGGGTACGGGCACCGGTTCCGCCGCGACGGCGGCGGTCGAACCCGGAGCCACGGCGACCGACGACGTGGCCCCGTCCGATGGAGGCATGGGCACTTGCGGGGGGGCGACGGCCACTTCACCGGCAGGGGTGATCACCGCGATCGGCAGGCCGACCGGCACTCTGGTGCCGACCTCGACCAAGGGCCGCTCGAAGACACCGTCTTCGAACACCTCGATCTCGATCGCCCCTTTCTGGGTCTCGACAACCGCGACGATGTCGCCGCGTCTCACCACGGTTCCCGGCGCCACCGTCCATTCGATCAGCGTGCCGGCGTCCATGTCGGCCCCGAGGGAGGGCATGCGGAATTCGCTCATCTCACGTCCTGCCCATCATCGCCTTCACCGCCACGACGATCTTCGCCGGGCTCGGAATGGAGGCGTCCTCGAGATGCTTGGCGTAGGGGATCGGCACCTCTTCGCTGCACACCCGGCGGATCGGTGCGTCGAGATCGTAGAAGCCGGCCTCGACCACCCGCATGGCGATCTCGGCGGCGAGGCTACCGGTCTTCCATCCCTCGTCGACGATCGCCAGACGGTGGGTCTTGGCGACCGAGGCGAGGATGGTCGCGTCGTCGAGCGGACGCAGGGTGCGGAGATCGATCACCTCCGCCTCGATGCCGGCCTCGCTCAGCTCCTCCGCCGCATCGAGCGTCTTGAAGAGCGAGCCGCCGTAGGTGACCAGCGTCACGTCACGACCCGGCCGGCGGATCGCCGCGCGATCGATGTCGACCGGCCCGGCGTTCACCGCGAGCTTGCCGACGCGGTTGTAGAGCATGACGTTCTCGAAGATCAGCACCGGGTCGGGATCCTGGAGCGCCGTCCACAGCATGCCGCGGGCGTCCTCGAGGGTGGCCGGCACCAGCACCCGGATACCGGGGATGTGGGCGTACCAGCCCTCGAGACTGTGGGAATGCTGCGCCGCCAGCTGACGGCCGGCACCCGTCGCCATACGGATCACCACAGGCACGCCGAACTGGCCGTTCGACATGTGGCGCACCGTCGCCGCGGTGTTGAGGATCTGGTCGAGTGCCAGCATCGAGAAGTTGACGGTCATCACCTCGACGATCGGCCGCATCCCGGCCATCGCCGCGCCGATGCCGGCGCCGGTGAAGCCCGATTCCGACAGCGGCGTGTCGCGGATCCGCTCCGGTCCGAACTCGGCGAAGAGGCCCTTGGTGACCGCGTAGCAGCCGCCGTAGAGGCCGACGTCCTCGCCCATCAGGAAGACACGTTCGTCGCGCTCCAACGCGTCGACGATGGCCATCTTCACCGCCTCGCGATAGGTCACTTCGACCGTCTCGGCCGCGGGCGCGGGGGCAACCGGCGGCGCCGGGCGCTCCGCCGCCACGACGTGACGACCGAGCCCGTCGAGCGGTTCCAGCGTCGCGGCCTCGGAGAAGGCCACCGCCGCCTCGATCTCGGCCGCGATCTCGGCCTCGAGATGCTCGACATCGGCGGGATGGACGAGACCGGTGTCGATCAACCAGTCACGGAAGCGGTGGATCGGCCCCTTCTTGCGCCACGCCTCGACCTCGGCCTTGTCGCGGTAGAGCTGGGCGTCGAACATCGAATGCGGCCGGAAACGATAGGTGCGGCATTCGAGGAAGAACGGCACACCGTCTCGGCGGATCGCCTCGAGGGCGCGCAGCGCCGCCCGTTCCACCGCCAGCACGTCCATGCCGTCGACCACTTCCGCGCGGATGGCGTAGCCTTCCGCCTTCTTGTGGATGTCGACCTCGGCCTCCGAACGGGTCAGTGCGGTGCCCATGGCGTAGCCGTTGTTCTCGCAGACGAAGAGCACCGGCAGCTTCCACAGCGCCGCCAGATTGAGGCTCTCGTGGAACTCGCCCTCGGCGACCGCTCCTTCGCCGAAGAAACAAGCGGTGACCCGGTCCTCCCGGCGCATCTTGTCGGCGAGCCCCAGGCCGACGGCGAGCGGCAGCCCACCACCGACGATGGCGTTGCCGCCGTAGAAATTCACCGCCGCCGAGAACAGATGCATCGAGCCGCCGCGGCCACCGGAGCAGCCCTCGGCCTTGCCGTACATCTCGGCCATCACCTCGCCCATCGGCACGCCGCGCGCCAGCGCGTGACCGTGTTCGCGGTAGGTACCGACCACCCGGTCGGTCGGCCCGAGGCAGTGCAGGATGCCGACCGCGATCGCTTCCTCGCCATCGTAGAGGTGTAGGAAGCCGCGGATCTTCTCCCGGGTGTAGAGTTCGGCGCACTTGTCCTCGAACCGGCGGATGCGGATCATCTGACCGAGGAGGTCGAGCGCGTGCGCACGGTCGACGTGCGGCTTCGGGGACGTGTCGCTCATCGTTCGTCGCTCTCGAGGGTGGAGATGTCACCTTCCGGCAGGCCGAGTTCACGCGCCTTCAAGAGGCGACGCATGATCTTGCCGGAGCGCGTCTTGGGCAGGTTGACGCGGAAGGCGATCTCCTTCGGCGCCACCGCCGGCCCGAGCCGCTTGCGGGCATGGCCGATCAGCTCGAGCATCAACGCGTCGCTCTGGGCGATCCCCGGCTTCAGCGCCACGAAGGCCTTCACGGTTTCGCCGACCGTGTCGTCCGGCACGCCGATGACGCCGACCTCGGCCACCGCCGGGTGCTCCATCAGGGCGCTCTCGACCTCGAACGGGCCGATGAGATGGCCGGCGCTCTTAATGACGTCGTCGGCGCGGCCGACGAACCAGAAGTAGCCGTCGGTGTCGCGCATGGCGAGGTCGCCGGAGAGATACCAGCCGCCGGCGAAGCACTCGGCGTAGCGCTCCTCCTCGTGGAGATAGGCGCGCATCATCGACGGCCAGCCGGGGCGCAGCGCCAATTGCCCGATGGTCATCGGCGCCGTCGCCTCGCGCACCCCGTCGGCGGTCTTCTCGACGATCGCCGCGGTGATGCCCGGCAGCGGTTTGCCCATCGAGCCGGGTTTGACGTCCATCGAGGCGTAGTTGGCGATCATGATGCCGCCGGTCTCGGTCTGCCACCAGTTGTCGTGGAACGGCATGCCGAAGGTCTCGGCACCCCAGACGACGGCCTCCGGGTTGAGCGGCTCGCCGACGCTCGCCATGAAACGCAGGTGGGTGAGATCACGGCCGAGCACCGGATCGGAACCCGCTTTCATCAGCATGCGGATGGCGGTCGGGGCGGTGTACCAGACCGTGACCTTCTCGCGCTCCAGGATCGAATACCAACGCTCGGCGTCGAACTCCGCCTCGTCGACGATCAGGGTGACGCCGTTCACCAGCGGCGAGATGATGCCGTAGGAGGTGCCGGTGACCCAGCCGGGGTCGGCGGTGCACCAGAAGACGTCGTCGGGGTGGAGGTCGAGGGCGAAACGCCCGGTCGCGGCATGGGCCACCACCGCCTCGTGGACATGGACGGCGCCCTTCGGCTTGCCGGTGGTACCGGAGGTGAAGTGGAGCAGCGCCATGTCCTGCGGATTGGTGGCGACCGTCACGAAGGTCGGCTCCGCAGCCGCCATCAGGTCGTGAAAGCAGTGCGTACCGGCCGGCACCTGTTCACCACCGTCGACCACCAGCACGTCGAGCGGACCGGGGAGTTCGTCACGCCAACTCGCCACCTTGCGCTCATAGAGCCGGCGGCTGGTGACCAACACCCGTGCCCCACCGATCGCCATCCGTGCCTTGATCGGCTCGGGACCGAAAGCGGAGAACATCGGCGAGAACACCGCGCCGGCTTTCAATGTGCCGAGAGCGGTGACGTAGAGCTCGGGTACCCGGCCGAGCAGAGAATAGACCCGATCACCGCGCTTGACCCCGAGATCGCCGAGCAGGTCGGCGAAGCGGTCGGTGTCGGCCTTCAGGTCGGCATAGGTGATGTCGCGCCGTGTCCCGTCCTTGGCGATGAAGCGGATGGCGGTCCCGGCGCCCCGTCCCGCCGCCACGTGGCGGTCGACCGCCTCGTGGGCGATGTTGAGCGCTCCGCCGGGCAATCCGTCGAGCAGTGCCCGTGCCTTTGCCCAGGTGAAAACGCGACAGGCCTCTTCATACTCGCCGAGATTGCTCGCGGCGACGTCCTGGATCCGTCTCGGAACGAAGGATGTCGTCATGCCCATCTCCTTCCCTGGTCATGGCGCCGGGTCGGCATGTCCGAACGAGATCTATTCTTGATATTTCTTTGAAAATGGCCATGACCCAGATCAACGTCAGCGTCGGCGTCGCATCGAAACCGCCGTTTCGACCGCACACATCGCTCGGTGCGGTGATATTTTTTCTTTGCACCGCGCTCAAATTTTCTTGCGGCGCACATGGCGGCGATGCCCGCCCCCGGTCGCGTCGTCGACCCCGCCCGCAGTCGCGGTGGACGAGGCCGAGGGCGACGAACACCGGCGCCGGTAGACGGCCGCGCCGACCGCGCGGCCCGGATCGGCAGCCATCCGCGCTGGCGCAGACGCGACCGTTCGTGCAGCATCCTCGCGAAACCCGTTCAGCCACGGAGGGCCGCCCCGATGACGCAGCACATGCAGGACCTGATCGGCGAGATCCTCCGGCTCCAGAGCGAACTCGAGGCCGAGATCGACAAGCGGCGCGAAGCCTTCGGCTGGCGGCTGCGCGAACGCTTCGTCGAATTCGAGGACGGGATCGCGGCCGAACACCGGCGTCTGCGCACCTCGGTCCGGCATTTCCTCGCCGAGTCCTCGCTCGCCTCGATCCTCACCTCGCCGCTGATCTATTCGCTGATCGTTCCGATCGCGCTCCTCGACCTGTGGGCTAACCTCTACCAACAGGTCTGTTTCCGCGCCTACGGCATCCCGCGGGTCCGCCGCGCCGACCATGTCGTCTTCGATCGGGCCCGGCTCGCCTATCTCAACTGGATCGAGGCGGCGAACTGCCTCTACTGCTCCTACGCCAACGGCGTCGTCGCCTTCGTCCGCGAGATCGCCTCGCGCACCGAGCAGTACTGGTGCCCGATCAAGCACGCCCTGCGCACCACCGATCCGCACCGCCGTTACCTCGGCTTCCTCGAATACGGCGACGCGGACGGCTATCGCACCCGGCTCGAGGAGCTACGCAACCTGCTGCGTGAGGAGGTGACGCCGGCGCCGGGCGAGGGAGCGACGCCGAAACCGTGAGCGCGCGTCGGTACGGGGGGCGTCACCCCTCCTGCCGGAACCGGCGTGGTCTGAGCCCGGCGTGGAACCAGGTGATCATCGAGTAGATGTCGTAGACCGGCCGGCCGATGGCGCGGGCGAGTGCGGCGGCATAGGGGGGCATGTTGGTGCATTCGAGCACCACCGCACCGACCTCCGGGTGGCGCGCCACCAATTCGCGGCCGGCGTCGAGGATGTCGCGCTCGGCGAGGCCGACGTCCATGTCTTCCGTCTCGCCGCCGATCAGGACGCGGAAGAACTCGCAGCCGCCCTCGGTGCCGGCGATCGGCGTGTCGAGCGGCACACCGGCGGCGGCGAGATGGGCGGGAGTCAGCGTCGCCGCCGAGACCGTGACGATGCCGACCCGCCGGCCCGGCGGCAGTGTCGCCTGGACCCAGGGCACCTGCATCAACGACGAGGTGGCGACCGGCACTCCGACCGCCGTCGCCAGCTCCTGCTGGAACAACGCCAGGAAGCCGCAGTTGGTGGTGATCGCCTCGGCGCCGAGGCGGACGAGGTCGCGGGCAGCCTCGACGAAGTCGGGCAGAAGTCCCGCGGCCCCCTTCAGGACCACCTTCTCCGGGCTCGCCCCCCGCACCACCCGGTAGAGCACCGAAAACGGCCAGGTCTCGGCGTTGCCCATGTCGCCGAAGATGCGGGGAAACCGCGCCTCGAGCATGAGGATGCCGAGCGGCGCGCCGTAGATCGCCTTGCCACCGCGCGCGATCGGGCCGACGGCGGTCGAGGGAGAACTCATGTCGGTCCGGCTCCGGCGGTGGGGTAGGCGCGAAAGCGATCCGGGGCGAAGCCCTCGATCGGGATCTCGGGGGCGCGGCCGAGGAGAAGGTCGGCGACGATGCGGCCGGTGCGCGGGCCGGTGGCGAGCCCGATGTGGCCATGGCCATAGGCGACCAGCACGTCCGGATGGGGCGATCGACCGATCACCGGCCGTCCGTCCGGGGTGCTCGGTCGATGCCCGAGCCACATCCGCGCCGCGCCGTCGCGGATCGCAGGCGCGAGTCCGGGGAAGACGCCGAGGAGATGGGTCTTCAACACTTCGGCGCGGCGCCAATCGGCCTCGGCCTCGACCCCGGCGAGCTCCACCTGTCCGGCGACACGCAGGCCCTTGGCCATGCGGGTGATCGCCACCTTGCGATCCTGGATCATCATCGGGATCCCCGGGCCGGCGGAGAGTCCGTCGATCTCGACGTGGTATCCGCGCTCGCTCTCGATCGGCACCTGCAGCCGCAGCCGATCGGCGAGCGGCTTCGAGCGGATGCCGGCGGCGACGACGGCGCGATCGGCCGGGATCGTGCCGGCGTCGGTGACGACACCCGAGAGCCGATCGACGGAGAAGGCGAAGTCGAGCGCCCGTGCCCGGATCACTCTCACCCCGAGCCGCTCGGCGTGGCGCACCCGCGCCGCGACGAAGCCGCCGGGGTCGCGGCAGTGACCGCCCTCGCGCACCAGTACGGCGAAGCGATAGGCCGGATCGATCTCCGGGAGGAGATCGGCCACCGCCGCACCCTCGACCTCGTCCCAACGGATGCCGACCGCGGCGCGTGTCGCCCAGCTCGTTTCGGCGGCGAAGGCGGCGCGGTCGCGGAAGACGTGGGCGAGGCCGCTGTCGGCGACGACGAGATCGGGAACGCCAGCCTCTTCCGCCGCCGCCTTGTTGAGCGCGGGGGCCTCGGCGAGCAGCGGCCGCAACATGCCGGCGATGGCGCGGATCCGTGCCCGTGTCCAGCCCGAGGCCATGTAGCGGACGAGCCAGGGCGCGATGCCGGGCAGGTGGAACGGCCGGATGGCGAGGGGGCCGAGCGGATCGAGGAGATAGCCGGGGATCTTCTTCCACACCCCCGGTTCGGAGGGCGGGATCACCGACTGCACCGACAGCCAGCCGGCGTTGCCGTAGCTCGCCGCCTGATCGCCACCGGGATCTCCGGGTTCGACCAGGGCGACGTCGAAGCCGCGACGCACCGCTTCGATCGCCGCGGCCGCCCCGACCGCCCCTGCGCCGACGACCACGACCCGCTCGCCCATGTGGAGACCTCCCCGAGCGGTCGCGTCCGTGTCGCTCGACCGCCGTTCGCCCGCGAATGTTCCCCGAGATGACGGCAATTCCGACGATGTTGCAATCCCTCTCGCCGCGCCCGTCGGTCGCGCCGCTTCACCCGCGCCGCACCCCTCACCGGGCTGCACCGTGACCCTCGGCAGAGCGAAAAATTGCCGCTTGACCGCCCCTTCGTTTACCGCATGATCCGCTTACGCGTGTCTACGAACACGATTTTTTCCGATGGCCGGGGTTCCGGGAACCGAGCCGAAGACCCGGACGGCACGAGGTCGGCGCAGACCGACGGTTTCGAAGGAGTGGTCGACATGAAGGTTTCGAAGACGGTTCTTGCGGCGATCGCGGCGGCGGCATCGGGTCTGGGGAGCGGCGCGGCCCTCGCAGAGAACTGGGATCTGCCGGCCGCCTATCCCGCGACCAATTTCCACACCGAGACGGCGGTCGCCTTCGGCGCCTGCGTCAAAGGCGCCACCGCCGGTCGCGTCGACGTCACCGTCCATCCCAACGGCGCCCTGTTCAAGGGCAACGACATCAAGCGCGCCGTCCAGACCGGGCAGGCGCCGATCGGTGAGCGCCTGATCTCGGCGCACGCCAACGAGAACGCCCTGTTCGGCGTCGACTCCATCCCCTTCCTGGCGTCGAGCTTCGACGCCTCGGAGAAGCTGTGGAAGGCGGCGCGGCCGGAGCTCGAGAAGCTCTTCGCCAGCCAGAACCTCGTCTACGTCTACGCCGTGCCGTGGCCGCCGCAGGGCCTCTACACCAAGAAGGCGGTGAACTCGGTCGCCGACCTCAAGGGTGTCAAGTTCCGCTCCTACTCGGTCGCCACCGCCCGTATCGCCGAGCTCGCCGGCATGATCCCGGTGCAGATCGAGGCGGCCGACCTGTCCCAGGCACTGGCCACCGGCGTCGCCGACAGCTTCATCTCCTCCGGCTCGACCGGCTTCGACGTCAAGGCGTGGGAATACATGACCCACTTCTACGAGGTCGACGCCTGGCTGCCGCGCAACGTCGTCTTCGCCAACAAGGACGCCTTCGCCAAGCTCTCCGCGGCCGATCAGGCGGCGATGTTGAAGTGCGGTGAACAGGCCGCGACCGAAGGCCTCGCCAAGTCTCGGGCGCTGACCCAGAAGTACATCGACGCGCTCGCCGCCAACAAGATGACGGTCGGCAAGCCGAACGCCACCCTCAAGGCCGAACTCGACGCCTACGGCAAGACCATGACCGCCGAATGGGCGGCCAAGGCCGGTGCCGGCGGCAAGGCGATCGTCGACGCCTACGAGGCGAAGTGATCGGCATCCGCGACCTGGACGCGGGCGTGACCGGTGCCCGCGTCCCCCTCCCTCCCGCTCGGATCCTGCGATGGCGATCGCCCGTCTCCTGCGCGCCGTACTCGACGCGCTCTATCTCGTCGCCGGCGCCATGGCGGCGCTCTCCCTCCTCGGCGTCTTCACCATCATCGTCGCGCAGATGGTCGCCCGTTGGTCGGGGGTGTCGCTGCGCGGCTCGACCGACTATGCCGGCTACCTGATGGCGGCCTCGTCCTTCCTCGCCTTCGCCGCGGCGCTGAACCGCGGTTCGCACATCCGGGTGACGATGATCCACGAGATCTTCCCGCGCCTGCATCGGCCGCTGGAGATCTGGGCGCTCGCCGTCGGCTGCGCCATCTCCGGCTACATCGCCTGGTTCGCCTGCAAGGCGGTCTACTGGTCGTGGAAGCTCGGTGATCTCAGCCAGGGTCTCGACGCCACGCCGCTGTGGATCCCGCAGATGACCATGGCGGTCGGCGCGGTGCTGTTCGCCGTCGCCTTCGTCGACAATTTCGTCCGCTACCTCGTCACCGGCACCTCGGGCATCGGCTCGGGCGCCGAAGATACCGTCCAGGTGGAGTGAACCGGCATGGAACAGCTCGAGTTCACCCTTCTCTTCCTGGTGGTGCTGTTCTTCCTGCTCGGCACCGGTGTGTGGATCGGTCTGGCGCTGGCCGGCGTCGCCTGGGTCGGAATGGTGTTGTTCACCGCCCGTCCGGTCGGCGACGCGATGATCACCGCCATGTGGTCCACCTCCTCGTCGTGGTCGCTGACCGCGCTGCCGCTGTTCATCTGGATGGGCGAGATCCTGTTCCGAACACGATTGTCGGAGGACATGTTCAAGGGGTTGGCGCCGTGGATGGCGCGGCTGCCGGGCGGGCTCCTCCACACCAACATCGTCGGCTGCACCATCTTCGCCGCGGTCTCCGGCTCCTCCGCCGCGACGCTGACCACCGTCGGCAAGATGACCGTGCCGGAGTTGCAGAAGCGCGGCTATCCCGAGCGGATGGTGATCGGCACGCTCGCCGGCGCCGCCACCCTCGGACTGATGATCCCGCCGTCGCTGACCCTGATCGTCTACGGCGTGACCATCAACGAATCGATCACCAAGCTGTTCATGGCCGGCATCTTCCCCGGCCTGGTGCTCGCCGCCCTGTTCATGGGCTATCTGGTGATCTGGGTGAAGATGTCGAAGGACTACGCCCCGACCCCGGAACCGCCGATGACATTCGCCGAACGGGTGGCGCGCTCGCGCTTCCTGATCCCGGTGATCCTGCTCATCCTGGCGGTGATCGGCTCGATGTACGCCGGCCTCGCCACCGCGACGGAAGCCGCTGCCATCGGCGTCCTCGGCTCGCTGGTGCTGGCCGCGGCGCAGGGGTCGCTGACCTTCAAGTCGTTCCTCGACAGTCTGCTCGGCGCAACCCGTGTCTCGGCGATGATCGCCCTCATCCTGTGCGGCGCGGCCTTCCTGTCGCTGTCGATGGGCTTCACCGGCCTGCCGCGGACGCTCGCCAACTGGATCGGCTCGCTGCATCTGACCAAGTTCCAACTGATCATGGCGCTCCTGGTCTTCTACATCATCCTCGGCTGCTTCCTCGACGGTATCTCCTCGGTGGTGCTGACCATCTCGATCGTCGAACCGATGATCCGCGACGTCGGCATCGACGTCATCTGGTTCGGGGTGTTCATCGTGCTGGTCGTCGAGATGGCGCAGATCACTCCGCCGGTCGGCTTCAATCTCTTCGTCATGCAGGGGATGACCGGCCATCAGATGGGCTTCGTGGCGAAATCGGCATTCCCGATGTTCCTGATCATGAACCTCATGGTCTTCATCATGCTGCTCTTCCCCGAGCTCGCCACCTGGCTGCCGACCCACCTCACCCTGGCACCGGGATGAGCCGGGAAGCCGGCCTCGCGATCCCACTCGCCGCCGTCGCCCGCCACGGCCGGGCGGTGCTGGTCGTCGGACTCACCGCCGGCATCGTCTCGCCGAGTCTCGCCGGGGCGATCCGGCCGCACATCGGCACCCTCATCGCCATCCTCCTGGCGATCGCCGCCTTCCGCATCGGGGCGCGCGCGGCCTGGGGGGCACTGGCGGCGATGGCCTCGACGCTTCTGCTCGTCGCCCTCCTGCAGATCGCGGTACCGCTCGGCGTGCTCGCCGTCGAACGCGGCTTCGGCCTCACCGGACCGCTCGCTCTGGCGCTGCTGATCATGACCACGACGGCCCCGATCGCCGGCGCACCCAACCTCACCATCCTGGTCGGCGGTGACCCCGCCCCGGCACTGCGGATCGTCGTAATCTCGACCGCACTCCTGCCTGTGACGGTGGTGCCGGTCTTCCTCGCCTCCGGTGACCTCGGCGATCCCGCCGCGGTGGCGCCCGCCGCGCTCCGCCTCGCCGGCCTGATCGGCGCCGCCGCTGCGGTCGGCTTCCTCGCCCGCGCCCGTCTGTCGCCCGACCTCTCGCCCGCCCGCACCGCGGTGATCGACGGGCTGTCGACCCTGGTCTTCGCCGTCGTCGTCATCGGCGTGATGGAGGCGATCGCGCTGGAGATCCGCCGTGATCCCGGGCTCGTCGCCGTGACCACGGTCGCCGCCTTCGCCGCCAATTTCGTCCTCCAGATCATCGGCGCCGCCCTCACCGCCCGCGCCGGCGCCACGCGGGCCGCCGCCGCGATCGGCATCGCCAGCGGCAACCGCAACTTCATCCTGCTGATGACGGCGCTGCCGGATACGATCATCGAACCGATCATGCTCTTCGTCGGTTGCTACCAGTTGCCGATGTACCTGACGCCGCTGCTGCTCGGCGGCTTCTATCGCCGGATCGGGGGCGCCGGCCGATAGGCCCGTGGCCGGTTGCGTCGGACCGAGCCGGTGCACTAGCCTGATCCCGAACCCGACCGCCGCCCGATCCGCTTCCGATGAGGGACCATGAGCAACGAACTCACCGGCGCCGAAGCTCTACTGCGGATGCTCGAGCTCCATGGCGTCGACACCGTCTTCGGCCTGTGCGGCGACACCTCGCTGCCGCTCTACGACGCCTTCTTCCGCGACGGTCGCGGCATCCGCCACGTGCTCACTCGCGACGAGCGCTCGGCCGCCTACATGGCCGACGGCTATGCCCGGGTGACCGGCCGGGTCGGCGTCTGCGAGGGGCCGAGCGGCGGCGGCGCCACCTATCTGCTGCCCGGCATCGTCGAGGCCAACGAGAGCTCGGTCCCGGTGCTCGGCATCACCTCCGACGTCTCGGTCTCGGCGCGCGGCCGCTTTCCGCTGACCGAACTCGACCAGCGGGGCCTCTATCGGCCGCTGACCAAGTGGAACACCGTTCTCGACCGTTCGGCCGACCTGCCGCGTGCGGTTCGCGCCGCCTTCCGCGCCATGACCACCGGCAAGCCCGGTTCGGCCCACATCGGCCTGCCGTTCGACGTCCAGACCGGCGTGGTGCCGGCGAGCGAGATCTGGACCCAGGCCGAGCACGGCCGCGCCCCGTCGTGGCGCTCGGCCCCGGCGGCCGAAGACGTCGAACGCGCCGCGGATCGACTGGTCGCCGCTCGCCGGCCGGTGTTCCTGGTCGGTGGCGGGGTGATCGCGGCCGGGGCGAGCGAGGCGCTCATGGCGCTGGCCGAACGGCTCGACGCGCCGGTGACCACCACGGTGAGCGGCAAGGGGGCGCTGGCCGAGACCCATCCGCTCTGTGCCGGCGTGGTCGGCTCGAACGGCGGCGTTCTCGCCACCCGCGCGGTGATCGACGCCGCCGATCTGGTGGTGATCGTCGGCTGCCGCGCCGGCTCGACCTCGACCGAACATTGGCGCCACCCGGCGCCGACCGTGCCGATCGTCCACATCGACGTCGATCCGGCGGCGATCGCCACCAACTACCCGACCGAGGTCGCCCTGGTCGGCGACGCCCGCCTCGCCCTCGAAGCCCTCGACCTCGCGGTCGCCGACCGCCTCGCCGGACGGCCGGAGCGCGACGGCGCCGGCCGTGCGTCGGTGGCCGAGGCCAAACGGTCGAAATGGGCGGCCTTCGGTCTGCTCGCCGCCGACGACGCCACGCCGATCCGGCCGGAACGGCTGATCCGCGACCTCGCCGCGGCGCTCCCCGACGACGCGATCGTCGTCGCCGACCCCGGGACGCCCTGCCCCTATGTCTCGGCCTATTTCGAACTGCGCCGCCCCGGCCGCCACTTCGTCACCAACCGCGCCCACGGAGCTCTGGGCTATTCGATGGCGGCGGCGGCGGGCGCCAAGATCGGCCGCCCCGACGCCCGCGTCGTGGCCGTCATGGGCGACGGCGCCTTCGGCTTCACCGTCGGCGAACTCGAGACGCTCGCCCGCCTGAAGCTGCCGGTCACGATGATCGTCGTCTCCAATGCGGTGTTCGGCTGGATCAAGGCGAGCCAGCGTGCCGGTTACGGCGCCCGCTACTTCTCGGTCGACTTCGAGCGCACCGATCACGCCCGCATCGCGGCCGCCTACGGCGTGACCTCGTTCCGCGTCGAGGATCCGCGCGAACTGCCTTCGACCCTGGCGAAGGCCCTCGCCCACGACGGGCCGGTCCTCCTCGACGTGATCAGCCAACCGCTGCAGGACGCCGCCGCCCCCGTCTCTCAGTGGATGGGTTGAGACGCACCCCTCCCCGCGGTGCCGGCCGCCTGCTACAACCGGTTCGAGGAACCTCGATCCCGAACGCCGGCGAGCCGCGATGCGTCCCGACATCCTCACGCCCCTCTTCGCCTCGTTGACCGGCCTCCCCGGCGTCGGACCGAAGACGGCGGCGCTCTACGACCGGCTGCTGGACGGCGTCGCGGTCGAGGCGGGCGCCGGAGCGCGGCTGGTCGACCTGCTCTTCCATCTGCCGACCGGTATCGTCGACCGCCGCCTGCGCCCCGGCGTCGCCCGCGCCCCGGAAGGGGCGATCGTCACCCTGCATCTGACCATCGATCGCCATCGCCCGCCGCCACGCCATTCCCGCGCTCCCTACAAGGTCTACGGCTGGGACGAGACCGGGGAGATCGCCCTCGTCTATTTCTCGCCGCGCGCCGACTGGCTGGCGAAGCTCCTGCCGGAGGGCGAAAAGCGTTGGGTGTCGGGCAAGGTCGAGTGGTTCAACGGCGCGCCGCAGATGGTTCACCCCGACCACGTGGTGACCGAGGCGGAGTTCGAGAAACTGCCGCTGGTCGAACCGGTCTATCCCCAGACCGAGGGCCTGACCTCGCGCGCCATCGGCCGCACCGTGAAGGCGGCGCTCGATCATTGCCCGAGGCTCCCCGAATGGCAGGATCCCGACTGGCTCGCCCGCCACCGCTCCCCCGATTTCCGGGCCGCACTCGTGGCGGTCCACCACCCGGAGGGCATCCCCGGCGAGGGGGCCGACGCTCCGGCACTGGCGCGTCTCGCCTACGACGAGTTCCTCGCCCAACAGTTGACCCTCTCTCTGGTCCGCGCCTCGGCCAAACGCGCCACCAAGACGCCGCGGATCGCCACGGGTGTGCTGACCGACCGCATCCTCGATGCGCTGCCCTATCGGCTCACCGGGTCGCAGGAGGCAGCGGTCGAGGACATCCGACGCGATCTCGCCACCCCGGAACGCATGTTGCGCCTGCTCCAGGGCGATGTCGGCGCCGGCAAGACCCTGGTCGCCGTTCTGGCCTGCGCCATGGCGATCGAAGCCGGTGGTCAGGCGGCGATCATGGCGCCGACCGACCTCCTCGCCCGCCAGCACGCCCGCTCGCTCGCCCCGCTGGCGGAGGCCGCCGGCATCGATTGGGCGATCCTCACCGGGCGCGAGAAGGGCAGAGAACGCGAGCGTGTCCTCGAAGGTCTGGCGAACGGCACCATCCGCCTGTTGGTCGGCACCCACGCGCTCTTCCAGGGGCCTGTCGACTTCGCCGACCTCGGTCTCGCCGTGGTCGACGAGCAGCACCGCTTCGGCGTCCACCAACGTCTGGCACTGACCGCCAAAGGCCGCGCCACCGACCTGCTGGTGATGACCGCGACGCCGATCCCACGCACCCTGATGATGAGCTTCTTCGGCGATCTCGACGTGTCGCGGCTGACCGAGAAGCCGGCCGGCCGGCAACCGATCGCCACCCGCCTCGCCTCGGCCGATCGTATGGGCGAGATCGTCGATGCCCTCGGTCGCGCCATCGCCGAGGGGCAGAAGGTCTACTGGGTGTCGCCACTGGTCGAGGAGAGCGAGACGCTGGATCTCGCCGCGGCGGAAGCGCGCTTCGCGGATCTCTCCCGCACCCTCGGGCCGGTCGTCGGCCTCGTCCACGGGCGGATGAAGGCGGAGGAAAAGGACGCGGCGATGCGCGCCTTCCAGGAAGGTGAGACCCGGCTCCTGGTCGCCACCACCGTCATCGAGGTCGGCGTCGACGTGCCGGATGCGACGATCATGGTGATCGAACACGCCGAACGCTTCGGCCTCGCCCAACTGCACCAGTTGCGCGGCCGGGTCGGGCGCGGCTCGGAGGCGTCCTCCTGCCTGCTCGTCTACAAGGCGCCGCTGACCGAGACGGCGAAGGCGCGGCTCGAGATCATGCGGGCGACCGAGGACGGTTTCCTCATCGCCGAGGAGGACCTGAAACTGCGCGGTGGCGGCGAGGTGTTGGGGACGAAGCAGTCGGGCCTGCCCGGCTTCCGCCTCGCTCGGCTCGATCTCCACGCCGATCTGCTGGAGACCGCCCGCGACGATGCCCGCCTGATCCTCGCCCGCGATCCCGATCTGACCAGCGATCGCGGCCGGGCGCTGCGTGTCCTTCTCCATCTCTTCGATCAGGATCAGGGTGTCCGCCTGATCAAAGCGGGCTGATGGCGAACCGCCTCATCCGGCCGCGGTCGAACGGGTCCGCTCCGCCGCTTCGCCGAACGGTGGGGGAAGCGGCCCCGCCGGGTCCGCACTCGGCACCCAGTCCGGTGTGACGATGCCGCCCGAGATGATGAACTTGGCGGCGTCCTCCGTGTTCATGTCGAGGATGCGCACCTCGGACTTCGGCAGGAACATGATGTAGCCGCCGGTCGGATTCGGTGTCGTCGGTATGAAGACGGTGAGCCAATCGTCGACCGCGACCTCCGGCCGCACCTCGTTGAGCCGCGCCGCCACCTCGGCTCTGGTCGGCCCGGAGACGAAGACCAGCGACCAGATCCCCGGTCGCGGCCACTGGATCAGGCCGACCTCGCGGAACGACTGGTCGCGCGACGAAACGAAGGTTTCGAAGATCTGTTTCAGGGTCTTGTAGACCGGACGGACGAATGGCAGGTGGCCGACCAGGTCCTCGCCGTAGGAGAGAAGCGTCCGGCCGACCAGGCTGGCGGTGAGGGCACCGAGGGCGGTGAGGCCGATGAGGGCGACCACCAGGCCGAAACCGGGCACGGCGAAAGGCAGGTAGCTGTCCGGATTCCACGCCGACGGGATCAGCGGCTTCACCGTGGCGTCGACCCATTCGAGGAATCCGCGCGCGATGTAGACGGTGATGGCGAGCGGACCGACCACCACCAGACCGGTGACGAAGTGATTACGGAGCCGCGCCGCCCAGGTCGGTTGCAACGCGGGTATGTCGGTCCTGTCGTCCATCACGGCCCTCCGCCGCCTCGCCGGCGAGAGACTATCGCCTTTTCGCATCGCGACAAATGCGTGGTTCGCCATGTGACCGGGACGTGACACCGCAGGCGTTCGTAACCACGGCGCGCAGTTTCCTCCGACCGCCCCTCGCCTCGGCGCCGCGTTTCGTGCAATTTGATGGCGTGGCATCTGGAAATGCGGGGCTCGGGGGATCCGGTTCGATGCAGACGATGGACCATCGCGTCCGCGTTGTAACGGATGTGCGCACCGTCGAAGAACAGTTGCGGGGGCTACCGACCGAGCTGCTGCGCGGGCCGTTCCAGCAGGCGAGCTGGATCGGTGCGTGGCTCGCCGCCCATGCCGAGACCCGGCCGACTCTGGCGCTGGTGACGGTGACCGACGCATCGACCGGTGCCGTCCTCTTCGTTCTGCCGCTGATGCTCGACACGCGCTCCGGCGTGCCCTGTTGGACAGCGCTCGACGACGGCGTCTCGGACTACAACGCCCCCCTGCTCGCTCCCGACTTCCGGCCGCCGCCGCAGGTCATGCGCCGGATCTGGGCGCAGGTCCGTGAACGGTTGCCGCTGGGCGACATGATCTTCCTCGAGAAGATCCCCGAACGGATCGCCGGCCGACGCAATCCGCTGCTCGACCTCGCTCGACCGCGCCCGTCGCGCTTCGTCGGCCACCCGTTGGCGCTCGCCGACGGCCTCGCCGCCGTCCGCGCGCGCTACCGTGCGGGCCGCTCGCTCGCCCGCAAGCATCGCAAACTCGGCCGGCGCGGCACGCTCGATTTCATCGTCCTTTCCGGTGCACGGGCGGCGCCCCATCTCGAGCAACTGATGCGGTGGCGCGAACGCCGCTACGACACCAGGCCGATCACCACCGATTTCTACCGCCGCCTCCTCGACGACGGTGATCTCGCCCGCGTCGGCATGCTCCGCCTCGACGGAACGGCCGTCGCCGGGTGCTACGCCATCGTCTGCGACGGGGCTCTCCGGCTCCTCGTCACCGCCTTCGACACGCAGTGGAAGAACTGGTCACCCGGCCTCCTCGCCATCGACGAGATGATCGGCTGGGCCTGCTGCGAGGGTCTCGACGTCTTCGACTTCACCATCGGCTCCGAGCCGTACAAGTTCGATTTCGGTGTCGCGAGCGAACGCCTGTGGGAGATCCGGTCGTCCCTGCGGCTGCGCGGCTCGTTGATCCTGAGGCTCCTCGGCGCCCGCCGGCTGGCCGCCGGTCTGGCGCGCGGCACCGCCGCCGGTTTCGCGCGAGCTCGCGCCCGGCTCGGTCCGGTCGGCGACTGACGACACGCGCAGCGCGTCGACCGGTCGACATTCCCGCTCCGTAACCACCTGTTCAGCCCCCTGTGGCAGGATGCGTCGACTAGGGACGAAGAGGCGGACCGGCCGACGGCCGATCGGGGAGAGATGGGATGACCGCGATCGAAACGCGGGTTCGGGTGGTGAGCGGCGCCGTTGCGGTTCGGAACGTGCTCGCCGCACTGCCCGACGACATGCGTCCGACCGCCTTCCAGCACGCCACCTGGACCGACTGCTGGCTGGCGGCGGGCGATCGCGCCGGGCGACGGACCGTGGTCGTGCTGGTCGAGAGCGCGGCGACCGGCCGACCGCTCTTCGCTCTGCCGCTGATGCTCGAAAGCTTCGGCGCCACCCCCTATTGGGCGCCGCTCGATCTCGGCGTCTGCGACTACAACGCCTCTTTCGCCGCTCCCGACTTCCGCCCGTCTCCGACGGAGATGCGCTCGCTCTGGACCCGGATCGTCGCGGCGCTGCCCGACGACGCCACCTTCCTGATGATCGACAAACTCCCGGCTGCCCTCGGCGATCGTGTCGATCCGCTGCTCGTCCTTCCCGGCCTGCGGCGATCGCACGTCGTGCGTCATCCGTTGCGCCTCGATGCCGACTACGCGACGCTCCGCGCCACCCGTTTCTGCCAGACCATGGCCCGTTCCCTCGACCGTAAACGGCGCAAGCTCTCCCGCAAGGGACGGCTGGAATTCGTCGTCGACACCGGCGAGACGGCGGCGCCGGCACTCGAACGGCTGCTCGTGTGGCGGGGCGAACGCTACGGCGAGCGTCCCACCATCGACGATTTCTATCGCTGTCTCGCCTCCGCCGGAGATCCGGCGCGGGTGATCCGGCTCACCCTCGACGGCGAACCGATCGCCGCCGGTTTCGGTCTGGTCGAGGCTGACGCCTTCCGCCTGCTCGCCATCGGTCACGACGAGCACTTCAAGAACTGGTCGCCCGGCCTGTTGCTGATCGAAGACGCCATCGCCTGGGCGACCGGTCGCGGGCTCGGCGAATTCGATTTCACCATCGGCTCGGAGCCCTACAAGTTCTCCTTCGGTGTCGTCGCCGAACCGATGTGGCTGATCGCCGAGGAGTTCGGTCCGCGCGGCGCCGCCATGCTGCGCCTGCTGCTGGCCCGCAACCTGATCGCCAAGAAGTTGAAGCGTTGGATCGATCCGGCCGGGCCTCGCCGCCGCGACGTCAGAGCCGCCGACGCCGCCTGACGACAGCACCGTCATCCTTCGCCGGCGAACGATCCGCCCCCCCCGACCGGCGACCGCGATCGGATCGTCGACACGGTTCGGCGCGCCACCTCCCTTTCCGCCGTCGCGTGAGACGGGAAAGACACGGCCGCGCCGGCGCGACGCGGCCGGCCGAGGGTTCGGCCGGTCACTATTCCACCGTGACCGATTTCGCCAGATTGCGCGGCTGGTCGACGTCCGTGCCCATGAACACGGCGGTGTGATAGGCGAGCATCTGGACCGGCACGGCGTAGACGAGGGGGGTCACCGTCGCCGCCATGTCCGGCAGGACGATGGTTTCGAGGGTGGGAATCGCCGCTGCAGCCGCGCCCTTCTCGTCGGTGATCAGCACGATGCGGGCACCGCGCGCCGCCACCTCCTGCATGTTGGAGACGGTCTTCTCGAAGATCCGGTCGTGCGGTGCGATGACGATCACCGGCATGGTTTCGTCGATCAGTGCGATCGGCCCGTGCTTGAGCTCGCCGGCGGCATAGCCCTCGGCATGGATGTAGGAGATCTCCTTGAGCTTCAGAGCGCCCTCGAGAGCCAGGGGGAAGCTCGAACCGCGGCCGAGATAGATGACGTCCTTGGCCTTGGCGATCCGGCGGGCGAGCCGTTCGACTTCCGGTTCCAGCCGCAGCGCACGCGAGACCAGTCCCGGCAGTTCGGCGAAGGCGCGGACCAGGGTCTTCTCGTCGCTCTCGGCGAGGATGCCGCGGGCGCGGCCCGCCGCCACCGCCAGGGAGGCGAGCACCGCCAGCTGACAGGTGAAGGCCTTGGTCGAGGCGACACCGATCTCCGGACCGGCGAGCGTCGGATAGACGACGTCGGACTCGCGCGCGATCGTCGAGGTCGGCACGTTGACCACCGCCGCGGTGGCGAGGCCGTGCGCCTTGCAGTAGCGCAGCGAGGCGAGCGTGTCGGCGGTCTCGCCCGACTGGGAGA